>CAYMKW010000018.1:0-16054 GCA_964391365.1 uncultured Microthrixaceae bacterium | reverse complement strand
CCCGCACCCGGGATGCGCCGACGCCGACGAACATCTCGACGAAGTCGGAACCGGAGATGGAGTAGAAGGGCACGCCCGCCTCGCCGGCGACCGCTCTGGCCAGCAACGTCTTGCCCGTTCCCGGCGGACCGACGAGGAGCACACCAGCGGGAACGCGCGCACCGAGCCGGGCGAAACGCTCCGGGTCACGCAGGAACTCCACCACCTCGCGCAGCTCGTCGGTGGCCTCGTCCGATCCGGCCACGTCGTCGAAGGTGACCGGGACGTCGTCGGCCGTCCGGGCCCGGGAACGTCCGAACCCCGCAGCTCGACCGCCGCCCTGCATCCGGAGGACGAACCAGAGGAAGACCCCGACGATCAGCACCGTCGGCACGATCCCGAACAACAGATCACTGAGGGATGTCGGCTCGGAGTTGTCGACCTCGGCGGGAACGTCGGCGCGCAGCAGCTGCCGGGTCAGTTCCTCGCCGTAGGCCTGGGGGAACACGGTGGTGAACCGCTGCCCGTCGGTGAGTGTCCCGTCGACGGTCGACGTGCTGTCCTGAACCGTCGCCGTGGCCACGCGGTCACCGACGAGCGCCGCCTGGAACTCGTCGAGGCGCAGTTCGACCGGATCCGAACCACGGGACCCGATCCACCACCAGATGGCGGCGACGGCCACCACGACGGCAACGACCCCGGCCACCCACCACCAGGTCGTTCGAACGGAACCACGTCCGGAGGACCCCGGACGGGGTGCTCGTCGAGCCATGGTGAGCAGGCTACCGACGGACGGTGACGTCGCGTCCCGCGGTGGTCCCGGTGGCGGTCGGTACCATGCGCTGGTTCCTGCAACCGAGCGCCACCCCGACCACGCCCGCACGGACACGCCCGCCCCGGCGGACCGGTCCGTGGTGATGGTCCGCACGCCGACGTCGCTGTTCCGACTGATCGTCGGATCGCTCACGCTCGCGGCCGGTGTGGTGGCGGTCTGGCGCTTCGACAACGCCATCACGGCGTTCCACTACGACCTGCGAGCGATCGTCGGCGTGTTGCCGCAGTGGCTGATCGCACTTCCGCTGGTGGTCGTGACCGCCGTGCTCGCCATCGCTCCGATCGTCGTGACGGTCCGGCTCATCCGATCGCGGTCCTTCCGGCTGCTCGGCCTGGTGACGCTGGCGGCGGCCTCGGCGGCGCTGCTGAGCGAGTTCCTGGTCCGGGTGTCCACCACCACCCCACCCTCGCTCTTCCCCGACGCCTACCTGCCGAGCAGCGATCTGACCGACACCGCCGGACCGGTGACCCCCAACGACGTCCTCCTGGCCGGGTTCGTCGCCGCGCTCGTGGTGGGCCTCCCCTACCTGAACCGTCCCACGCGACGGCTGGCTGCCGGGCTGGTGGGCGTCCACCTCATCGTGTCGTTCGCCGCTGACGCCGTTCCGCCGACCGGCTGGCTCGTCGACCTGGGCGCAGGGATCACCTGCGGCGCACTCGTGGCCCTGATCTTCGGCACCCCGGACAGCAGTCCGAGGGCGAGTGACATCGCGGAGGAACTGGGTCGGAGCGGGTTCCACATCGCATCCGCCGAGCGGGCATCGGTCGACGCCCGGGGCTCGACCCCGTGGTTCGCCCGGACAACCGACGACCGACGGCTGTTCGTCAAGGTGCTCGACCAGGACAATCGGTCGGCCGACCTGATGTTCCGGATGTTCCGGCTCCTGACCTTCCGGAGCTCCGGTGACGAGCGGCCGTTCCCATCCCTGCGGAGGGCCGTGGAGCACGAGGCGCTCCTCTCGATGCGGGCCTCGGCAGTCGGCATCCGCACCCCCCGACTGGAGGCGGTGTCCACGATCGGTGTCGGCGGGATGCTCCTGGCCTACCTGGCGATCGAGGGCGACTCGCTGGACCGGGTCCCGCCCGACGACCTCGACGACGCCGTGCTCGATCAGGTCTGGAACCAGCTCCAGCACATGCGCGACGCCGGCATCGCCCACCGCGATCTCCGGCTCGCCAACGTGTTCCTGGGAGCGGACGAGCATGCGTGGATCATCGACTTCGGGTTCGCCGAGCTCGCCGCGTCGGACCTGCTGCTCGACACCGACGTGGCGGAACTGCTCGGCTCGACCGCGTCGTCGGTCGGGGTCGAGCGGGCGGTCGCCGCCGCCGAACGAACCATTGGCCCCGAGGTGCTCCGCCGAGCACTCCCGCGCCTGCAGCCGTTCGCACTCGGGAGCGCCACCCGGACCGCCCTGCGCGACAACGAGCTGTTCGAGCCGCTCCGGGCCGCTGTCCAGGAGCGGGCGGGCGTCGCCCCCCAGGTGGACGAGCCCCTCGCTCCTGTCAGTGTGGTCCGCCTGGCGCTGACAGCACTCGCAACGGCCGCAGCGTGGATCGCCGGCACCGCCGCCGCCGGAGAGCTGGATTCGTTCAGCGCCCTGGGGTCGCTGAGACCGGAACCGCTGGCCGCGGCCGTCGTGGCTGCCGGCACCACCTACCTGGGGGCGACGCTGGCGCGGATCGGTGCGTTCCGCGATGCGCTGCAGTTCGGCCCGACGTTCCAGTCCACGCTCGCATCGTCGCTCGCCAACCGCGTCACCCCAGCGCGCACGGGCGGGGTCACGCTCTCGGTGCGATTCCTCCAGAAGCAGGGCGTGGCGACGGCCGACGCCGTGCAGTCGGTCGGACTGGTGGCGGTCACGGGCCTGCTCGTCCACCTGTTGTTCCTGGCGGTGACGACCCGGATCGGGATCGACGACCGGACCGTCACGGTCGGTGGCGAACTCGGCGCCTCGAACGTCACGGTCATCGCGGCGGTTCTGGCAGCCGTCGGGCTCGGCCTGGTCGCGCTGGTTCCCGCCTGGCGGAACGCCGTCCTGTCCACGATCGTGCCGGCGGTCCGACGTGCCGGCGGCGGCCTGCGGGCGATCGCCGGCCGACCGCTCCGCCTGGCCCAACTGCTCGTCGGCTCGGTCATCGTGATCGCCGCCTACTCGAGTGCACTGGTGTTCTCGGCCTGGGCGGTGGGCGTGCAGGAGGACTTCCTGGCGATCACGATCACGTTCCTCGTGGCCACGATCGTGGCCGCACCGGCGCCCACGCCCGGCGGACTCGGCGTGGTCGAGGTGGCGCTCATCGCCGGACTGGTGCTGTTCGGCAGCCCGCTGGCGCTCGCCATTCCGGCGGTGTTCCTGTACCGCCTGCTGACGTTCTGGATCCCGGTCGGTCCGGGCGCCCTCGCCTACCGGTCGCTGGAACGATCAGGTCGCATCTGAGCTCGGCGAACGTCGCGACCCGGTCCGGCCGGCCGCTCAGACGGACGGGTCGACGTAGACGGCGATGTGCCGGAGGTTCCGGTACCGCTCGTCGACGTCCAGTCCGTAACCCACCACGAACTCGCCCGGGATCGTGAAGCCCACGTAGCGGACGCCGAGACCCTCGAGGTCGGCCGACTCACGGGCGAGCAGGGTGCAGACCTCGAGGCTGGCCGGGTTGCGCGCCTCCAGGCTCCGACGCAGGTAGCGCAAGGTCAGGCCGGTGTCGACGATGTCCTCGACGAGGACGACGTGTCGTCCGGTCAGGTCGACGTCCAGGTCCTTGACCAACCGGACCACACCCGAGGTCCGGGTGGACGCCCCGTAGGACGACACGGCGATGAAGTCGATCTCGACCGGCAGGTCGATGCAGCGGGCCAGATCGGTCAGGAACGCGTAGGCGCCGCGGAGCACGCACACGAGCAGCGGCCGCTCGCCCCGGTAGGCCTCGGTGAGTTCCCGGCCCAGCTCGGAGATGCGCTCCATGAGCTGCTCCTCGGTGAGCACCGTCCGGCCGACCCTCGGGTCGTCGTCGAAGGACGGGAGGGGCTCCGGACTCACCCGTCCGACGTTACCCGAGCGCCCTGCGGGCGCCACCAACCGGAGCACGGGTTCCGTTGCTCCGGCCGTCGACCAGACGGAGGACACCCTGTCGACGGCGCAGCGACCACCCCGCCGTCACGTCACACGCCCGGGCCCGGCCCTCCACCACCGACAGCACGCGCTCGATTGCCGCAGCGTCGGGAGGGGGCAGACCACCGGTCGCTGCGGTCCACCACCTTCGCCACGCCGCGACGGCAACGGGTCGCGGCACCGATCGGAGCTGTCCTACCGACGTCGCGTCGACCTCTGCCGAGAGCAGTTCCACCAGGTCGTCGAGTTCGGCCGACTGCCGAGCGAGTCGTGCGAGTGCCGGGACGACGTCGCGGCGGGCCACGTCCCCGAGCAGCGGGAGCACCTCGTGGCGCACCCTGGCCCGGTCGAACCGGGGATCGCGATTCATGACGTCGTCGACCGGCCGGACGCCGAGGTGTCGGCACAGTGCGACCGTCTCGGCGCGTCGCAGGAGGAGGAGCGGGTGACGGTCCGGTCGGATGGCAGCCAGGCCGTGCGGCCCGGTTCCGCGGAGGAGTCGGAGGATCACGGTCTCGGCCTGATCGTCCGCCGTGTGCCCCCAGAGACCCTGGGGTCCCACGGCGGCGTGCCGAGCCGCCCGGGCCCTCGCCTCCAGATCGCCCCCGTCCGGAACGCGGATCCGGTGCAGTTCGAACTCGGCGCCCCACTCAGCCGCCAGGCGGGACACCTGATCGGCATCGGCAGTCGACTCCGGCCGGAGTCCGTGGTCGACGTGGACGACCGTGACGGCCCGGCCGAGTGCGACCGCCAGGGCCAGGAGCGCCGTGGAGTCGGGCCCGCCGGACACCGCACAGCGCAGTGGCGAGGTCCCGGCGGGGAACGTCGCCCGCGAGAGGAGGTCGGCGACGACCGGGTCGTCGACGACGGGTCGGCCGGTCACGCCGCCGGAGCGGCGCCGACCCGGTCGATCCAACGGGCCGGCTCGCGGATCTCGACGAGCGTCGGCAACCACTCGGGTGATTCGAACGCCCGGTTCAACAGGCCCGGCCCTCCCACCTGCTCGACGGCGGCGATGAACTGCTCGCCCTGCTCGTACTGGGCGAGCTTCGCCTCGAGTCCGATGAACTGCTGCAGCAGTCGGGTCGCCAGGTTCGCCTGCGCCCGTCGGGCCCGGAGCACTCTGGCGAACCGGGCCTGGGAGGGGATCTCGGACGCGGCCGCCCGGTCCATCGTCACATCGCCGTGACCTTCGAGCAGGCTCATCAGCCCGCCCACCTGGTCCATGACGACCCGCTGGTCGGCGGTCGCGAACAGCCCGGCCACACCGCCCTCACTGAGTGGGTTCGTGCGGGTTCGGATCCCGTCGGCCACCCGGCCGACGGCGGTGAACAAGCGGGTGGGGTCCGGATCGGTCGCATCGACCAACTGACCGACCAGCCCCAGGAAGTACGGCCGCAGCCAGGGGACACCGGTGAACTGGGTGCGGTGGGTGACCTCGTGGAGTGCCACCCACAGCCGGAACTCGCCGGGCGGGAACGAGTGCCGCTTCTCGAGCGCCAGGATGTTGGGACCGACGTAGTACACGAGGTCCTGATCCTCCGGGTCCTCGTCCTCGAGGACGAGCAGGTCGTACTGACCGAGCACCCGCGTGGACATCCACCCGAGCAGCGCTCCCAGCTCGGCGCCGGCCACCTTTCCCGACAGGGCGGCCGCCGGTCCGTCGAGCCGTTCCTCCATCCGCTGGAGAACGGGACGGAGGAGCCGTTGGTAGCTGGCCAGGTTCGCTCGCACCCAGTCAATCCGGTCCACGACCCGGGCCCGGGCCGGCCCCGCAGCCGACCGCAGTCCCGTCTCGGTCTCGACGAACCCCTGGGCGGCGGAGGTGAACTCCTCGAAGTCCCGCTCCATCCCCTGCCGGTGGTACGAGGATGCGAACGGGTCACTCCCCGAGATCCTGGCGGCGATCTGCTCGGCCAGGGCCCAGTCGATCGAACCGCTCACCCGGGGCTCAGGAGTCGCTCTTGGGGTACCGGGTCTTGCTCACGCTGATCACGTAACCGGCGATGATGGCCACCACCACGGCGATCGCACCAAGGGCGATCGGCACGGCCAGCCAGTAGTGCCACACCGGAGAGGTGGAGGCTTCAGTCGCGAAGTGCATGCCCCGAGTCTAGGACCGACGAACCGGATCGGTCACACGGCGATGGTCGAGTCGCTCAGCCCTCGCCGCTCTCGGCCTCGAGGCGCTCGAGGACGCTCGTGATCCGCGATCGGAAGTCGCCGGGGACATCGGGCTCACTGAGCTTCGCAACGATCACCTTCCGGAGCTCGGACTCGAAGTCGTAGGCCTCCAGACACGGCGAACACTCCTGGAGGTGCGCCTCGATCATCGCCACGGTCTCGGCGTCCAGTTCACCGTCCAGAAACGCCTGCAGTTGGGCGATCGCATCGTCACACCGGTGGACGGTGTCGCCGTTGGGCCCGTGATCGTGATGGGCGGTGTTCACGTTTGGGCCTCCTCCGGCTCGGTCGGTTCGTTGTCGGCGACCGCCATCGGGACGGCTCTGATCACGCCGCGTTCAAGCGCGAACGAGTGCAACGACTTCTGGAGAGATTTTCTTCCCCGGTGGAGGCGGCTCATGACCGTCCCGATGGGAACGTCGAGGATCTCGGCGATCTCCTTGTACGAGAAGCCGTCCACGTCGGCGAGCAGCACGGCCAGGCGGAACTGTTCCGGCAGGGCGTCGATGGCGTCCTTCACCTGGGTGTCGGTGAACAGGTCCATGAGCTCGTCCTCGGCGCTGCGCCCGAGCGATGCCGCCTCCAGCCCCCCGATCCGGCGATAGAGGTAGAGCTCCTCGACGTCGTCGAGCTCGCTCTGCTCCGGTCGGCGCTGTGCCGCCCGGTAGGTGTTGATGAACGTGTTGGTGAGGATCCGGTAGAGCCAGGCGCGCAGGTTGGTGCCGTCCTGGAATCCCCCGAAGCCCCGGTACGCGCGGATGAAGGTCTCCTGGACGAGGTCCTCGGCATCGGCCGGGTTCCTCGTCATCCGCATCGCCGCTGCGTACAGCTGGTCGAGGTACGGCGTCGCCTGCTCGGCGAAGTCGGCCTGGTCTGCCATCCTCCCGGCAGGCTAGGCGCTTCCCGCCACCCATCCCGCCCCGGCGGTCGACGTGCCAGATCGGGCACGGGACGGGCGGGACCGTTCAGGACGTTCGGGAGACCGACCGAGCCGTCGGGAAGAAGTCGGGTCGCCGGACCCACTTGCCACAGTGGTGACACCGCTCGGCGGCGCCGGCGCACAGGCCCCGGCAGTGGCGGCACTCCGTCGTGCTGCGCATGGCAGATCCTCCTGCTCGCTCCCGGCCCCGTTGCCGACAGCAGTCCCGGCCCACCGGGACCCCTCCAGTGAACACCCCAGATGTCCTCACGGGACAGCATCCGGGACGATTTCCCCACCCACCTGTGGGAACATGCAGGTCGATGGGCCCCGGCGTCGAGCGCGACCGGGCCAGCCGTTCCGAGCGAACCGGGTGAACGAACGAGGGGGAAACGTGAGCACCAACGAGAACGAGGTCCAGGCGATCCTCGCTGCCGGACGGAGCGTCCTCGGCAGCGACCACGCAGTGGCCAGCGCCGGCGAGATCGCCTTCACCTGGGACTACGACC
The DNA here is from genome assembly GCA_964391365.1 of uncultured Microthrixaceae bacterium. Classification (GTDB taxonomy): domain Bacteria; phylum Actinomycetota; class Acidimicrobiia; order Acidimicrobiales; family Microtrichaceae; genus SXMI01. The sequence continues at coordinate 8,519 of CAYMKW010000018.1, read as the reverse complement.
GGAGTCGGCCCGGGCTCTCCAAGCTCTACGAGAAGGCCAAGACCTCGCAGTGGAACGGGGCGACGGACCTTCCGTGGGACACCGACGTCGACCAGGAGCGCATGGCGGCGGCCATGACCGTCACCCCGGCCACCACGCGCTTCAAGGAGCTCGCCGCCAGCTACGGCTCCGAGGTGGCCCGCTGGACCGACGCCGAGTGGACGGAGTTCGGCATCCAGCAGCAGAACGCCATGCTCTCGAACTTCCTCCACGGGGAACAGGGTGCGCTCATCTGCACCGCCAAGCTGGTCGAGCAGGTGCCGTGGATCGACGCCAAGTACTACGGGGCCACGCAGGTGATCGACGAGGCCCGTCACGTCGAGGTCTTCGCTCGTTACCTCTCCGAAAAGATGTCCGGCGAACACCCCATCAACCCGCACCTGGGCCGTCTGCTCGACGCGATCATCACCGACGAGCGGTGGGACATCACCTACCTGGGCATGCAGATCATGGTGGAGGGTCTGGCGCTCGCCGCGTTCGGGTTCATCCACTCGATCACCGACGAGCCGCTGCTCAAGCAGCTCCTCCGCTACGTCATGAGCGACGAGGCGCGACACGTCGCCTTCGGGGTGCTCTCGCTGCAGGAGCTGTACGACTCGATGACCTCCTCGGAGCTGCGGGAACGTCAGGAGTTCGCCTACGAGGCGGTGCTCCGGCTACGTGACCGCTGGTTCCACACGGACACCTGGGAGCGCATGGGGGTCGACCCGGAACCGATCGTCCGGGTGATGCTCGCCGAGCGTTCCGACGAGGAGCGGATGTTCCGGACGATGCTGTTCTCCAAGATCGTCCCCAACTGCCGGAAGCTCGGGCTGCTGGACTCCGGCGACGGCTGGCTCCGGGACCGCTTCACCGAGCTCGGCATCATCGAGTTCGAGCACTGGGTCGACACCAGCGACGAGTACGAGTCGCTCGACGCGATCGACGCCGACCGCGCCGCAGCCGCCGCCGGGTGACCGGCGCGGCCGAACGGCTCAGCGTTCGCTGATCGGGCGACGTCCGAACATCATCAGGAGCAGTCCGAGGCCGATCAGGCCGGCTCCCACCAGGGTGGGCAGCGGACCGACGCCGGTGAACGCCAGCGTCGATCCGGACTGCTGGATGCCGGCGACGGTCACCGGCACGGTCGTGGGGACCGTGGTCTCACCGGCGACGTCGGCGGGCACGGTGGTGGTCGGCCCGGGGGTCGTCGTACTGCTCGGTGTCGTCGTGCTGGTGGGCACCGTCGTCGACGTGGTGGAGGACGTCGTCGTGCTCGTGGTCGAGGTGCTCGTCGTCGACGTGGTGCTCGTCGTGGTCGTCGTCGGTGTGCAGTTCCCGGGCCACTGGAGCGCCGTCGTGGTGTCGAAGGGGAACAGCAGCGGGCCGTGCCACGGTCCGGTCGGCGCGATGGTCGGCGGAGTCACCGAGTTGGACGTGCCGGCGATCAGGTCGAATTGCTGCGGGTCGCAGCCCTTGGAGAACGTGACGGTGTACGTGCCGCTCTGTTGCATCGTGAACGGCGTCCGACTGACGAGCGTCTGGGGCCAGGCCACGGTTGCGCTCGGCATGGCGTAGACCGCGGCGGTGGCGCCGACCGGGGTGCAGAGGTTGCGCGGGACGACGATCGTGACCGTGAACGTCGTGGCGGTGCTGCCGACGTTGCGGATGACACCGGCCGGGAAGACCGCACAGGGGGCGGTCGAGGGCTGGGCCACGAAGGAGACGGCCGGCGACGATGGACCCCCGGCCTGGGCGGGTTGCGCGGACGCCAGCTGCGGAGCGACGAGCACCATCAGGCCGACAACCAGAGCGAGCGGTCCGAGACGGGTCGGGCTCAGGGCACGGCGTTCCGGACGCACTGTTCCGCACCCACGCTCAACACCCACCTGGCACCTCCGGCCCGCTGCTGCTTCCTCGGGTACATCGTTCCCCATGCGGGCGCATTGAGCAACCACGTGATCACTCTGAGTGTTGGGTAATTCCCCCCAGTCGGGTGGCGGACCGACAGGCGTGAGCCGGCGTGAAATTGCGACTTCCCGAACACCTGAGTCGTTCGGTACCGTTTCACTTCGTGGGAACGGGTCGAACCAATCGAACACACCGAGTGGTGGCGGCGCTCGTCGTCGCCGTCCTGGGGGCTGCGGCGCTCGGCCCAGGGGTGGACCTGGCCGCCGACGAACCGGCGGCCGTCGACAAGTCCGGGACCGCGACGTCGACCGGCTCCTCGACCGAGGTGGTCGGCGGCGACACGGTCGACTGGACCGTGCGGGCCGCCGACCTGGCGACCCAGCCCGTCCGGGTCGAGGCCATCGACACCATCGGACCGGGGTCCCAACTCGTTCCGGGATCGGTCGTCGCCCCCGACGGGTGGCAGGTCTCCTACTCGGACGTCGGACCAGCCGGTCCGTTCACTGATCCGCCATCGACGGCCACCCGCTCGATCAAGGTGGTCTCCGGCGACGAACCCGGAACCGTCCGCGGTGGCATCGCCGAGTTCTGGGGATCCGACCCGATCCAGACCCGCGGTGACGGCTGGGTCCCGGTGCTCTCCGGCGGGGCACGGACCTACAACGTCTTCCACCACACGAACCCCGGCAAGCCCGAGATCAACTGTGTCGACCGGGCGGCCAAGGCGACCTGCCCCGGCTACCCCGTCGAGGTGTCCATCTCGGAACCGAGCGACCTCACCACGCCGTTCGAGGCGGACTCCGTGATCGATCCGCAGGGACGGTTGTGGCTCTCGGGCACCCGGGCCAAGGCCGGACCGGACGAAGGTGGGTTCTACTGCTGGGACACCACGACCGATGCCGCCTGTCCGACCGCATGGTTCCCCGTCGCCAACCGACTCCAGCAGGGCAACCCGTACGCACCGGTGAGCCACTCGCCGTTCAGCGGTGTCGCATCACTCGGCACCCGCATCTACGGGGCCGCCGTCAACCTGCCCACCGGCCAGCAGGCCAACCAGATCAACGTCGAGTGCTTCGACACCGCCACCCTGACCCCGTGCGGGACCGTGAACCTGAACACGGTCGGCCTGCCGGGCTGGGACCCCAACCAGTTCCCGGCCGGGCGGTCCCCCACGCTCTCCATGGAGGTGATCGGGAACCGCTTCTACTTCGTGGTCGACTACGGCGCGAACCCGTCGCCGCAGCAGTCCCGCGGCAACCGCCTGTTCTGCTTCGACATGGCGACCGGCGCAGCCTGCGCGGGCTGGAAGGTGCCCGCCATCCCCGGCACGTCGAGTGGCTTCTACCGGATGTCCGGTCTGGTCTTCGGCGACGCCGAGGGGTCGGCCGCCGTGTGCATCGGTTCGACCTTCGCCGACCCGGTGCTCTTCGGCCAGCCGAACGTGTCCCGGCCGGTGTCCTGCTTCGATCCGACCGGCGGACCGGGGCCCGTGCCACCCGGCCTGCAGGCCGCCATCAACGGCGTACCCAAGTTGTTCCCCGACGGCTCCGGCGGCACGGTCTTCGCCGCACTCGCCTACGTCGCCGCGACGTCCAACAATCGGCTCTGGATCCCGTTCCTCACCGACACGACCAAGTCGAAGCCCGTCGCCAACAGCTACGGCCTCTGCTACGACTTCGGGACCGACGGACCCTGCGCCGGCGTCGGCACCGGTGGAGCGGTGACCTTCCCGACCGTGAACGCCGGCCGACTCAGCCTCTACGGGTTCGTGAGCGAGGGCAACGGATGCCTGCTCGGACTCGGCGACGAGGGTTGGCAGATCTCGTTCAGCGACAGCGGTGAGGCCGGACCGTGCCCATCGGCGTCCGCGAAGCTCCAGGTCGATCCCAGCCGTTCCTACTGTCGGACCGATCCGTCCGTCACGTGGGACGCAGCGACCCTGCTCAACGTCGATCCGAGCACCGTCGAGCAGTGGTTGCTCACCGTGCGCCAGCCCGACGGCACGCCGGTGCCCGGATTCATCGACGTCCCCGGCACGGGAACGGCCATCGATCTCTCGAACCTGCCGCCGGCGCCACCCGGCGGTTACTCGTTCGACGCCAGGCTGACCTTCACCGACGCCGTCCTGGCGCTCGACCCGGACGCCCAGCTGCAGGTCACCTTCAACGGGCCGCCGCCGGAGATCTGCCTGCAGACCAGCGTTCCCCGCTGCGAGGAGGCCGACAGGGTCGACAACGAGGTGTTCGCCACGATCACCGAACGTGACGGCTCGGTCCGCACCGGCGCTGCAACCGCCTCGCTCGCTCGGATCCTCCCGCCGGACTGCCCGACCACCACGACGAGCACGACGAGCACGACGAGCACCACCAGCTCGACGAGCACGACGAGTTCGACGACGAGCACCACCAGCTCGACGAGCACGACGAGTTCGACGACGAGCACCACCGTGCCGACCACCACCAGCTCGACCACGAGCACCACCGTGCCGACCACCACCAGCACCACCAGCTCGACGACGAGCACCACCGTGCCGACCACCACCAGCACCACCACGAGCACCACCGTGCCGACCACAACCAGCACCACCAGCTCGACGACGAGCACGACGAGCTCCACCACCACGTCCACCAGCACGACGAGCACCACGAGCACGACCTCGACGACCGTGCCCGTGGACGTCCTGCCGGCGACCACCATCGCGACGCCGCCGACCACTCCCGATGCAGAGGTCCGCGGCGAGTCGGTCACCCGGTCCAACTCGACGAAACTGGCTGTGACCGGCGCCAATGTGATCCGGCTCGTGCTGATCGGCCTGCTCGCGATCGCGGCCGGGCTCCTGGCGATCCGATCCCGCAGGGACTGACCCCCGGAACCAGCCCCTCTCGACCGTAGAGTCGGACGCATGGAACACGAGGCCGCCTGGCACCCGGACCCGCAGGACCCGTCCCAGCTCCGCTGGTGGGACGGAACCCAGTGGACGGAACACACCGCCCCGATCGCCGACACGGTCGGTTCCGGGTCGACCACCCTCGGGTCGGCTCCGGCGACGTCGACCGCCACCGGCCATGCGCCTGCGCCCTCTTCGGGCCTGGCCAACTCGACGCTGTTCGCCAGCGAGAACCGCGAGCAGTCGACCACTGGCCGGATGACCCGACAGAACCCCGCCGTGGTGAAGGTGACGCTCGGCGCCCCGCTCCTGGTGACGCGCGGCGCCATGATCGCCTACCAGGGTGACGTCCAGTTCGCCTACGAGGGTTCCGGAGCCAAGCGCTTCGTGAAGGCATCGCTCACCGGTGAGGGCGTCCGCCTGATGCGCTGCACCGGAGCAGGCGAGCTGTTCGTCTCGCACCACAGCCGCAAGCTCCACCTGCTGGAGCTCGCGGCCGGGGAGCAGGTCTCGGCGTCGTCGAGGGCCCTGCTCGGCTTCGACGACACGATCGCCTGGGACATCAACGCCATCAAGGGTGGCCTCGGCGCGGCGGCGGCCGGCGGCCTCTTCAACGTCACCCTGACCGGACCCGGCACCGTCATCCTGGCCTCCGACTGGCCGGTGGTCCTGGACACGAGCGAGGCCCGGACGTGCGTCGATCCCAACGCCGTCGTGGCGTGGACCGCCGGGCTGCAGATCCAGGTCCGCTCGTCGTTCAGCGCCGGGGCGCTGGTCGGGCGCGGCTCCGGAGAGGCCTTCCAGCTCGAGTTCTCACCCGGCGGGTTCGTTGTCGTCGAGCCCGAGGGCATCGTGCACACCGTCGCCTGAACCGACGGGAGGAACCGGTTGGCTCAGCTCCGACCGAGCAGCGCGTCGAACGGACCGGTGACCTCGTAGGTGACGCCGATCGGGGCACCGACGGCTCCGACCGGAGCCCGTTGCGAACTGAAGTAGAGCCGCTGGCCGTCGGGGCTGAAGCACGGCCCCGTCACCTCGCTGCCGTCCTGACCGGGGATGCGAACGATCACCACGGCGGTGTCGTCGGGTCGGATGGCGACGAGTTCCATGTTGCCGCCGTCCTCGGCGACGACCAGCGCACCCGACGCCTCGTCCAGCCAGAGGTTGTCCACGGCATCGAGCGGGCTCGGTGCGCCCGCCTGGTAGCGGACGGCCACCTGACCGGTGTCGATCCGGTAGTGCCACACGCGCAGGTCGCCCTTCGTCGTGAACCACACGTCGTCGCCGGAGGTGTCGATTCCCTCGCCGCCATCGAAGCGAGCCGCGTCGGGCACCTGGAGTCGGGTCGATGCGAGGTTGCCCGAGGGGTCCGGAACGGGGACCCACACGAGCGGACCCGGCGCGGTGCCCGTTGCGACCTCGAGCAGGCCGTTCGACAGGTCGCCGGGAACGGACGGGGTGAACCGGTAGAACGCGCCGTCGGGTCGATCCTCGGTGAGGTAGACGCGTCCATCGGCGGCGACGGCGGCCGCCTCGTGGCTGAACGCACCGAGCTCGGTCCGCTTCACGGGCGGCGTGTCGCCGGTCGGGTCGCACTCCCAGACGTGGCCGCGGCTGTACTCCTCGCAGCTCAGCCAGGTCCCCCAGGGTGTCGCTCCACCGGCGCAGTTGGACGAGGTGTCGCTGAGCACCGCCTGCGCTCCCGTGACCGTGCCGTCAGGATCGAACCGGATGCTCGTCACCCCGCCATTGCCTCCGGTGACCTCATGGTTGACCGCCAGGTACCAGCCACCCGGGACGGCGGCATCGGCGAAGGTGGCGGCACCGTCGGGGAACCACCGGTAGAACAGCGACGTCCCCTGTACGGACTCGCCCGCCCGGGCGATCACCCGGCTCGAGAAGCCGTCGAGCAGGACGAGACCGTTCGGGTCCGTGCCCGCCGGCGGCGACGGCACCGTGCAGGCCTGCACGGCGGGCGCGGCCACCGCCAGGATCCCGGCTGCGCCCGACCACTTCAGCATCGTGCGCCGAGAGCACGACGAGCCGACCGGTTCGCTCATCGCACCCGATCCGGGCGGCTCCGCCTCGGCCGGACCCGCCCCCACTCGGTTTGCCCCCCAGGTGAACATGAGGTGAACGGTACCTGATTCACAGCTGAACACCAGAGAGGGGCAGGTACCGCTGTGGCCCAATGGTGCGGGCCCGTGGACGAGGATGGACCCGTGACCACACCCGACGAGACGTCACCCACGCAGGAGGTCATCCGGGTCGACGCCGGCGACTGGGGGTGGACCTGGGCGGCCGACACCCGGGGTCGGTTGCACCAGGTCGGGCTGGGACTCGATGGCGCCGATGCTCCGGTCGAGGTCGATCCCGTCTGGTACCCCGACGCCCACCCGACCTGGGGTGGGCCCGACCCGTACCGCCCGCCGGCGCTGCGCATCACCCATGCGGAGGGGACCACCACCACACGGCTACGGCTCGACGGGGTGGAGCGGCGGCCACAGGGCGACGACGAGCTCGTCACCGTGATCGCCGTCGATGAGCTGCTCGACCTGAGGGTCGCCTTCCGGACGCGGACGCACCGGGACTCCGGCGTGCTCGAACAGTGGATCGAGATCGACCACGACGAGGACGGTCCTGTCACGCTGTGGGACTACGACTCGATCGCTCCGGCCTTCCTGATCGGGCCGGAGGCCCGGGTGACGCAGTTCGGTGGTGCCGGCTGGGCCGACGAGTGGGCGTGGACGACCGAACAGCTGACACCCGGCACGAAGGTGCTCGACTCCCTGGGTGGCGTCCAGCCCCACCTGCAGCGATCACCGGTGCTCATGATCGAGCCGAACGGCCCGGCCGACGAGGCCTCCGGCGACGTCATCGGGTGCTCGATCCTCTGGGGCGGCAACACCCGATTCGCCCTGGATGTGCGACCGCGGGCCAACGATGCGGCGCGGGACCTGCGCCTCCGGGCCGGAGCGAACCCGCTCGGCGCCCACTACGTGCTGGATGCCGGCACCACCTTCGTGACGCCGACCGTGGCGTGGACGTGGGCGACCGGTAGGGCGGGCCTGACCGACCGGTTCCACCGCTGGACCCGGGAGCGGGTGCTCAGGGACCCGGACCGCACCCGGCCGATCGTCGCGAACAACTGGGAGTCAACGTTCTTCGACTTCGACGAGCAGCGCATCGTGGGCCTGATCGACCGGGCCGCCGACGTGGGGGCGGACCTGTTCCTCCTGGACGACGGCTGGTTCGGCCCCTCGTCGCCCCGTGACGACGACACCGCCGGGCTGGGCGACTGGGAGCCGGACCGCCGCAAGCTCCCGGGCGGTCTCGCACCACTGGTCGACGCTGCGGTCGATCGGGGCATCAGGTTCGGCATCTGGGTCGAACCCGAGATGGTCAACCCCGACAGCGACCTGTTCCGGGAGCACCCCGACTGGGTGATCCGAGACCGACGCGAGCCGCGGGAGCACCGCAACCAGTTCGCCCTCGATCCGCTCGTCGACGACGTCCGGGACTTCGAGGCCGGTCTGATCGACCCGGGGCTGGCCGAATCGGCGCGGCGCTTCCCCGCGCCGCCCCTGACCCTGCGCGGCTCCTTCGATCAGCTGGCCTTCGAGATCGCGCGCCAGGCGGGCCTCGAGCTGGTGCTGGCCTTCTCCGCCGGCGACGCCCCCGGAGATCCGCCGCGGCCCCTGTT
>CAYMKW010000017.1:28370-36265 GCA_964391365.1 uncultured Microthrixaceae bacterium | reverse complement strand
CGTTCGACAAGGCCGGCAACATCACCGCCGGCAACGCCTCGCAGATCTCCGACGGTGGCGCAGCCGTGGTCGTGGCCTCGGAGGCCGCCGCCGAGCGCATCGGCGGGAACCCGCTCGGACGCATCGTCTCGTACGGACAGGTCGCCGGGCCGGACGCCTCGCTGCTCACCCAGCCGTCGCGAGCGATCCTCACGGCGCTCGAGCGGGCCGGGAAGTCGGTCGGCGACGTCGACCTGTTCGAACTCAACGAGGCCTTCGCCGCCGTCGGCGTGGCGTCGATGGCGGACCTGGGCATCACCGACGAGATCACCAACGTGAACGGCGGTGCGATCGCGCTGGGTCACCCGATCGGCATGTCCGGCACCCGGATCGTGCTCCACATCCTCAACGAGCTCCGTCGCCGCGGCGGTGGCACCGGCGCCGCGGCGCTGTGCGGTGGTGGCGGGCAGGGCGACGCCCTCATCGTCGAGACGATCTGAGCGGACAGGTGACAGCCGCCTCCGGGCGGCCGGAAGCGTCGACGGTGCCCGGCTGCGAGAGCGGCCGGGCACCGTCGCGTTCGGCTCCCGACCCGGACGGGCCGCACGGGCCCGGACCGCTCGCTACCTCAGCAGCCCGGCCACCCGGGACAACACCAGGAGCAGCAGGGACAGCGACAGCGCGGACTGACACAGCATCGTTGCCTTCGCCCACCGTGCAGCGGGGAGCGCGTCCGCCGACGCAAACGACGCAGCATTCGTGAACGACAGGTAGAGGTAGTCGAAGAAGAACGGTCGCCAGTTCGGTTCGGCGACCTCCGGGTCGAGCATCTGCGGGAAGATGAACGCCGGGGACACCCGGCCGGTGCCCTCCGCCCGCCGACCGGGACCGCCACGGTCGTACTCCCAGTACCAGAGTGCGAAGACGATCACGTTGGTGATCCACACCGCTCCCGTGTTGATGAGCAGGTCGAGGGCGTCGAAGTCCGACGAGTCACCCAGGATCTCGACGGTGAGCACCAGCCCCGTGCCCAGGTTGGCGAACGACAGCAGCACGATCACCAGCTGACTGAATCGGCGGGCCGGGGTCGAGTGACCCCGGATGTGCCGAGCGACGATCCGGCCGTCCTCACGGCTCGCGACGACCAGGATCACGAGCGCCAGGACGAGCAGCGAGCAGAGCACCTTGTCGACCCAGGCGTCCATGACCGACGGGGTCACCAGCTGCAGCACGGCGGCCAGCGCGATCGAGATCCACACGGGCGCGTAGGCCTCGCGACCAGGGCCGCGCCAGGAGGCGGGCGTCGTCCCGGTCGCGTCGTCAGCGGAAGGAGCCGTCACCGCACGCAGCTCACCCGGCGGTCATCGGATCGACAGGTGCCTCGGGCGGACCACCGAGCACCCGACGGCCCTCCAGGGCCCGGCCGAGGGTCAGTTCGTCGGCGTACTCCAGATCACCTCCGACCGGGAGTCCGTTGGCGATCCGGGACACGACCAGGCCCGGAGCCTCGAGCGCCCGCGACAGGTAGAGCGCCGTCGCCTCACCCTCCAGGTTGGGATTCGTGCAGATGATGACCTCCTGCACGCCCTCGGCACCGACCCGGGCGAGCAGCTCCCGAATGCGGAGCTGCTCCGGGCCCACACCCTGGAGGTGGTCGATCGCCCCCTGCAGCACGTGGTAGCGGCCACGGAACTCCCGTGTGCGCTCGATCGCCACGACGTCACGGGGCTCCTCCACGACGCAGAGCACGCTGACGTCGCGGCGCTCGTCGCTGCAGATCTCGCAGCGGGGGTGCTCCGACAGGTTGAAGCAGAGCTCACAGAACCCGATCCGCTCCTTGGCGGCCAGCACGGCGGCAGCCAGACGGTTCGACTCCTCCACGTCCGCCTTGAGCAGGTGGAATGCGATCCGCTGAGCCGACTTCGGTCCCACCCCCGGGAGGCGGCCGAGCGCATCGATCAGGTCCTGAACCGCTGGAGCGAAGGCCACCTCAGCCGCCCCCGAGCAGACCACCGAGGTCGCCGAGGCCCGACAACGGATCGGACCTGGACTGCAGCGCCGCCACGTGCTGCTGGGCGTCGGCGAACGCCGCCACGACCAGATCGCCGATCATGGACGGGTCGTCCGGATCGACCGCCTCGGGAGCGATCTCGACCTCCAACAGGTGCAGGTGGCCGTTGACCACGACCCGCACCGCACCGCCGCCGGCACTGCCGGTGACCCGGGCGCCGAGGAGCTCCTGCTGGGCCTCGGCGACCTGAGCCGCGGCCTCCTGGGCCATCTGGAGCATGGAACCCAGATCGAACCCGCCGACGTCCGGCCCCGGAGCGCCGAGGCCGAGCACCTCCGGGTCCGCCACCAACTCGGCGTCCACCGGCTCCTGTTCGTCGTTCACGTCGTCCCCTCGCTGTCGACCACCACCGCTCCCGGGAAGGCCTGGGTCAGTCGGGCGACGCCGGTCGTCGCCACGTCACTGGCATCCTCGAGTTCGTCGAGGTCCACCAACTCGTCCTCGGTCGAGGACGGATCGTCTCCGCCCGGCGGTGCGGCACCAGCACGGACGGCATCGTCCGTGGATCCGGAGTCCTCCATCGGAGCCCGTTCCGGCAGCGGCTCGGCACCGCGTGTCGCTGCGACCGGTGAACCGGCGACGACAAGGGCCACCTCGACCGGCCGGCCGGCGGCAGCCGACAGCAGGTCGGCCACCTGCGGGACGAACTCCTCGGCCCGGGCCATGGTCGCCTCGTTGGCGACCCCGAGCAGCACCGTGGACCCCTCGACCCGCTCGACCGCGGCCTGGGCCACCAGCGCCCGGGCCCGACCCTTCAGGGACGGGAGCACGTTGTCGGCGAGCGAAGCCCGCACCCACTCGTCGGCGAGCGGCGCATCCGTGGACGGGACCGCCGTGGACGGGGCCGCTGCGGACCTGGGCTCGGGAGACACCGCGCCGTCGGCCGCCGGGTCGACATCCGCTCCGGCGGCGGGGGCACCCGACGGTTGCTCGGGGGCCGAATCCGGGACCTCCACCGTCCGCTCCGAACCGGGAGCGGACGCAGCCACGTCGGCCCCGGCCACCGGGTTGGAGGACTCGCCCGAGCCGGGTCGACGCGGTGCGGCTGGTCGGGCGGCGGGACGCGTCGGCGGTGGGCCGGTCGCACCTCCCGAACCACGACGGCCGGCCGCGGATGCATCCAACGCCGCCCGGGCCTGGGCCGCTCGAGCGGCGGCTCCACCCGGCGCCGGTGACGATCCGGTCCGGGGCGGATCCTCGGAGGCGGCCGCTGGCACGCTGCCCCGGTCGTTGGCCTCCCCGACAGCGCCATCGTCTGCAGCGGGGGCGCTGTCTGCAACGGCGCCACTCCCTGCAACGGCGGCGGCCGACGCAGCGGACCGCCGGGCGGCCGGCGCCGAACGGACACCGCCCTCCTCGAGTTCAGCCACGCGTCGCTCGAGCTCGGCGAGCCGGTCCTGATCGGAGGTCAACGAGACCAGCGCCACCTCCAGCGGGACCCGCGCGTCGGCGGCGTGACGCATGTCCACGAGGGCGGTGCCGATCCGTTCGAGCGCCCGGGTCAGTCGCCTGGTGCCCAGCTCACCGGCCCAGCGTTCGGCCTGCGCCCGGTCGGCATCCAGCAACTGAGGCACCTCGACGCCGACCGAGCAGAGGAACGCATCCCGCAGAACCGACAGGACCGCCTCGGCCAGAACCCGCGGGTCGTGGCCCTCCGCGAGCGCAGCGGCGACCGCCTGCACCGCAGCGCCGGCGTCGGCGCCGGCGAGTGCGTCGACCAGGTCGTCCACCGGCTCGGAGCGCGACGCGATGCCGCCCGCCGCCACCACCTGGTCCAACGCCGAGAGGGTGTCACGCGCCGAACCCCGGCCCACCCTGACGACGTGCGCAACCGCCTCATCGGTCAGGTCCAGCCCGGCGTCCTCGGCGATCCAACGGACGTAGGACTCGAGCTCCGCCGCCGAGAGCAGTCGGAACTCGAAGTGCTGGGTCCGACTCCGGATGGTGGGGAGGACCTTGTTCGGATCCGTGGTCGCAAGGACGAAGCACACGCCGCTCGGAGGTTCCTCCAGGGTCTTCAGCAGCGCGTTGGAGGCACCGGCGCTGAGCATGTGGACCTCATCGAGGATGTACACCTTGGTGCGACCGGGTGAGGACACGACCGTCCCGCCGATCAGGCTCCGCATGTCGTCGACCTTGTTGTTGGAGGCGGCGTCGAGTTCGAAGAGGTCCAGGCTGGATCCGGCCTCGATCGCCCGGCACGAGTCGCACTCGCAGCACGGCTCACCGTCCCGGAGGTCCTCGCAGTTCAGGGCCTTGGCGAGGATGCGGGCCGTCGAGGTCTTGCCGGTTCCCCGCGGCCCCGAGAAGAGGTACGCGTGCCCCTCGGTCCCCGAGGCGACGGCGTTGAGCATGGCCCCGACGACGTGGTCCTGGCCGCGGACCTGAGCGAAGTTCCGAGGTCGGTAGCGGCGGTAGAGCGAAGGGGCGGCCACGGGGCGATCCTAACGGTGGCCGGTGACGCCCGGTCCCGGGACGTTCCGCCGTGTGCCCTCAGGTGGCGGCCAGGCGATCTGCGGCACACCGCAGGTTCCGCTGAGAGCTGCTGCCTCCCGGCCCTGACTCGGTTCACGGGCCACGGTCGCACAGGACCCGGCCGCCGCCTGAGGACACACGTACCCGGTCAGGCTACCCTGAACGACGGATCGACCGCACCGGCAGGCCCAGGCCTCCGGAGCGGCGACGCACCTGGAGAGGTGCGAGAGCGGACGATTCGGCACGCCTGGAACGCGTGTGTGGCGGCAACGTCACCGTGGGTTCGAATCCCACCCTCTCCGCAGCACCGGCCCGCCCCTCGGGGCGGGCCGGTCCGCGCCCGGGCGGGGAGGACGAGCGGTACGGTCGAGGACGTGCCCCACACCCTCGACCCCGACGAACGGCATGACACCTGGATGAGGGCCGCACTCGTCGAGGCCGGAGCCGCCGCGCTCGAGGGTGAGGTCCCCATCGGGGCCGTGGTCGTCCACCTCGCCGACCCCGGAGGTCCCCGGATCGTGGCGTCGCGCCACAACGAACGGGAGCGCAGCGATGACCCGACCGCGCACGCCGAGGTCCTGGCGCTCCGGGACGCCGCCCACCATCTGGGACGCTGGCGGCTCGACGACTGCCTGCTCGTGGTGACGCTCGAACCCTGCCCCATGTGCGCCGGCGCGGCGTGGGCGGCCCGGATCGGTGGGGTGGTCCAGGGCGCAGCCAACGTCGAGGCCGGGGCACTCGGCACCCTCTACCACCTGGGCCAGGACCCCCGGCTCAACCACGAGTTCCCGGTCCGGCACGGAGTGCTGGCCGACGATGCGTCGGCGATGCTCCGGTCCTTCTTCGCCGACCGGCGCTGAGGCCACCGGGCTGGGCTCAGCCGACCGCGGATCAGCTCAGCCGGTTCCGACCGCCACGCCGGGCCGCGACACCGTGAACACGGTGCCCGGCAACCAGCACACGCCGTCGACGACGAACTGGAACGGTTGGTCCGCCGACACTCCCGGGGCGAGCGGGATCCGGAACTCGGCGAGTTCCCCCGGGGCGACCGCCGCCAGCGACTGACCGGCCGGCCGGCTCGGGAGGATCCACGAGTCGACCTCGAAGGGTGACCGGCCGTCCCGCGGCGCCGTGACACCGACCCGCGGGCCCAGCTCGGGCGTCCACGTCTCGGCGCCATCGTTGCGCAGGACGACCACCTCGTCACCGGTCGAGGGGTCCGACGACTGGCCGATCAACGTGCCCCAGAAGCGAGCGAACGGGTGCGGGCCGATCGCCACGCTCGTGCAGGCACGGCAGACGTCCGGCAGGGTGCGCCCGTCGACCATCGAGCGCCGGAACCTCCGGAACGGGACGTCCTCCCACACCTCCTGCAGGCCACCGGGGCCCAGCCGACCCATGGCGGGGGCACCGGTCGCAGCGGCCTGACAACAGGTGAAGACCTCGCCGTTGGCGTCGACGTAGGGCAGCTCCCACGGCAGGACGCACTGACGACTCGACGACGCGTCGCTCCCGACATCCCCGAAGAAGCGTTCCGTCGCCCGCTCGGGGTCGTCGAGCTCGAGGCTCGTCCGCTGCGGCAACGCCAGGTTGAGGACGATGCCGAGCTCCTCGCACGTCGACCGCAACTCGGCCACCACCTCCTCGAACCGGCCGACGCCGACCAGGTGCTGCAACCGGCTGTACTCGTTGTAGTCGGCGACCCCCTGGATCTCGAGGTGGGTCACGCCGAGGGGATGGAGCACACCGGGCAGATCGACGAGCGTCTCCAGGTTCTCGGCCATGGCGATCGCCGAGACCGACACCCGGTCCGTGGGGAACACCGCCATGAGGTTGCCCAGACCCCAGAGCGCGCGTCGCACACTCCCCCGACGGATCCGGCGGTAGGTCTCGGGGTCGGGCGAGTCGATCGACACGTTCACGTGGACCAGCGACTCCAGGGTCGCGAGCGTTCGGGCGACCTCCGGGGTCAGTGCGAGCCCGTTGGTCACGAACGACGTCCGAACACCGGCGGCGTCGAGGTCGGTGAGCATCTCCAGGCACCGGGCATGGAGGAGCGGCTCCCCGAATCCTGCGACGAAGACCTGGCCTGCTCGACGGGCGTGGTCGAGCAGGTCCGACCAGGTGTCGGTCCGCAGTTGCGCACCCGGCGTGCGGGACGAGGCGGTCGTGCCCTCGGTGAGTGGACACATCACGCAACGGAGGTTGCAGTCGCTGGTGAACTCGATCTGGAGCGCGAAGGGCGCCGAGACCTGACGACCGAAGCGCTCGTCCACCAGACGACCGAGCAGGAAGGCCTCTCCGTCCTCCACGTCCCCACCCTACGCGGGAGTCCGGACGGGCGCTCCGAGCAGCACGTTCCGACGACCGTCGGCCCCGGCGTCCGCTTGAATGAGGCCATGGACACCACCGTGCTCGTCGACGACCGCCACTTCACCGAGGATCCCCGCTGGCGGGACGGCCGACTCTGGTACAGCGACTTCTACGGACACGCCGTCCACTCGGTGGGACCGGACGGCGACGATCGGGTGGAACTCGAGCTCGACGACCAGCCGTCCGGGCTCGGGTGGCTCCCAGACGGCCGCCTCCTGGTCGTGGCCATGACCAGCAGGCAGGTGCGGCGACTGGAGCCCGACGGATCGCTCGTCCTCCACGCCGACCTGTCGCACATCGCGACCTACTGGTGCAACGACATGCTCGTCGACCCGCTCGGCCGCGCCTACGTCGGGCACTTCGGGCTGGATCTCGACGCGTACGTCGCCGAGCACGGCGAGGCGGCGGTGCTGTCCGAGGACGCTCCGACCCGGTCGCACGTGATGCTCGTGCTGCCCGACGGCACGGTGGAGGTGGCCGCCGACGACGTGCGGTTCCCGAACGGAACGGTCCTGACGCCCGACGGGCGGACGCTGATCGTCGCCGAGACCCTGGCGCTGCGACTCACGGCCTTCGACATCGACGACGACGGCCGGCTGAGCAACCGGCGGGTGTGGGCGGACCTGTCACCGCACCTGATCCCACCCGATGGGATCTGCCTGGATGCCGAGGGCGCCATCTGGGTCGCCAACGCTCTGGGGGCCGAGTGCGTCCGGGTGGTCGAGGGAGGCGAGATCACCGATCGGGTGGTCACGGGTCAGCGGGCGTTCGCCTGCAACCTGGGTGGATCGGACGGCACCACGTTGTTCGTGTGCACGGCGCAGACCTCCGAGGCCGAGGCGTGCACCGCCGAGCGCACTGCCCGCATCGAGGTCGTCACCGTCAACGTCCCCGGCGCCGGCTCGCCCTGACCCCCAACCCCCCCACCCCCCCAACCCCCGGCCTCGTGGTGCGAGCTACATGGGTATTCATGTAGGTCGCACCACAAAGCCGGCAA
>CAYMKW010000017.1:8872-28360 GCA_964391365.1 uncultured Microthrixaceae bacterium | reverse complement strand
GGACGAATGGGACGGTCTCGAGAACCGTTGAGGTCGCAAGGCCTCCGAGGGTTCGAATCCCTCACTCTCCGCTCCGTTGCCGCTGCCCCCGACGTCGTTCGGGGGCAGCGACGCGTCCGGAACCAGGAGGTCCGGCGCCGAGCACCGATCGTCGTGACCGCGACTGCGACCGCAACCGCCTAGAGCACGCCGGTCAGCAACAACACGACGGCCAGTCCGGCGACGGCGAACCGGTACCAGGCGAACACCGTGAGGTCGTGTCGCTCCAGATAGGTCACGAGCCACTTGATCGCGAGCACCGCCGACACGAACGCCGCGAACGCTCCGATCAGCGGGGTCACCACGCCGAACTGCTCGACGAGCGTGTCGCCTCCGGTGAGCAGCTTGTAGCCGGAGGCAGCTGTCAGCGTGGCGAAGCCGAGGAGGAAGCTGAACTCGACGGCGGCCGCCACCGACACGCCGACGAGCAGGGCCCCGAGGATCGTGGCCAGGCTCCGGCTCGTTCCCGGCCACAACGCCAGACACTGGGCCAATCCGACCACCGCCGCCTGCCGGTAGGTGATCGACAACAGCGGGTCCCGGCCCACCTGCACCGGTTCCTCGCCCGCTCCGGACCCGGCCGCTCCGTCCGTCCGCGCCCGTCGGGTGGGGATCCGACCCGTGCGCTCCAGCACCAGGATCAGCAGGCCGCCGACCACCCAGGCGACGACGATCGGCACCGGTCCGAACAGTTGCTCCTCGATCGCGTCGTCGAAGAGGAACCCCAGGACCGCTGAGGGAAGGAAGGCGATCACCAGGATCACGAGGAGGTGCCGACCGGGTTCCGAGCGGCCAACGAGCCCGAGCAACATGTCCCGGAACCGACGCCAGAACAGCCCGGCGACGGCGACGATCGCCCCGAACTGGATGGCGATCGCGTAGGTGTTCACGGCCTCCAGACCGGCGGAACCCTGCTCGTCCGGAAGGCCCAGCAGGCGGGAGGTGATCAGCAGGTGGCCCGTCGAGGAGATCGGCAGGTACTCGGTCACGCCCTCCACGACACCCAGCACCACCGCCTGCCACCACGAGAGGGACACGGCGGCAGCATCGGCGGCCGACTGGAGGACACCCGCCCCGGCCGGGGTCGTTCCCCAGATGGCGAGTGCGATTCCGAACACGAACAGGGCCGGTGCGAGCCGACGCCGCTCCGAGGGAGCCGACGACACTGGTGGAGTCGGTCGGGCGCGGACGGCACGGCGGGAGAACACGCTCACCGGCCCACTCTCGCACCCCGGCCCCCGGGGCGTGGGTACCCTGCCAGCCGTGCAGTCCGCCATGCGCATGATGCACCAGGACCCTGACGCCGTCGCCGGAGCGACGATCGACCGGGCCACCGTGCGACGGGTCGGCACCTTCGCGCGCCCGTACCGGAACCAGCTGCTCGGCTTCGTGGCCATGATCACGATCGGCGCCGGACTGGCGCTGGTCCCGCCGCTGCTGTTCCGGACGATCATCGACGAGACCATCCCGTCGGGCGACCGGGCGCAGCTGCTCCGGATCGGCCTGATCGTCGTGCTCGCAGCGGTCGTCGGAGCGGCGGTCCAGCTGCTCGAGCGGCGCTGGTCGGCCCGGATCGGCGAGGGGCTGATCTACGACCTCCGGCTCGCTCTGTTCGACCACGTCCAGCGCATGCCGCTGCAGTTCTTCACGCGCTCCCAGACCGGAGCGCTCGTGAGCCGGTTGAACAACGATGTGATCGGCGCCCAGCGGGCGCTCACCGGCACGCTCGGCACGGTCGTCTCGAACGTCATCACCCTCGTGGCGGTCCTGGTGGCCATGATCGCCCTCGACTGGCGCGTCACCATCGTGGCGGTCCTGTTGCTCCCCCTGTTCCTGATCCCGTCCAAGCGGGTCGGTCGCCGGCTCCAGGGGATGACCCGGGACGCCATGCAGCTGAACGCCGGCATGAACGCCCAGATGACGGAGCGCTTCGGCGTGTCGGGCGCCCAGCTCGTCAAGCTGTTCGGCGACCACGACGTCGAACGGGACGACTTCGGATCACGGGCGAGCGGCGTCCGCGACATCGGCGTGCGCACTGCCATGTACTCCCGGTTCTTCCTGGTGATGATGGGTCTGGTCGGTGCCATCGGCACCGCCGCCGTGTACCTGCTCGGCGGCCTCCAGGTGATCGAGGGGACCATCACCATCGGCACGCTGGTGGCGCTGACGGCGCTGGTCGTCCGGATCTACGACCCGCTCACGAGCCTGACCAACGCCCGGGTCGATGTGATGAGCGCCTTCGTCAGCTTCGAACGTGTCTTCGAGGTGCTCGACTCCGAGAACCCGATCAGCGACGATCCCGACGCCGGGGAGCTGACCCGACCCCGTGGGCTCGTCGAGTTCGACCACGTGTCGTTCCGCTACCCCGCAGGTGGGGTCGGCTCGATCGCGTCGCTCGAGGCCGGTGCGCACGAGGGGGACGGCGAGATGCCGTTGGTCCTCGACGACATCACGATCACGGTCGAACCCGGCACCACCGTTGCGCTCGTCGGGCCGTCGGGCGCCGGCAAGTCGACGCTGGTCTCGCTCATCCCCCGCCTCTACGACGTGACCGACGGGGCCGTCCGGATCGACGGCCACGATGTCAGGGGCCTGACGCAGCGGTCGCTCCGATCGGCGATCGGGGTCGTGTCGCAGGATCCGCACCTCTTCCACGCCACGGTCGGTGACAACCTCCGCTACGCCCGACCCGGGGCGACCGACGAGCAGCTGCGCGAGGCGTGCCGCCACGCCCGCGTGCTCGAGGTCGTCGAGGCGCTCCCGCAGGGGTTCGACACCATGGTCGGCGAGCGTGGCTACCGCCTGTCCGGCGGGGAACAACAACGGCTCGCAATCGCCCGCATGGTCCTGAAGGACCCGGCGATCGTGATCCTCGACGAGGCGACCTCGTCGCTCGACACCGAGAACGAGGCCGCCGTCCAGGCGGCGCTCGCCGACGCGCTGGAGGGGCGGACCGCCGTGGTCATCGCCCATCGTCTGTCGACGATCACCGGCGCCGACCTGATCGTCGTGCTCGACCACGGCCGGGTGGTCCAGCAGGGTCGCCACCAGGAACTGCTGGACTCGGGTGGGCTGTACGCCGACCTGTACCGCGTCCTCGTCGGGACCGAACCCGTCTGAGCCGGCTGATCCGCCCGGCCCGGACCGGTCCGTCGCACCTCAGGCGAGCAGCCCGCCGTCCACGGTCAGACAGGAGCCGGTGACGTACGACGAGGCGTCCGACGCCAGGAACAGGGCCGGGCCGACGATCTCCGTCGGGTCGGCGATCCGGCGGAGGAGCGTCGAGTCGACGATCCGCCGGTGGAACTCCGGCTGGGCGAGGGTGAGGCTCATCATGTCGGTGTCGAACGGCCCGGGGGCGATCGCGTTGACCCGGACGTGCGGTGCCCACTCCTTGGCCATCGTCCGGGTGAAGTTCCACATGGCCGCCTTCGCCCCCGTGTAGAGACCCAGGTACTCGGCTCCGGCGAACGCTCCGGCGGTGATCACGTTGATGATCGACGGCGACGACGAGGCCTGCAGGTGCGGGAGCGCGGCCGTTGCCAGCAGCACGGGACCCTGCACGTTGGCCCGGAACCCGGCGTCGAACGCCTCGGGCGTCAGGTCGCCGAGCGCTCCGCCGAGCGGATTGGCGGCGTTGTTGACCAGCACGTCGATGCCGCCGAACCCGTCGACCGCCGCCTCGACGAGCGCCGTGAGCTCCTCGGGCCGCCCGACGTGGGTCGGCACCGCCAGCGCCGCCCCACCGGCCGCCTCGATCTCGTCGACGACCGATCGGCAGGCGTCGGCCTTGCGGCTGGCGACCACGACCCGGGCCCCTGCGTCGGCGAACCCGAGCGCGATCGCCCGACCCAGCCCGCGGCTGCCCCCGGTCACGATGGCGACCCGATCCGTCAGGTCGAAGCTCGGTCGGTGGGACTGGGGCTGGTCGTTCACGCCGACATCCTGCCGCGGCCGCACCGGTGCCGTCGCGGTCCCCGCGGTCGGCTGTCGTGCCCGCCCTCTAGGGTGGTCGCCGGCGGTCCGACAGCCGGTCGGAGCCACGCACCGGAGGTCACCGTGCACGCACTCATCGCCACCGACGGATCCGAGGTCTCGCTCGACGCAGCGCGCAAGGGCATCGATCTCCTCTCCCCGACCCACGTCACGCTGCTGACCGTGGCCGACACGTCGATCGCCGAGGACTCCGGCGCCGGAGGGTTCGCCAGCAACCTGCTCAGCCCCGAGGAGTCCGCCCAGGCGAGGGACTCCATCCTGGGTGAGGGTTCCGACGAGCTCGACGCCACCGTCGCCGCCCTGGGTCTGGACCCCGCCATCGTCGACCGTCGTCTGGTCGAGGGGGCGTCGGGGCAGATGATCGTCCACGTGGCGGGTGAGGTCGGCGCCGACGTCGTCGTGGTCGGCTCGCACGGCAAGGGATGGTTCAAGCGGGTCGTCATCGGATCCGTGAGCGAGTACGTGGTGCACAACAGTCCCATCCCGGTACTGGTCGCCCGGCACGACGAGTCGGCCGAGCCGAAGGGCTCCTGACCATTCCTCCCGGGGCGGACGCACGAGGCGAGTCGGTCGGGGACGGCCCGCACGCCTGGGGGGTCGGCGAGCTGCACGCCGCCGTGACCGCCACCCTTCGGGAGGTCTTCGGCGACACCGTCTGGGTCGAGGGCGAGATCGCCCAGCTGAACCGGTCGCCGGCCGGCCACGTCTACATCACGCTCGTCGACCCCGACTCCGGGGACTCCCACGGCGCCCGGCCCCAGCTGTCGGTGACGCTGTTCCGTCCGCAGCAGAAGACGATCGAGCGCCGGCTCCGGGAGGCCGGGGGTCAGGTCGAGCTCGGCGAGGGCGTCCGCGTCAGGGTCGGTGGCAACCTCGGGACCTACGCCGCCCGCAGCACGTTCCAGCTCCGCATGACCGACCTGGACCCTACGTTCACCCTCGGCGTGCTCGGCCAGGAACGGGCTCGGGTCCTGGCGGCACTGGAGCAGGACGGCCTGATGGACCGCAACGCCGGCGTCCCGCTGGCGACACTGCCCCTCCGGATCGCCCTGGTCACCAGCGTCGACAGCGCCGCCCACGGCGATGCGCTCCACGAGCTCAGGCACAGCGGGGTCCCGTTCACGGTGCTCCAGTTCGATGCCCGGACCCAGGGGGTCCAGGCCGTGGACTCGCTCCTGCGGGCGCTACGGCGTGCTGCCGACGCCGAGGTCGACGTCGTCCTGCTGGTCCGTGGAGGTGGAGCCGCCACGGACCTGGCCGCGTTCGACGACGAGCGCGTCGCCCGGGCCGTCGCCACCATGCCCCTCCCGGTGGTCGTCGGGATCGGCCACGAGGTCGACCGGAGCGTCACCGACGAGGTCGCACACCGCTCCGAGAAGACCCCGACCGCAGCCGCCGCCTACCTCGCCCGTCGGGCCGGTGACGCCGTGGCCCGCTTGGACGAACTGACCGAGGGCGTGACGGCGCTGGCGCGCCGGCGACTGGAACGGGCGGCGGCCAGGCTCGACCTCGGGGCGCAGCGGATCGCCGCCCGGACCGAACGGACACTGGTCCACGCCTCGACCCGCGTCGACGAACACCGACGCCGAACGGTCCGGGCCGTCGAGCGACGCCTGGAACGGGCCGAGCTCCGTCTCGATGTCCTCAGCGCCCGGGCCCGACTCCACGATCCGGGCGCAGCGCTGGCGCGTGGCTGGTCCATCACCCGGACCGACGACGGAACGGTGGTGGTCGATCCAGCGGCGCTCGCACCGGGACAGGCCCTCACCACCACGGTGGCCCGGGGCACGATCCACTCCGTCGTCGACTCCGTCGACGGGGTCGACGACCTGGGCACAACTCCAACCTCCGGCGCCGACGGCGCCTCGACCGACGGGAGCGACCTGTGAGCACCGACCGAACCGGAACCGGATCGCCCGGCAACGACGACCAGCCGGGGTTCGGCGACGCACTCGCCGAACTCGAGCGCATCGTCGCCGAACTGGAGACCGACGATCTGGACGTCGACCGGCTGGCGGAGCGGGTGTCCCGCGCCGGTGAGCTCGTCCGGACCTGTCGGGCCCGACTGGACGCGGCCCGCTTCGCCGTGGAGGACGTGCTCGAGCGCACCGACGACGAGTGACCGGCGCCCGCCGGTCACGGCGGTAGTTTCCCGTTCGTGGCCCGCCGAGACGCCCTGACCCGCGAGTCGATCGTCTCGGCGACCCGGGAGATGCTCCGGACGACGGACCTGGACCGGCTCTCGCTGCGCAAGCTCGCCGGCGTGCTCGGTGTGACGGCGCCGGCGCTGTACGCACACGTCCGCGACAAGGAAGACCTGCTGCGGGCCGTCGCCGAACTCGGGTTCGGCGAACTCGTGACCCGCATGGAGGCCGTCGACGCCGCGGACCCGCTCGAGCGACTCCGCGGCTACGGCCACGCCTACGTGGACCTGGCGCTGGCGGACCCCGAGGTGTTCCGGGTCATGTTCCGTTACCGACCGGACGCCATCGAGGTGCCCGAGATCGACAACACGTTGCCCGCCGCCACGGACGCGTTCACCCTCCCCGGTGCGGCGGTCGCCGAGGCCATGCGCACCGGCGCCATCCACCCGGACCGCGACCCGCTGCGGGTCGCGTTGTCGCTGTGGGCCACGAACCACGGCGTGGCCAACGTCCTGCTCCTCGGCGCCCGGGACGGCGAGGTCGTCATCCCCGAGGACCTCGCCCACCTCGTCGACGATGTCATCGACAGCATGCTCGACGGACTGGCATCGCCGCCACGGCCGGATCGCCCGCCCCAGCAGGCTCCCGCTCACTCGACCGAGGCGTAGCGCTCCAGCGCGACCGCGAGCGGCAGCCCGACGACCCCCGGTTCCTCGAGCACCGCCCGGATCCAGGGCGGACGCACCGAGGTGTCGACGACGATCGGCTCGTCCAGGTCGCTCTCCTCGAGCAGGAACCGGACGAACGTCTGGGCATATGACGGCGGACGCGGGTCCCGCGCCAACTCGACCAGGGCGAACGGGTCCGGCGGGGCCAGCGCCCCGGGCGGCGGTGCCACGATGCACGGCGATCCCGGCTCCGTACCCCCACCGGCGAGACCTGGGCCGTCGACGAGCACGACACCGCGGACCGTCTCGGGGCGGGCGGCCGCTGCGAGCATGCCGATGTAGGCCCCGAGGCCCCGGCCGACGACGGTCACCGGCCCGACGTGCTCGAGCACCGTGTCCACGTCGGCCACCAGGATCTCGGCGGTGTAGCCACCGCCGGTCGGGACCGTCGAGCGGCCGTGGCCGGTGAAGTCGAGCCCCAGCACCGGTCCGGGCCACCGGACGTGGTTCGGCACGTCGGCAGGGGTCGACTCACCCAGACCGTGCAGGAGCAGCAGCGGTCGGACATCGTCACGCCCGGATGCCAGACGGTGCAGGGCCAGGCGGATTCGGTGGTGCTGCAGCCAGGTCGGCTCGACGCTGCTCACGACAGGAACTCCAGGACGAGGTCGGCGATCCGACGGGGCTGCTCGATGTGGACGAAGTGACCCACACCCTCGAGCGGGACGAACCGGGAGTCGGGCGGCAGGTACGGCTCGACGTGCTCCGGGCGCGTGCCCCAACCCATCACCTCCAGCTCGAGGCCGAGCACCCCCAGGAACGGGGCCGCCAGGCCGGGGAGGCGGCGCATCGACCAGTCGGGATCCCAGGGGCCGAATCCGCCCAGCCGCATGGTCGGGTCGATCTTCCATCGCCATCCGTCGTCGGACTCGGCCGCCCCGACGGTGACCAGGTAGCGGAGCCAGTTCGGATCCAGCCGCGGGTTCATGCGGCCGCGCCGCTCCGCCAGTTCGTCGATCGTGCCCGGCTTCCGCTGCTTGTCGATCAGGGAACGCCGGTGGGCCAACCAGACACCGACCTCCCGACGCAGCGACCGGGACCGCTCGTGTTCGCTGACGTCGGACATGACCCCGCCCGACGGGAGCCCGTCCAGGTTCACCAGCGCCCGGACCCGGTGGGGCAGGGCGTCCGAGAGGTGCATCACGAGCGAGCCCCCCTTGGAGTGACCGACCAGGGGCAGCGGACCTCGGGAGACCGTGTCCAGCACGGCCACGGCGTCGCGCATGTCGGCGTCCCAGCTGTAGAGCCCGGCCCGGTCGGAGTCGCCGTGCCCCCGCTGGTCCCAGCTGACCACCCGCCAGCCGCCGTCGGCCAGCATGGGTGCGAACACATCGAGCGTCCCGGCGAAGTCGAAACCACCGTGGGCCACGACCAGTGGCGGGTCGGATTCCTCGCCCCACTCCACCACGGCCAGCGACACCCCGTTGGCGTCGACCCGGCGGCGGCGATCCGGTCGCCTCGCCCCCGGATAGGTCACCTGCTCCACCTCGATCACCCCCCGGTGCCCCGTCGCTCCCACTGGTCGGGGTGCTGACGGCGACGAGATGCTACGGCCGTCCCACGTTCCGCCCGGACGAGTGTGACCGGAGACCACCGCTGCTCGGTAGGCTCCCTGCCACGGGGCCGACGACTGGATCGACTCCCGCCGGCCGGGCGACGCCGAGCGGGCTGGACCACCGAGGGAGCGCACCACCCGGCACGGGTTGGGGCGCGGACCCCGGCGTCTCCGACGCGCTCGAGGCGATCCGCGCTGGCATGGGCGCGGGTCACGACGGGCTCCCGAACGAGTTGGGGATCGCTGCCGGCCTCCGCTCGGCCGTCAACCCGGCGATCAACGCACTCCGCTGGGGAGCACTGGGTTTCGGCCTGCTGTTCGCCGCCCCCGAGGCGTTCCGCGGGAGCTACGGAGCCGTCGCCGCCACGGCGGTCTGCCTGTTCGTCACGACGCTGCGATCGCAGCTGCCGGTTCACTTGGGGTCGACCGACCTCAGGCGATCGGTGACGCCGTTCGTCGACGTGGCGGTGGTCGGGTCGGCGATCGGCTACAGCGGCGGTGTCGAGAGCCCGTACTTCTTCTGCCTGCTGGCCTGCATCGTGGTGATCGCCTTCGGCTGGGGGGCCGCGCGGGGTGCGCTGGCGACCCTCGTCGGGGCCGTCGCGCTGTTCTCCACGACCCCGACGGGCCGGATCGGCCTGGACGGGCAGGTGGACGACCAGCGCGACCTGGCCGCGCTGATGGTCGTGGTGCTCGCGGTCGCCGGAGCAGCGTTCATCCGGTCGCGACTCGTCGAGGCCGAGCAGCGCCGGACCAGGCTGGACAGCCGCGTCGCGCAGCTGTCGGACACCAACGACCTGCTGGTGCTCCTGACGCGGGCGGCTCGGACGATGCCGGGGTCGTTCACCATGCGGGAGGCCATCGCCCAGGCGTCGGCGCAGCTGCACCGGGAGCTCGACCCGCGGACCGTCCTCCTCGTCACGTGGGACGAGCAGGCCGACGACTGGGTGCCTCGCCTGGCCGAGGGTCTGGTGACGGCAGCGGAGTACCGGACCGACGAGCTGCCGCCGGCACTGGCGGCCGCGCTGGGCCGCGGGGAGCCGGTCGTCGTCGGGCACCGGGCCCAGGCCGGCTCGCCGCCCCCGCTGACCGGTGACCGAGGCAGTGGCGCCTACGTCGAGTTGATCGCGCGGGGCCGGACGGTCGGCCTGCTCGGCCTGGAGCACCCGGACGGCGGTCACTTCGACGAACGGTCGGTGCTCCTGCTGCGCGGGCTGGCCGACGTCCTGGCCCTCAGCGTCGACAACGCCCGGTGGTTCGGTCGACTCAGGACCCTGGGTGCCGAGGAGGAGCGGGGCCGCATCGCACGCGAGCTCCACGATCGCCTCGGCCAGTGGCTCACCTACATCGCCCTGGAGCTCGAGCAGATCTCGATGAACAACGACGACCCGCCCCCGGAGTTGGAACGGCTCCGCGCTGACGTCCAGTCGGCGCTCGACGACCTGCGCTCGACCCTCCAGGACCTGCGGGCCGGCGTCGACGCCGAGCACCCGCTGTCGGACCGCGGCCCCGCCCTGGTCCAACGCTTCGCCCAGCGGTCCGGCCTGTCGGCGACGTTCACCACCAGCCCGCCCGGCGATCGTGCACCGGTTCCGATCGAGAACGAACTGCTCCGGATCCTCCAGGAGGCACTCACCAACGTCGAGCGCCACGCCGGCGCATCGGCCGTCGAGGTGACGTGGACCGTGGCGGCCGGCAGCTTCGAGCTGGCCATCCGCGACGACGGTGCCGGCTTCCGGCCGGAGGCGAGCGTCCGCGACTCGGCCTACGGTCTGGTCGGGATGCGGGAACGGGCCGACGTGATCGGCGCCCGGATCCGCATCGACAGTTCGCCCGGCGTCGGCACGTGCATCAGCGTGTCCGCCGGCGACACGGACCGGGGGGTCCGTGCACCACGACCGGACCGGGTGGACGACACCCGGGCGGTCTCCACAGCGTCGAGCGGCCCGCCGCTCGACACCACCGACGAACCACAGGGGCGCACCACATGAGAGTCCTGCTCGCAGACGACCACGAGATCCTCCGGGACGGCGTCCGACGCGGCCTGGAGGGGGCCGGGATCGACGTCGTCGGTGAGGCGGCGAACGGCGAGGAGGCCGTGACGCTGGCCGCCGAGACGTCGCCGGACATCGTCCTGATGGACCTGTCCATGCCGGTGCTGGACGGCGTGCAGGCCACGACCCGAATCCGATCGGCCAACCCCGACATCCGGATCGTGGTCCTCACCATGCACGACGATCCGGAACGCACCCGAGCCGCCCTGCAGGCCGGGGCATCGGCGTACCTGACGAAGGGCACGTCGTTCGCCGAGGTCCTCGACACGCTCCAACGGGTCGAGGCCGGCGAGGAGGTCCTCAGCCCCAAGCTGGCGGCGTCCATGCTGGAACAGCTCAACGCCATCCCGAAGAGCGAACTGCTCTCGGACCGACAGGTCGAGATCCTCCAGATGATCGCCGACGGCAACTCGACCAAGCAGGCGGCCCGGGCGCTCGGCATCACCCAGAAGACGGTGCACAACCACCTCAACGCCACGTACCGCAGGCTCGACACCCAGAGCCTCACCCATGCCGTCCTGTCGGCGGTTCGACTGGGGATCATCGACCTCTACTCCGACCCCGACCCCGAGGCCGACGAAGCGTGACCGGTTTCCGCACCCACCCGGGCGCACCCCGACCGGTACGCCGCGCACCGCGGTTTTTGCCCACGACGAGGACCTGTCCTGACACCCCATCGGTCGGCCACCATGGAATCCGTGGCTGAAGTGGGTGGGGGCGCACCGCGTCGCAACGGCGGGTCCGGTCTCGGACGCGTGCTGTCCGCAGTGGCGATCACGCTCGTGGTGACCGCGGCGGTGACCGTTCCGATGGCGTACCAGGCCCGATCCGCCCGCGACACCGGCCCCGCCCCGACCGGCGTGACCGAGCCGACCGTGCCCGCCCAGGTCGCCGGGATCACGTTGACCCGGGATCAGCTGGTCGACGAGCCCGCCCGGATCGTGGTGCTGGAACCCGCCGACGACGTGCGCGTGTCCACCGACGGTGTCGCCGGCTCGTCCCGGTCGCTCGACGGTGCGCAGCTCCCGATCGACGACGTGTGGATCATCGTCCCGCGGCCCGACGCCGAGGTCGTCCGCTTCTGGCTCAACGATGCCTCGGGCAGCGGGTCACCCGACCAGGTCGACCAGCAGGCGCCGTTCACGTTGATCTCCGGACCGGACGAGGACGCCCCCGCCGGCCTGGACACCGCTTCGCTGCCGACGGGACCGAACACGGTCCTCGCCGAGATCACGGGCACCGACGGGACCGTCGAGTACCAGATCGCGTCCTTCCGGGTCGGCTGAGTCCCCGGAGTACGCTCGCGACGCCCAGCCGGGTGCAGCGAGCCGCCACCGGGTGGCCCCGAACTGAGGTTCCCCGTGACCGACATCCGAGGACAGGTCGAGCCCGGGTTCGAGGCCGTCGCCGACGCCTTCGAGGCCAACTTCGCCGAGCACGGCGAGGTCGGAGCCGGCTTCTCGCTCTACGTCGAGGGTGAACAGGTCGTGGCGCTCACGGGCGGCGTGGCCGACGCCGACGGTCGGCCGTACGACGAGGACACCCTCCAGATGGTGTTCTCGACGACCAAGGGCGCCACTGCGGTGTGCGCCCACCTGCTGGCCGAACGGGGCGAACTCGACCTGGACGCCCCGGTCGCCGAGTACTGGCCGGAGTTCGCCGCCGCCGAGAAGGGCGACGTCCCGGTGAGCTGGCTGTTGTGCCACAAGGCGGGCCTGATCGACACCGACCGATCCATGACCCTGGACGAGGCGCTCGACTGGGACACGGTGACGGCGGCCCTGGCGGAGTCCACCCCGGTCTGGGAGCCGGGCACCCAGCACGGCTACCACGCCGTCACGTACGGCTGGCTGGTCGGCGAGGTGGTCCGGCGCATCAGCGGGAAGAGCCTCGGGACGTTCTTCGCCGACGAGGTCGCCGGTCCGCTCGGACTGGACTTCTGGATCGGGCTGCCGGACGCCCAGCAGGGCCGCGTGGCCCCGCTCATCCCGATGGGCGGAGGGCCCGAGCCGATGATGCTCAGCGAGGAGGGCGACGGTTCGGATGACGCCCCCCAGGGCCTGATCGAGATGCTCAACCTGTTCATGGGACCGGGCAACCTGATCGCCCGCGCCCTCACCGCTCCGGGCGGGGCGCTCGCCGACGAACAGGCGTGGAACGAGCCCCGTCTGCGGGCGGCCGAGATCCCCGCCGCCAACGGCGTCACCAACGCTCCGTCGCTCGCCCGCATGTACTCCTCGCTCGTCGTCGAGACCGACGGCGTCCGCACCCTGCAGCCCGAGAGCATGGAGCGGGCGATCGTGCCGCAGGTGTCCGGACCCGACAGCGTCCTGATCTTCCCCATCCCGTTCGCGCTCGGCTTCATGGGCCACTCCGAGATGTCACCGTTCGTCGGCGGACGCTCCTTCGGCCACTACGGCGCCGGTGGCTCCGTCGGGTTCGCCGACCCGGACCGGCGGATCGCCGGCGGCTACGTGATGAACAAGATGCACTTCGGTCTCGCGGGCGATCCCCGGACCGCGGCGCTCCTCGCCGCCGTCGACACGGCCGTCGGCTGAGCGGGAGCCGACCCACCGGCCCGCTGAGGCCGCTGGTTTGCACCGTCGTCGCCGCGCAGGTTGAGTGGTCCCGTGTCCGCTGACCCAGCCGCCGAGGCGAACCACCGTCGCACCTTTGCGATCATTTCGCACCCGGACGCTGGCAAGACGACGCTCACCGAGAAGCTCCTGCTCTACGGCGGAGCGCTCGGCCGGTCGGCCGGAGCGGTCAAGGCCCGGGGTGACCGGCGCTCGGCCACCTCGGACTGGATGGAGCTGGAGCAGCAGCGCGGGATCTCGATCACCTCGACCGTCCTGCAGTTCCCCTACCGGGACTGCGTGGTCAACCTGCTCGACACCCCGGGCCACCGGGACTTCTCCGAGGACACCTACCGGGTGCTCACCGCCTGCGACGCCGCGATCATGGTGCTCGACGCCGCCAAGGGGATCGAGGCCCAGACCCTCAAGCTCTTCGAGGTGTGCCGCGATCGCGGGCTGCCACTCATCACCTACATCAACAAGTGGGACCGTCCCGGCCTGAGCGGGTTCGAGCTGATCGACGACATCGAGTCGCACCTCTCGATCATGTGCACGCCGGTCACCTGGCCCGTCGGGATCTCCGGGGACTTCCGGGGTGTCGTCGACCGCCGCACCGGTACGTTCACCAGGTTCACCCGGACCGCCCACGGTGCGACCGAGGCCCACGAGGAGGAGGTCGACGCCGAGCGCGCCGCCACCGAGGAGGGCGAGGCCTGGACCCAGGCCCGCGACGAGCTCGAGCTGCTCGACGGCACCGACCACGACACCGAGCTGTTCCTGGCGGGCGAGACCACCCCGGTGCTGTTCGGATCCGCGCTCACCAACTTCGGTGTCCGACTGCTCCTCGACACGGTCGTCGACGAGGTCCCCGCGCCCGGTCCCCGGCCGGACGTCGACGGCCATCCGAGACCGCTCGACGCGCCGTTCTCCGGGTTCGTGTTCAAGGTCCAGGCCAACATGGACAAGGCCCACCGCGACCGGATCGCCTTCGTGCGCGTCTGCTCGGGTCGATTCGAGCGGGGCATGGTCGTCACGCACGGCCGGACCGGCAAGCCGTTCGCCACCAAGTACGCGCACTCGGTGTTCGGCTCCGAGCGCGAGACACTCGAGGAGGCGTTCCCCGGCGATGTGGTCGGTCTGGTGAACGCCGGCGACGTGCGGGTCGGCGACTCGCTGTACGAGTCCGACCCCGTGACGTTCCCCCCCATCCCCGCCTTCGCCCCGGAGCACTTCGCCGTGGCGCGCACGACCGATGTGCGCCGCTCCAAGCAGTTCCGCAACGGGATCCGTCAGCTCGACGAGGAGGGTGTGGTGCAGGTGCTGCGCGACCCGGACTTCGGCGATCAGGCGCCGGTGCTGGCGGCGGTCGGTGCCCTGCAGTTCGAGGTGGCGACGCATCGGCTGAGCGAGGAGTTCGGAGCTCCGGTGGAGCTCACGCCGACGCGGTTCCGGGTGGCGCGGCGGACCGACGGCGACTCACGGGCGGCACTGCGTGCCATGCAGGGCGTCGAAGTGATGGAGCGGACCGACGGCGAGCTGCTCGCCCTGTTCGAGTCGACCTACTGGCTCGACCGGCTCGAGGCCGAGCACCCCGAACTGACGCTGGACCGCCTGGTCGCCGAGGGTGAGCTCGACCAGCGGAGCGGCTGAGCCGCAGCATCCCCGGGCCGGGGTGTCGACGGGAGCGCCCAGCGGCCAAGATGGTCCGGTGGAGCCGGGCAACGAGGGAACCGCCGACGGGGCCGACCTCGATCGGGAGCCGTCCGAGCAGGTCGAGATCGAGCCCTGGATCGCCGTGTGGGGCCCGGAGGAGCTGTGGCCCGGCCAAGCGGAACGGCAGGACGAGCTGCGGCGCCGCACCGGCGCCGAGTTCGGGAGCCGTGTCTACGTGGCGGAGGGCGCACACGTCGCCTGCGAGTCGCTGCGCATGGGGGACCGCAGCTTCGCGGCGCACGGCTGCGTGCTGCGCGACCGACTGGTGATCGGCGACGACGTGTCGCTCAACCCGTACGTCACGCTGGCAGGACGGGTGCGCCTCGGCAACGGGGTGCGGATCGCCTCCCACGCCGCGCTGTTCGGGTTCAACCATGTCTTCGACGACCTGGACACACCGATCTGGCTCCAGGGACTGGACGAACGCGGCATCGTCGTCGAGGACGACGTCTGGATCGGCACCCACGCAGTCGTCACCGACGGCGTGACGATCGGGGCCCACAGCGTCGTCGCCGCCGGAGCGGTGATCACTCGCGACGTCCCACCGTGGTCGGTGGTCGCCGGAGTGCCGGCCCGCGTGATCGCCGACCGTCGGACGTCGGAACGCAGCACACCGAGCTTCATCCAGAGGCGGACCGATGTTGAGCGCTGGATCGAACGTGTCGCCGAGCAGTGGCCCGACGTGCTGGACCACCACCGGACACCTGAGGGAGCCGCCGTCCGCTACGTCGACGTTCCGGGCGGCCCACAGCGGATCCGACCGACCTGCGACGCCATCGAGATCGCCGCGGCCTTCGGCGATGTGGCGCGCGCCGGACCGGTCGAGGAACTGACCTCTTGGCTCCGGGGCCTCCAGGACCCGGTCACCGGGCTCGTCACCGAGCCACACGAACCGGCGCTGGGACCGGATCCACTCGCGCTCGACCACGACGCCGAGTGGCACCAGTACGGAGTGCTCTCGGTCGGCTATGCGCTCGAGGTCCTCGGCAGCCACATGGAGCACCCCGTCCACGTCGTCCACGACTGCACGACCGAGGACCTGCTGGGACGACTGGACGCGCTCCCGTGGCCGGAACTGGCCTGGCCCGCCGGCGCCTGGGTCGACTTCTGGGGCACTGCCGCCTACCAGAACCGACGCCACCACGGACTGGACGACCCCATCGACGGCGTCATCGGGTGGATGACCCGCCGGGTCGATCCGCTCACCGGCATGTGGGGTGGCCCCAATCGGACGTGGGGCTGGCTCATGCCGGTCAACGGCTGGTACCGGGCGGTCCGGGGCACCTTCGCCCAGTTCGGTGTCGCCGTCCCCCACCCCGAGGAGGTGCTCGACACCGTCGCCGCCCACTCCCGCCAGCACGGTTGGTTCGCCGACCGGGAACGGACCGCCTGCAACGTGCTCGACGTCGTCCACCCCATCTGGCTGTGCACGAAGCAGACCGAGCACCGTCGCGACGAGCTGCGCGACGCCGCACGGCGCATGCTCCACGACCTGCCGGCCCACTGGGTCGACGGTCAGGGCTTCGCCTTCTCGCCCGACCAGCCGCCCGGCCTGCAGGGCACCGAGATGTGGTTGTCGATCGCGTTCCTGCTCGCCGACCACCTGGGCGCCGCGGACTCGCTGCCGTGGCGTCCGAGGGGTGTGCACCGTCCGGAGCCCGTCGGTTCCGACACCCTCGGCCCTCCCCTGTCGGCACCCGGTCGCACACCGTGACACATCGAGCGGAGCTACCGGCGGAGGACCACCACGGGATCGACCGACTGGTCGCCGCCTACGCGGACACCGTCACCCGCAGGGCCTGGAACGAACTGGTCGACCTGTTCCTCCCCGAGGCCGTGGTGCACATCGACACCGTCACCCGTCCGGCGTTCGAGGTCGTCGGACCAGCTGCGCTCGGCGAGTTCATCGGCGGTGCCGTCGAGCGGTTCGACTTCTTCGAGTTCGTGCCGCTCAACCTGGTGACCTGGCCCGACCCGGCCGGAGACGGGTCCCGGGCCGGGGCCCGGCTGCACATGTGCGAGATCCGACGGAACGCTGTGGACGGCGAGTGGACGACCGCCTACGGCCGCTACGACGATCTGGTCGAACGCCGCGGCGGCCACTGGCGGTTCGCAACCCGCCGCTACCGGTCGCTCGGCCGAACAGGTGCCGACGGCGGCGTGTTCCCCCCGGTCGACGACACGACACGATCGTCGTCGGAGGGCTGAGGCCGTGAGCAAGGAACCCGACGCCGGTCGGCGCCGCCTGCTGACACCCGGGCCGAACCAGTCGTGGCTCGAACTCTTCTACGACCTGGCCTTCGTCGCGGCCATCGTCGTCCTGTCGAGTTCGTACTCGAACAACAAGACGATCACGCACTCGGCGTGGCTCATGATCATCGCCGGGATGATCTGGGTCGCGTGGCTCGAGACCACGCTGCTCACGAACCGTACGACGCTGCAACGCGTCTGGCCGCGGGTGCTCACCGTGGCCCAGATGGGGTTGATCCTGGTCGTGGCGATCGCGGCCGACGACACCATCGGCAACAACACCGAGTTGGTCGGGCCGCTCTACGCCGTGGTCCTGATCACGCTGACACTGCAGTTCCGGTCGGCCCGACGCGACCGGCCGGAGATCGCCCCGTACGTCGCGCACCACGCCGGCCGCACCCTCGTGGCTGCCCTGCTCTTCGCCGGATCCCCGCTCTACGGCGACAACTGGTACTGGATCGTCTGGGTGGCGGCGCTCGCCATCATCATCTACCCCGGACGGTCCTCGAACGTGGACGAGACGCTGGACGCCCACCACCTGGTCCACCGTTTCGGCGAGTTCACGATCATCGTGTTGGGTGAGTCCTTTCTGAAGATCGGACTGGTGGCCACCGAGGAACCGCTGGACCGGGTCGACCTGATCGGACTGCCGCTCACGTTCGGGATCGTCTACATCATCTGGTGGCTCTACTTCACGGACGTGGCAGCTGCGGGGCTGCCCGACGGCACCGGCCGACGACGCGTCTGGATCGCGGCACACCTCCCGTTGCACGTGTCGATCATGTCGCTGGCGGTA
Source organism: uncultured Microthrixaceae bacterium (assembly GCA_964391365.1). Lineage (GTDB taxonomy): Bacteria > Actinomycetota > Acidimicrobiia > Acidimicrobiales > Microtrichaceae > SXMI01. The sequence continues at coordinate 10,509 of CAYMKW010000017.1, read as the reverse complement.
GGGCTCTCGCTGATCCTCAACCCCACCATCGACGCCGTCGAACCCGCCTACATCCGCATGATCCTGCTCCCGCTGGTGGTCATCGCCGTCTCGCTCTCGATCCTCAACCTCACCCATGGCACCGAGTTGAGCCGCCGCCGGGCGCGTGTCCACCTGATCGCTGCCGCAGCGCTGACGGTGGCGTTCGGAATCCTGCAACTGACGCAGGGGTTCGAGGAGGAGGCGACCGTCGTGGTGGCGATCCTGGTGCTCGGCACCGCGTCGTTCGTGATCAGGCGCATGGATGAGACGGAGACACCACAGGTCCTCGACTGACCGCGTTGTTTTGCACCGGCCGCTCGCAGCACGCACCATGGATCGGTGATCTGGGCCCTGGCTGCAGCCGTACTGGCCGTTCTCGTCGGCGTCTTCATCCTGCGCCCCCGGGTCTCGGGCCTGTTCAGAGGCGACTTCCAGGGCATCAAGACCGAGGCCTTCGTCGGCCCCGTCGTGACCCTCGCGGTGTTCCTGACGGCCTTCGTGGTGGCCCAGGCGACCACGACGTTCCAGCGTACGAACCAGGCGGTCAGCCAGGAGGCCGCCTCGGTCGAGTTGCTCTTCGAGAACGCCGGCCTGCTCCCCGACGGCAGTGGCGACGACCTCCGGGCCAGCGCCGTCTGTTACGCCCGTTCGGTTGCCCGCCTCGAGTTCCCGGCGTTGGCCGAGGGTGCACCTTCACCCGAGACCGAGTGGTGGGCCGGCGAGTTCAACCAACAGGTCCCGGACGTCCTCGACGGTCCGGGCTCAGTCGTCGGTCAGGTCGTCTCGCTCAACCGGCAGCAGACCGAGGCCCGAGCCGCCCGCCTGTTCGACGCCAAGCCGAACCTTCCGGTGTTGACGTTGGCGATTCTGGTCGGGGCCGTCATCGGGGTGATGCTCGTGATCACGACGCTGGCAGTCCCCGACATGCGGCGACGAGTGGTACTCGCCCTGGCCCTGCTCCTGGCCGCGTTGCTCGGCGGCACGCTGTTCATGATCGAACAGCTCGAGGAGCCGTTCACCGGCATCATCCGGGTGCAGCCCGGAGCCGTCGAGAACGCGATCGCCCGAATGGAGAGCCAGCTGCCTACCGGCGAGGTCCTGCCCTGCGACCGGGATGGTCGTCCGCTCGAACCCGGCACGTTCGCGATCGTCGAGCGGGGCGAGACCCCACTGGTCGTCTGCACGGACGCGCCGTACCCGCCGTTCGAGTACGAGGACCCGACCGGCGACTCCCCGTCCGGATACACCGGCTTCGACATCGATCTGGCCCAGAACATCGCCGACGGGGCCGGACGAACCCTGGTGATCAGCGAGCAACCGTTCGACCGGATCTTCCGGGCGGTCCGGGTCGGCCAGTGCGACGCTGCGATCTCCGCGATCTCGATCACACCGGAGCGCGAGGAGATCGTCGACTTCAGCCGGCCCTACCTGCAGGTCGACCAGGCCATGCTGGTGCCGTCCAACGAGCTGGATGTCGCCGGACTCGACGACCTGAGCGGATCGGCCGTCGGCGTGCTCGCCGAGACGACGGGGGAGTTGTTCGTCGAGGCGAACCGGCCGCCGGGCGTCAAGATCGTCGAGTTCGCCACCCCGGAGGAGCTGCTCGACGGGCTCCG
>CAYMKW010000017.1:1917-8772 GCA_964391365.1 uncultured Microthrixaceae bacterium | reverse complement strand
TGGCCCACTGGGTGCTCGCCTACGGCACGCTGCGTGCGCCCGAGGTGGTCACCGCGCTCCTCGGTCGCGCCGTCCCGAGCCGGCCGATCCGCCTCGACGGCTGGTATCCGGCAGCGCTGGAGGGACTCGACTTCCCCGTACTGGTCCGGAACCCCGACTCGTACTGCGACGCCGACCTGCTCGGACCGCTCAGCGCTGAGGAGCACGAGATGCTGATCCGGTGGGAAGGCCCCTGGTACGTCCGGGCCGTGTGGGAGGTCAGCGGGACGCACGCCACCGTCTTCCTCCCGGACCTGACGCATCCGGAGCTCCCCGATCGGACGGGCGTGTGGTCCTACGAGACCTTCCGGTCGCGTGACCTGGCCCGACGCCTCGAGTGGATGTGGGACTGAGTGGGCCGTCAGTCCGCGTGCGCCGGGCTGGCGCTGCGGACGGGCTCCACGAGCCCATCCACGAAGTCATCGATCCGCTCGACGACGTCCTTGGCACAGTGCGACCACGGCAACAGGATCGGGAAGACGTGGAAGGCGCCGTCCACCTCGACGGCCTGCACAGCAACGTCCTCCTCTTCCATCCGCGCCACCAGTCGGCGGACCGAGTCACGGAACATCTCGGCACCACCCGAGACGACGATCGTCGGCGGGTAGCAGTCGACCCGGGCGTGCAGCGCGGACACCCGGTGATCAGCCGGGTCGACCCCACGCAGGTACGGGCTCACCGGGATGTTCCACGGGAGGATGTCGCTCATCGCGTTCTCGGAGATCGAGGGGTCGTCCAGGTCCAGGTCGACCTCGGGCGACAGGAGCACCAGCCCGTCGGGGCCCGGCTCACCCCGCTCGTCGAGGTCCTCGACCAGCGAGGTCGCCAGCCCACCGCCGCCGGAGTCGCCGGCCACGATCAGCACGCCGCCCGCCGCCCGGGGACGCAACGCGTCGTGGACGGCACGTGCGTCGTCGACGCCCGCAGGGAACGGGAACTCCGGCGCGAGCCGGTAGTCGGGCACGAACGCCTCCGCCCCCGTGCCGGCGACCAGCGTCGACACCCACGCCGTGTACATCTCGGGTGACGTGCCGATGTATCCGCCACCGTGCAGGTAGAGGATCGTCGCCCGAGGGGTCACCCCGCGCGGGCGGAGCCAGATGCCGGGGACGCCGGCGATCTCGCCGGTCGACCGGTCCACGCCCCGGCGCAGTCGGACCCACGGGGGCAGGACCACCCGACTGAGCCGGTCCAGCACCAGTTCGATGGACCGGAACTCCTCGACCGGGAGCGACGACGAGTACCCCATGAAGGTCCGCACCACCTGACGGGTGGTGGCCGCCGCCACGTTCTCGAGCGGTGAGAGCACGCCGTGGAACGGCTGCCGGAACGGAACCTTGGCCAGCCCCGTGATCACGTTCTGGGCGAGTCCCGCCACGGCGATCGCCGAGAGGGGCAGGTTCGCCGTGGGCACCTCGGACCGATCGGCCATGACCATCGCCTCAGGCTACGGGGGCCGCGGACACCGACCAACACGAGCCGGCGGCAGACGCCCGGCCACCGCCCGCGCACCCTGTCCGACCGCCCGCGCCGTGCGAGGATGCACGTCGTGACGCGAGCGATCCGGCGACTCCCGAACGCACTCGGGGTCGACGAGACCGGGCGGGTCCGGGGCGTGCTCGGCCGGGCCTTCGCCGACGACCCGGTCTGGACCTGGCTCGTCCGAGGACGGCGCAGCGAGGAACGGGCGGGCGCCGTCCTGGCCCATCTGGTCCGGTCCCAGGTGGGCCGGGGCGGCGAACTGTGGGCCGGTGCCGACCTGGAGGCGGTGGCGGCCTGGGTTCCGCCACACACGCCACCGGTGAGCGAGGTCGACTACCTCCGCCAGCTCCCCCGGGTGCTGGTCCCGCTCGGAGCCGGCGGACTGCGCCGCCTGCTGCCACTGGCCGAAACCGATCGCCACCATCCGAAGGAGCCGCACTGGTACCTGGCGGTGCTCGGCACCGACCCGGCCCACCAGGGTCGGGGGTACGGGGGCGCGTTGATCGAACCGTTCATCGAGCGCGCCGATGAGGGCGGCGTCGGCTGCTACCTGGAGTCGTCGAAGGAGTCGAACGTCGCCTTCTACCGACGGTTCGGGTTCGAGGTGACCGAGGTGCTCCACATCGACCGTGGGCGGGGTCCGGACCTGTTCCTGATGTGGCGGGACCCGCGGTGAGGTTCGCCCCACCCATCGGTTGGTCGGGCCGGACCCCGGCGATCGGCCCCGGCGATCCGGCCGACCGTCTGGGCGCCGCCGACTGCGAACTCCTCCGTTCCGAGGTCATCGCCCAGCCGGTGAACTCGCTGTCCTCGTTCGCCCTGGCGCTGATCGGCATCTGGCTGGTCGTGCGGTCCCGACGCTGCGAGCAGGGACGCGGTGCAGCGCTGGCGTTCGGTGTCGTGACCGTGCTCGCCGGCCTCGGATCGGTCGACTACCACGGCGTCCAGACCGCGGCGGCACAGTGGACCCACGACGGCGGCGCAGCGCTGCTCATCGCCGCCTCGATCGGCGTGCCCGTCTGGCGGCTGGTCCGACGTCGAGTGGCGGTGCCCGGCTGGAGTGCGCTCCGGGGCGTGGTGCTGGCCGGGGCTGCTGCGGTGGCGCTGCTCGCCTACTGGGGCGGTCGGACCGGGACCGACCTGTGCGACCCGGACTCGCTGATCCAGCTCCACGGACTCTGGCACCTGATGATCGGCGTGCTCGCCGCCCTGTGGGCCGGCGCACTCTGGCCGGTCGAGGTGCCGACGGCAGCGACGGAGACCGAACCGTCCTGGGGTGAGCACCGGTTCCTCTACCGGCTCGTGCGCATCGCCGCCCGACTCGTCTGGCGGGACATCGACACCGACGACCTGCGGGACCTGGCCGACGGTCCGGTGGTCGTGGTCGCCAACCACTTCGGTGGGCTGGCCGACGCGCTCGTGCTCATGTCGGTCCTGCCCCGGCGTCCTCGGATCCTGGCGGACGACGCCATCTGGAGGGTGCCGCCGGCCCGGTGGGTCATGAACCACATCGGGGCCGTGGCCGTGCACCGTGGCCGTTCCGGCAGCAACGACAACCGTTCCATGTTCGCCACTGCCGCCGCGGCGCTGGACGGCGGTGACCTGTTGTTGGTCTTCCCCGAGGGCATCACCCGCGACGAGCCGTCGATCGGCCGGGTCCACACCGGTGCGGCCCGGATGGCCGCAGCAGCCGACGTCGACGTGCGCATCGTCGCCGTCGGCCTGCACTACGCCGACAAGGCGGCGTTCCGGTCCGACGTGGCGGTGCGACGCGGTGGATCCGTGGTCGTCGCAGCGGACGAGCACCCCGACGACCAGTCCGACATCGACGCGCTCACCGAACGGATCGCCACCGAGCTCCGGGCCGCCGCCCCCGACTACGACGGGTGGGACGAGGTGGCGGCACTCCGGGGCGCTGCGACCGTCGTGCTGGAGGCCGCTGACCCCGGCCGGCGGGTGTCGATCGGCGAGCGTGAGCGACTGGCGTCGGCCTATGCCGCCCTCCCGGCCGCCGAGCGGGACGCGGTGCGATCCGCCGCCGAGGAGTTCCTCGCATCCGGAGCAACCGTGGTGGAGCGACGCCACAGCACCCTGACCGCCAGAATCCTGCGGGCCGTCGTGTGGTTCGTGGCGCTCCCCTACGCACTCGTCGGTGCGTTCGTGTTCGGGATCCCCATCGCCCTGACCTGGGGGGCGTCGAGACTCCCGCTGGCGGCAGCTGTCCGGGCCACGATCGTTCCACTGGTCGCACTCGCCACCTTCGGCCTCGCCGCAGGTCTGGTCGTGGTGACGGGCGCGGCCCGACGCGGCGGTGACGGTGTCGGGCTGGCCCTGTCGCTGCTGACGGTGGCGTTCCTGGCGCTCGTGTTCGTTGCCGACACCGCGGTGGGCTCCGTCCGATCCGTCTGGCACCGGATCGGGCGACGGAGTGACCGGCGCCAGCGGCTCGTCGAGCAGGTCGAACGGGCGACGGGCGTCGCACTGGGGACCGGTTCGTGAACGTGTGGGACCGCATCCCCGAGTGGATGATCGTGGCGCCGGCGGTCATCGTCTGGATCGCGGCGGCCGTCGACGTGGTGCGGGACCGCTCGGTCGGTCCAGACACCCGGCTGGTGTGGGTGGTGTTCCTGGTGCTGTTCGCCCCGCTCGCCCCGCTCCGGTTCCTGCTCCGGCGGAAGGTCGCCGACCCCGTACCGACCGAGATCGACCCACCTCGTGAGGTCTACATCGACCACATCGAGGCGCTCCGTTCCCACTGACGTCCTCCGCCGGTTGGGCTCCCACGGGGAGGGTTCTGCGACACTTGGGACCGAGTCGGCCGACGGATCGATCGGCGGCGAACCCGAGGGAGCAGCAGTGCGACGAGCCACCCGCATCCCCCTCACGCGGCGAGGTTCCGTCGCCACGTTGCTGACGGTCGGTGTCGTAGCGGCACTCGCCGTGGCGTGCACGAACGACGACGGCTTCTCCGCCCCCTCAGGACCGCCGCCGCCAGCCGTCCAGCTCGACGCCGCCACGGTCCGGGACTCCGGGGCGGATCTCGACCGGATCGTCGAGCAGGTCATGGAGGCCACGGGCGTCCCCGGGGTGCAGGTGGGAGTGGTCCACGACGGCGAGGTCGTCGTCGCCAAGGGCTACGGCGTCTCCGAGGCCGGCACCGACCGGCGCGTGACGCCCGAGACGGTCTTCCAGATCGCGTCGCTGTCCAAGCCGATCGGCGCCACGGCCGTCGCCGCGGTGGTCGGCCGGGGAGACATCGCCTGGGACCAACCGGTCGCCACCGAGCTCCCCGACCTCCAACTCAGCAGCGAGTACGTCACGCAGAACGCAACCGTCGCCGACTTCTACAGCCACCGCAGCGGCCTGCCCGGCGACACGGGCGGCAACGACCTGGAGCTGATCGGATTCGACCAGGGGTCGATCATCCCGAGGCTCCGGGAGCTGCCGCTCGCACCGTTCCGGGCGACCTACTCGTACTCCAACTTCGGCCTGACCATCGGTGGGTTGGCCGCTGCGGCCGCCTACGGGGCACCGTTCCCGCAGATGGCCCAGGAGGTGCTGTTCACCCCGGCGGGCATGACCTCGACCTCGTTCAGCCACGACGAGTTCCTCACACGACCCGACACCGCCCGGCTGCACGTCCTCAGGGACGGTTCGTTCACCACAGGCTTCGAGCGCGACGCGGACGCGCAGGCGCCGGCCGGAGGCGCCAGCTCCAACGTGGTCGACCTGAACCGCTGGATGCTGCTGCAGCTCGCCGCCGGTCAGCTCGACGGGGAACAGATCGTCGACGCCGAGGCGCTCGCCGAGACGAAGCGCTCCCACATCAACCGTTCGCCGGCGGCCGAGGTGGACCGGCCGATCGCCGGGTACGGGCTCGGCTGGAACCTGGATCAGGCGGTCGTCGAACCGTCGCTCGTCGAGTGGTCGCACTCCGGGGCGTTCATCGCCGGTGCCGGGACGGCGCACAGCCTGTTCCCCGAACTCGACCTGGGGGTGGTGGTGCTGACGAACGCCCAGCCGACCGGCGCGGCCGAGGCGATCATCGCCAACTACGTCGACACGCTGGTGCACGGCGAGCCCACCGCCGACTGGACCTCGCTGTTCGGCGGGGCGTTCGGGCCGCTCCTGAGCCCACCACCGCTGGAACGACCGGCGGCGCCGGTCCCCGCGCGTGACGCATCGGCCTACGTCGGCACCTACGCCAACGCGTACTACGGCGACGTCGTCGTCCGGTCGGGTGCCAACGGGTTGGAGTTGGTGATGGGTCCCGGTGGTGCAACGGTGTTCGAGCTCGAACCGTACGACGGCGACCGATTCGCCTTCGCCGACCTGCCCGAGGTCCAGGGGTCGACCGGCCTGATGTCGTTCACGGTCCCCGACGGTGCGTCGGCAGCAACCGGTCTGGTGCTGGGTGACTCGCAGCTCTTCGGCCCCATCAGCCCCGAGGTGACCTGGACGACCCTCTCGCGCAGCTCCTGATCCGCCTGCAACGTGACCTCGAGCGCTCGGGCGACGCAGCCCGAGCCTGACGAGCACCCGCCTCGAACGGGATCAGCCGGGTGGGTCGAGCACGTCGACCCCGAGCGTGGCGAGCGACGGCCTCACGATCTCGACGAACGCGTCCCAGTCGCCGGGACGCACCGGCCCGGCGGCCGTCTCGTCCCAGAGCAGCACCCCCATCGCACGCCGGTACTTGGCGCGCAGGCGGTCGGCCGTCGGCGGTTCCAGGTCGGCGAAGCGATCGGGTGCCGTGTTGTCGGTGACGTCGGCGATCTTGACCACCCGGGCCAGGGGAACAGACCGCACCGACCTCCAGTAGGTCTCGTCGTCGACGTCGTCGGCGTGCGTCAGCGTCTCGACGCCGAGCAACTGCTCGTCGGTGATCCCGGCGGCGCGCAGATCGTCCGAGGTCACCGCCGTGTCCTCGAGCACATCGTGGAGGAGCGCGACGACCACTGCGTCGGGGTCTCGTAGCCGGGCTGCGACGCTCACCGGGTGGTGGATGTAGTCACGGCCGACCTTGTCCACCTGACCGGCGTGGGCCGCGGTCGCGATCTCGAGCGCTCGTTCCGGGATCATCCTCCACCTCCGGTCGCATCATGGCCCCGGGAATCAGCCGCTGTCAGGCCATTGACGGTTCGCGCCGGGAACTGAACCGGTCTGCGCTGCCGCGACTACGGTCTCGGGTCTCCGGGGCTGTAGCTCAGTTGGCTAGAGCGCCTGCTTTGCAAACATGGCGTAACGCCTCCACTACCCTTGTGTTCATTGGGGAGCAGGGAGGTCAGATGCCACTAACTGCCAGTAACTCGTGGCACTTTCTGGCGCACCGGG
>CAYMKW010000017.1:0-1907 GCA_964391365.1 uncultured Microthrixaceae bacterium | reverse complement strand
CGATTCCCATCACCTCCACCACAGAGCCAGCAATCGGACAGGGTTTCTGGCGCCGAAATCGAGCCAAATCCCAGCAGTCACAATGGGAGTGGGCCTTTTCACCCGATGCTTTGCAAGCAGGAAGTCGTGGGTTCGAGTCCCATCAGCTCCACTCCACCGGCTCCTGCAGCGTCGACCTCGCCACGCTGTCAGACGGATCGCCGAGCGAAACTCGCCGGCTCAGCGCCGTGAATCGGTGGTTCGTCGGACTCGACCCGGACGCCGAGGTCCGGGAACGGGCACGGGCAGGCTGGCAGGGACGAGGGGTGTCGGGGCGTCGAGAGGCTGGTGTGGGACGATCATCGGGTGTCCCCCACCCGTCGCGAGTTGCTCGCCGGAGCCGCGGGCGCAGTCGCCACCGGTCTGGTCGGTGCCTGCGGAAGCGAACAGGCGGCCGATTCGCCGCGTGTCACGCTCACCGTCCCCGACGGGACTGCGCCGACAACCACAGCACCGATCGCCAACCCGGCGCAGTGGCTGATCGACGAGAACGCCCGACCGGCCGCCGGCGACTGGACCGTCCCCGACGACCCGGCCGTGTGGGGACGGATCCGCGGGTACGCCGACGTCACGAGCGTCGACCAGGGCGGCACCGTGGACCTGCGCGTGTCGACCGAGGCGCCGGAATGGCGGCTCCAGGCCTTCCGGACCGGCTGGTACGGGGGCGGGGGCGCACGGCTGGTGTGGGAGTCCGGCGCGCTCCCCGGCGAACGGCAGGATGACCCCGTCCTCGACGCATCTGTCGGCACGTGGCGGGCACCGTGGCGCACCAACCTGGAGGTGCCGACGGACGACTCGTGGCCGCCCGGCATGTACCTGCTCAAGCTGTCATCGTCCGACGGCGGCGCCAGCTTCGTGCCGCTCGTCGTTCGGGACGACACCAGCAACGCGGCCATCGTCATCCAGAGCTCCGTGACGACCTGGCAGGCCTACAACGAGTGGGGCGGCAAGAGCCTCTACGCCGACACGGCGTCGGGCAACGCCGGCCGGGCCGACGTCGTCACCTTCGATCGGCCCTACTACCGGAATGGTTCCGGTGAGTTCTTCGGACGCGAGTTCGAGATGGTGATGTTCGCGGAACGCAACGGCTACGACGTCACCTACTGGACCGACATCGACCTGCACGCCACGCCCGAACGCCTCACCCAGCACCGTGCGCTCATCTCGCTCGGCCACGACGAGTACTACTCGACCCGGATGCGCCGCGGACTCGAGGCGGCCCGGGATGCCGGCGTGAACCTGGTCTTCATGGGTGCCAACGCGATCTTCCGAAAGATCCGGCTCGAGGACAGTGACATCGGGGCGTTCCGGAACGAGGTCAACTACCGCGATGCGTCCGCGGATCCGATCACGGCGACCGACCCCACCGAGGCCACGGTCAGCTGGCGCCAGTCGCCCGTGAACGAACCCGAGAGCTCGCTCATCGGCAACCTGTACGAGTCGAATCCGGTGGACGCCGACATGGTCGTCGTCAACACCGACAACTGGTTGTTCGAGGGGTCGGGCCTGCGGAACGGGGACGTCCTGCCCGGACTGGTCGCCAACGAGTACGACCGGGTCACCCCGGAGCAGCCCACACCCGACAACATCGAGGTGTTCTGCCACTCGCCGGTGACCTGCCGCGGGAAGCAGAGCTTCGCCGACGTCACCTGGTACTCCCACCCGTCGGGTGCCGGGGTGTTCGCAGTCGGCACGTTCGAGTGGATCAAACGGCTGATCGACGACACCGACGGACGCACCCCGTCTGCCGCCGACCCACCCGCGGCCATCCAGACGGTCACCCGGAACCTGTTCGACGCGGTCGGCGCCGGTCCGGCCGGTGCGACACACCCGAGCACCAACAACCTGGCGCAGTTCGGGATCCGGCC
>CAYMKW010000016.1:0-38066 GCA_964391365.1 uncultured Microthrixaceae bacterium | reverse complement strand
CACCAGCCTCGCAGCAGGACTTGTTGCCGCCGTTGCCGCCACTGCCGCCACTGCCGCCGCTGCCGCCGGCCTGACCGGCGCCACCGGCGCCACCGGCCGAGGAGGTCACGATCGACGAGCTCACCACGGCGCTGGCGCCCGAGGCGTACACGCCGAAGGAGCCGCCGCCGGAGGTCCCGCCGACGGTGCCGGCCGAACCGCCCTGGCCGCCGCCGCCACCACCACCACCGCCGCCGCCGGAGGCGCTGGCGGACTTGCCGCCGCCACCACCGCCACCGCCGCTGCCGTTGGCGCCGCCCGTTCCGGCGCCGCCGGAGGTCGGTGCGTAGAACTGGCCCGAGATGCTGGGCTGGGCCGCCGACAGGGTGCTGACCGCCGCCGCACCGGCGCCACCGGCCGCACCGGCGCCGCCGGCACCGCCGCCGCCTGCCTCACCGCCACATCCGAACAGCGAGCCGCAGCCACCGCCGCCACCGCCACCGGGGTTCGGACCGGCGCCCTGGATGCCGCCCTGGCCGCCACCGCTGTAGTCGCCGCCGTTGCCGCCGCGACCGCCGCCGAAGGAGCCGCCGCCGCCGTTGCCGCCGCCGCCCTCACAGGACGGGCCGCAGGCGTTGCCACCGTTGTCGCCGCGGCTGCCGCCGCCGCTCTGGCCGGGGCCACCCGCTGCGCTCGTCCCGGCGACGCCCGGCTGGGCCGTCACCTCGGAGAGCGTCACGCCGGCGACCGACTGACCGACGGAGCGGACGCCGTAGGCGCTGCTGCCGGCACCGGTCGGGGTGCCGCTGTTCACCGTGGCGTTCACGATGCTCGCCTGCGAGGCGCCGGTCACCAGCACGCCGGTGGCCTGCGGACCCACGCCGCCGGAGACGGTGGTGCGGGGGGCATCGTTGTCACCGATCGCGATGTTCGAGGAGCCGCCGCTGACCTCGACACCCACGGCGTTGTCCGAGGTCCGGGTCGCTCCCTGGATGCCGATTCCGCTGATCGTGCTGTTGGTGACACCGGCGAACTTCACCGGGGTGGCCGTGCCGGTCCCCGTGATGGTCGTGATGACTCCCACTCCGTAGTCGCTGAACGAGTTGTTCCAGCCGCCCGAGATCGTCATGTTGCTGACGACCGAGATCGGACCGGCGAAGTTGCCGCCGGCGACCCGGATGTTCTGGATGCCGTTCGCCACGGCGTTCGTCTGGGCCTCGGAGATGGAGCCGCAGGGGTTCAGGATCGGACCGCAGGTCGGACCCGAGGCGCCACCCGACTTCACGTAGAACTTCGGGCTCGGATCGACGTTCACCGTGATGGTCACCGGCGCCGACGTCGAGGTGCCCAGCGAGTTCGTCAGGGTCAACCGGGCCTGGAACGTGCCCGGGTTCAGGTAGAGGTGGCTGGGCGACGGCGTCGTGTCGGCCGGACTGCCGTCACCGAAGTCCCAGCTGTAGGTCAGCCCGGTCCCGGTTCCCGGGAGCGAGCCCGAGGAGTCGAACGTCACGGTCAGGGGGGCGTCGCCGACCGTCGGGGTCGCCCCGGCGATCGCAGTCGGCCGACCCAAGGGCGCGGCCGTGGTCGTCGTGGTCGAGCTGGTCGACGTGGTCGGTCCGGGAGGGGCCGGCGGCACACAGGCCATGGCCACGAGCACCAACGCACCCAACATCGGCACGATCAGTCGCCGCTTCATCATGTTCATCCCCCTGCTCCAACCGCGTTCGCGGTGACACCATTGGATACCCCGGCCTTGCGTCGCTGTCAACGAACTACGTTCAGTCGATGTCCCAGGAGCGGGTGCGTCGGCGTCATCCGGATCGGGTTCGATCGACGCCGTCCCGACCGTCGCGATGTGACGGTTGCGACAGGGGGACGAAAAGTGAGTATGGTTCAACAGTTCGATCGCCACTGAGGGGTGGCAGACCGGAGGGGGTCCCCGTGTCGACCAAGACTGGACGAGTGTCCCGGTTCTCACGAGTCGCTGGCGTTGCACTGGCCGTGGCGCTGACCGGCGGTGTGCTGGCCGCGTGCGCGCCGCCGCCGTCGAGCGGACCGTCGCCGACCGAGAAGTTCTGCGAGTTCTGGGACAAGGTCGAGGAGCAGCAGCCGACCCAGGACCCGACGGTGCTCGAGGACCAGGCCGTGCTCGTCAAGGACGAGGTCGTCGCACTCGCCGACCAGACGCAGGTGATGGGCAACTCCTGCACCGACCCGACGGCTCGCATCGACCTGGACGGCGCGGTGCTCGCCGAGGGGACCGAGGTCCTCGAGGAGCAGGGCACCGCCTCCGCCGACAAGGTCGCCGCCATCACCGGTGAGGAGATCGCCCCCGGTGAGCCGGTGCTCGAGAACGTCCGCCTCACGGCGCTGTCCGCCGAGATCGGTGCCAACGGCATCGTCGTGCGGGGCAACGTGGCCGTGCAGCTCTCCGGAACGACCTCGACCATCGGGTTCATCGGGACGCTGCAGAGCCTGGAGAACTGGTCGGTCAGCCTGTCCTCGACGGGCTTCACCCTCCCGGGCATCACCACCAGCCCCGTCGTGTTCAACGGCACCCTGCGCGTGATCGGCGGCGTGCCGTCGCTGGCGCTGTCGGCACAGGCGAGCGCCGTGAAGATCGGCGACGTCTCGGTCACCGGTGCCACCCTCAACGTCCAGGCCTCGCCGTCCACCGGCGTGCAGGCCTCGGTCGCCGGCAACATCAAGGTCGGCCCGAGCACCGTCAGCGGCACCGTCGACGTCGACTTCGATCGCAACGGTGCGCTGGTGTCGATCAACGCCGACATCGCCGCCCGACTCCAGGGCACGCAGGCCGGTGGGAAGAAGATCGACCTGACCGGCGCCGTGAAGATCGTGGGCAACGCCGACGAGACCTCCATCACGTTCTCGGGCAGCGGCGTCCTGGGCGACCTCGTCGTCAACGAGGCCAACGGCACGCTGGTGCTCGCCACCAACAAGGCCACCCTCGTCGGTGTCATCGACGTCCAGCAGGGCCCGAACGTGGTCCGCTTCAACGGTTCGATCGTGTGGGACGGCATCACCGCCTACACGCCGTTCCTCACGCTGCAGGGTGCCGGTGAGTACTCGGGAACGCTCGAGGACGGAACCGAGCTGTCGGTCGACGGCACGCTGGACACTACCGTCGTCGGCGGACAGGTCCGGGCGGTCGTCGAGGGCAACTTCAAGATCGGCAACCTCCGGGCGACCGGCTCCGCCGTCGTCGAGGTCAACGGTCCGACCACCACCCTCGAGGTGGCGGCCGAGCTGACGAACGCCGGGTTCACCGGCCAGCTGAACGGCGTCGTCGTCATCACCGACGGCCGGGCCGAGCTGGTCGACCTGGACGCTGCGGTCGTCGGGTCCATCTCGTTCGGTGACGCCACGCTGACCGGTGCGACCTTCCACGTCGACAGCACCTACGGCAACCCGCTCAACATCCGGTTCGCCGGTGGGCTGCAGGTCGGGACCCGGGCGAACGTCAGCGCCGACATCCAGGCGGCCATCGGACCCAACGGTGGCCTGCTCAGCCTGAACGGCACCGTGGACGGCTCGCTGCTCCTCGACTCGTGGGGCATCGCCAACTTCAGCGGTTCGGTCGTGGCCACCAGCGATCAGGTGACGCTGAGCGGAACCGGCCGGATCGCCACGGTCAACTTCCCGCTGGGCGTGAACTTCAACGGCTCGTTCACCTCGAAGCTGAACGAGCCGACCTGGTCGCTGTCCGGCTCCGGCAACTTCCGGATCGGGTCGATCCAGCTGGCCTCGGCCCGCCTGAAGCTCTCGCAGACGGCCGGCATGCAGGCCACCCGGGCGGGCTTCTACTTCAACATCCTCTTCATCCCGACCTACCTCGAGGCCGACTTCTACATGCGTCCCGAGGGTGGGTGCTCGCGGGTGGATCTGACCGGCGGCAGCTTCCTGGCCCGACCGATCGCTGCGCTCGCGCTGCCCGGTCTGGTCGGCTGCCCCGTCTCCTACTGAGTGCTCGACCGGCCGGGGTGGGTGGATCGCTCCACCTGCCCCGGCCGGGTCGCGTCCGGGCCGGTGCACTGGACGGGACCGTGGGGTCGGCCACCACGTCGTGATGGCACCTGAACCTGACACCGACCCCCTGGGACCTGCCGATCTCCTCGTCGTGCTCGGCGACGGGGCTCCGGTGTCAGCCGGAGGACACGCCGTGCGCGCGACCGCGCTGGCGCTCGGGCTGGGCCAGGAGCGGGCGACCCGGCTCGAGGCGCTCGTCGGGCAGCTCGCCGTGGAGGCGCGAGCCCGGGAGTCCGTGGCGGGCGACGGCGACCTCCGAATGCTGGTCCGTCACGATGGTCACCGCCTCCACGTGGAGGTTCGGGACCGCCGCCTCCCCCTCGGACCGGGTGAGGCCCGTCGGGCCGACTCGCGGCGACTGGTCGCCATGGGGTTCGCCGACCGGATGCGGGTCGAGTCGCTCGGAGCAGATGGGAACATCGCGGTCTGCTCGGTCGACCTCGACGACGTCGAGGTCGTCGAGGTCGAGGGGGCGGTTCTCGACGGGTCCGTGCCGCGGGCGAGCGACGAGGTGGCGTCGTCGGTCGAGGTCCGGCGGATGGAGCCGGCCGACGCGCTCGGCGTGGCGCGGTGCGTGTACCGCTGCTACGGGTACAGCTACCTCGACCCGATGATGTACCGGCCCCGCCAGATCCGTCGGGCGCTCGAGTCCGGGGTCATGCGGTCACTCGTCGCCGTGGCCGGCGACGAGGTGGTGGGCCACATCGCCATGACCTACGAGCACGTCGACGACCCGGTTCCGGAGGGCGGCAAGCTCGTCGTCGACCCGCGTTTCCGGGGCCACCACCTGGCCGAGCGGCTCGGCCGGGCCCGACTGGAGTGGGCCGAGGAGCTGGGGCTCCCCGGCCTGTGGGCCGAGTGCGTCACCAACCACGTGTTCAGTCAACGCGAGGTCATCGCCATGGGCGCGGTCGAGACGGGGTTCCTGATCGGCGCGCAGCCTGCAACCGTCCAGATGCAGGCGGTGCCCAATGCGGTCGACGGCCGCCACAGCCTGATGGCCGTCTACCTGCCGGTCCGGGACCCGGGGTCGGCCGAGTTGCACGTGCCCGCTCGTCACGCACCGCTCCTCGAGGAGGTTCGCGACCGGCTCGGGCTCGACCGGACCTTGGTGACCGACGTTGTCGACGGGACCGGACGGACCACGTCCCGGCTCACCGTCAGCGCGCGGGTCGGCCTGGCGGAGATCCGGGTCACCGGGGTCGGCGCCGACATCGTCGACCACCTCGCCCATCAACTCGATGAGCTCGCGACGTTCGACCTGGCGGTCGTCCAGCTCGACCTGCCGCTCGCCGACCCTGCGGCCGGATGGGCGGCCGTCGAGTCGGAGCGTCTGGGCTGGTTCTTCGGTGCGTGGCTGCCGTGCGCGAGTCCAGCCGGGGACGTCCTCCGCCTCCAGCGGCTCGCCGGACGGCCGGTGGACATGGTCCACGTCGAGTGCGCGCGCCCCGAGGGCGAAGTGGTGCGTGACCACACCCTCGGGGAGTGGCGCCGGGTGTCCCGCGGTTCCACCGGCGACGCCGCGGGCTGAGCGGCCGACCACGTCGTCCTCGACCGCGGCGCAGCGACCGCTCGTCGTCGAGTCGACCCGGTGCTGCGAGAATCGGGGCGGTGACGCCCGGGACCTGGACGATCGACGACGAGGCGTGCTGCTCGCAGCACGGCGCCCGATTCCACGAGGTCCATGCCGGCCGGCCGGTGCGGTGGCCGCCGCCGGAACATGTCGGCGGACCCGAGGTGGACCTGTTGGCGCTCCTGCCGGAGCGGATCCCGGCGACGGGGGTGCTCGACGTGCGGGGGGCTGCGGTCGACGGCTCGACCGGCTGGATCTCGGTGGCCGGTCGGGTCCTGCGCGACCACACCTGGTACGGCGCCGCCCTCGAGGTCGAACGCGACCGCCCGGACGCTCAACCCCGGCCGGTGCACCTGCCGGGAACGACCGTCACCCTGATGAGCGACTTCGCCGAGGTCAACTACGGGCACCTGCTCTTCGACGTCGTTCCACGACGCTCGCTCCTCGCCGGCGCCGCAGTGGACCTCGACCAGGTTGACCACGTCCTGTGCTGTGCTCCGCCGACTCGCCGGGACTACGTGATGCAGCTGGCTCTCCCGGTCGAGCGCATCGTGTGGGCCGAACCCGGTGTCCGCTACCGGACGGAACGGCTGCTCGCCCCGTCCTTCCCCGGCGTGCGCCGGGCCCTGCAGCCGTGGGCGGCCGCTGCGGTTCGAGCGTGGCTCGAGGTCCCCGCATCGGGTTCCGGCCGGCGGCTGTACCTGGTCCGGGAGGAGGGCCGCCGGGTGGTGAACCAGGACGAACTCGACCCCGTGCTCGACGAACTCGACTTCGAGCGCTTCGAGCCCGTGTCGAGCGGCGAGGACCAGCGGGCCGCGTTCGCGGCGGCCGACGTGGTGGTCGGTGTCGCCGGGTCGGCGCTCACGTCGATCCTGTTCTGTGCACCCGGTGCGAGTGTCGTGGAGCTGCTCCCGACCGACCACGTGTACCCGTACCACTACACCGCAGCGCTGGCGGCGGGACTGGACTACCGCTACCTCGTCGTCGACAGCACCGTGAGACGCGGGTCCGGTGTGGTCGGTCCGAGTGTCGCCGACGTCGTGGTCGACGTGGCTGCGTTCGACCGGGCCCTTCGCGAAGTCGTGCGACAGAAGGGGGCGGGCCCGCTCAGCTGACCTCGACGGTGTAGTCGCCGTCCACCCGGACGGCGATCCGCCAGCCCCCGGGCACGGCCCGCGGTGTGGCGGACTCGACTCCGGTGCCGGTCACCGTCGGAGGGGTCGGCGACGTGCTCGGAAACCACACGTCGGCCGTGCTCGGCGCAGCGGTGGACCCGGTGAACGACAGGGGGCCGCTACCGCACGGTTCGGCCTGCAGCGAGGTCAGGCGTCCGGGGACGGCCCGCGGGTAGGGCCGGGTCGGGCAGGCCTGAATGGAGCGCGAGTCGGCACAGCTCGGGAGACGCCGGAGGACCTCGTCCTCGGAGAGCGGGTAGGAGGTGTTGTGCGGATCGCCGCAGGCCTGCTCCCACTGCCACCACGTGTCGCCCACGAACCCGAGTTCGTCGGCGAGCCGGTGTACCCGGGACGCCCAGCCCCGGTTGAACTCGTCGCTGCGGTACGCGCCGTACTCACCGAGGAACACGGGCGTCCGGTAGGCGTCGGCGGCGAGCCGGTAGCCCTGCATGGACAGGTCCAGGAAACCGGCGATGTCGTCGAACGACTCGGCGTAGGTGTGCGGAGCGAACACCAGGTTGTCGTCGTCGCTGAAGTCGAACGGGATCAACGGGAACCCGCCGAACACCGGCTCGAAGAACACCGGGTGGGTCGGCGCACCGGGCGCCACGTCCTGCTCCGCCTCCCGGATGTTGTTGATCGCATCCGCGTAGGCGCTCGACAGTGCGCTCGCCGTGTAGTCGAACGACGATCCGAGTCCCGGCTCGTTCAGCAGGTCGAACCCGGCGACGCCGGGGTCGCCGGCGAACTGGCTGGCGATGAAGTACCAGAGGTCACCGAAGGCGTCCCGGATCCCCTCACGGTTGGCGTAGAAGTTGTTCCAGGCCTGACGCACCGCCGGCGGGTTCTCGCGCCGCCCGTCGGGTGAGCAGGTCTCGGCCCCGTCGGTGAAGGTCGCCCAGTCGGGGGCGCCGTCCCAGCCCCGGGTGCGCTGCCAGCCGGCCGGACAGACGTGGTCGATCGGCGAGTAGACGAACTTGGACCATGCGTCCTGGTGCAGGTCGACCAGGGCGTACATGCCGTGGGCGTTCGCCTCCTCCACAGCGGCGCGCACCTGCGCGGCATAGGCCAGGTCGTACTGGCCGCGGACCGGCTCCCAGGCCGACCAGGTCGTCACCAGCCGCACGACGTTGAATCCCATGGCCTGAGCGTCGTCCCAGTCGGCGTCGTCCAGCGTGGCGACCGTGGGGAGACGCGGGTCGGTGACGAAGTAGTCGCCGAGCTGGTTGAAGTTGGCGCCCCGGAGGGTGACCTGGCGGCCGGCGGAGTCGAACAGCCCGGCGTCGGTGCCGCGGGTCGCGCGCAGCGGGAGCAGCGTCACCTCGGCACCCGGATCCTCACCCGGGGTCGGAGTCGGCGCCGGGGTGCACGCCGCCGCCACCAGCCCGATCGCAACCGCCGTCCACATCAGCACTCGCCGCAACGTCAGTACCTCCGGATCCCCGACATCGGTTTCGCCCGTTTCAGGGTGGCACACGCGCTGTCCGGCCACCAGCGCACCGCTCGCCCGCCGCTCGGCGTGAATCGGTGGCATCATCGGAAGCCGTGGTCAGGGGACCTGGTTCGTCGGGGGCGGCGGTGCGTCGGCCCACCGGCGCGCCCGTCGTCGTGATTCCGGTCCTGGTGGTCGCCGTCGTCCTGCTCGCTGTGACCTCGTGCACCGATGGCGGCGGTTCGGACACGGCCGTTCCGTCGACCACCGCTGCTCCGCCGGCGACCGTCGACGGGACGATCGCTCCGGGGGCTGCGACGCCGATCGCAGCGCTCCCGCCCGTGACCGATCGGTGGACGTACCTGTCCGAGCCCGTCACCGTCGAGGTCCCCGGTCCCGTGCCTGAGGCCGAGCGTGGCGAACTCGAACGGCTGCGTGCCGAGGCCGCCGTGCCGTTCCCCCCGGGGGACGATCGGATGACGCGCGTCGGCGAGGGAACGCCGACCCGGTACGCCGACCTGACCGTCGACGTGGGGCGCCGTCGCACCCTCAACCCGTTGCGCATGGCGCGGCTCCTGTCACTGGTCGCCGTGGCCGGCCACGAGGCCGCCGTCGCCGCGGCCCGGACACCGAGCCCGGGTGGGCCGACGCCGCGTGACGTCGATCCGTCGCTCGCCGCACCGTTGCCCGGGGTCGACGCCGTCGGCGTCGAGCTCCCGGCGGGTCAGCTGCCGCCTGAGGTGGTGACCTCGGCGGCGCAGCGAACCGTCGCCTGCGCCCTCGCCCCGGACGAGTGCCCGCGCTTCGAACGTCTGGATGCCATCGCCCGCCGGCGCCTGGTCGCCAGCGGAGCGGCGTGGCCGTCGACGATCGACGCATCCGTCCGACTCGGCGAGGCGGTTGCGGCGGCGGTCCTGGCCCGGGCGGAAGGTGACGGGGCCGCGCCGTGGACCGCGTCGCCGACGGACGTGTCCCCGGGTGGTGAGTGGGTGCCGACGCCGGGGATGTTCGCCCCCGCCCTGGAACCGTTCGCCGGCACCTGGCGGCCCTGGAACCTGACCAGTGGTGACCAGTTCCGACCTGGTCCGCCCCCCGCCGCCGGTTCGCCCGAGCACGACGCCGCGGTGGCCCAGGTTCTGGCCGAGGGGACCAACCTGTCCGACCGCGACCTTCGGGTGGCGGCCTACTGGGACCTGGGCCCGGGCACGTCGACCCCGCCCGGTTACTGGATCAGCGACATCACCGCCGACGCGCTCCGCCAGGCGCCCGTCGCCGACCAGGCCTCGGGCCTGGCGCTGGTCGCCACGTCCGTGTTCGACGCGGGCGTCGCCACCTGGGACGCGAAGTACGCGTACCGGTCGGTCCGACCCGTCACCGTGATCCGGTCGGAGGCGTCGCCCCAGTGGTTGCCGTCGCTGGTGACGCCGCCGTTCCCGGCCTACGTGTCCGGCCACTCGGCGTTCACCGCCGCAGCGGCGGAGACCATGAGCGTGCTCCGGCCCGAGCGCGCCGAGGAGTTCCTCGACGCCGCCGCCGAGGCGTCCGACTCGCGGCTGCTCGGAGGAATCCACTACTGGTTCGACCTCACCGAGGGAGCCACGCTCGGCCAACAGGTCGGTCGGGCCGCGCTGGAACGGGCAGGTGTGCCGCCGATCGCGGACGCCAGACCGGTGCGGGAGCGCATCACCTATGACTCGGCCGACGTCCGGAGCGAGGGTCGGCAGTGAGTCGGCGACGGACCCTTCGTCGGCGGGTCCTGCTGGTGGTCGGAGCATCGGTGGCCGTGTTCGCCACGGCCTGCTCGTCGGGCGAGGAGCCCGAGACCGGGGCGCCCACCACCTCGATCGATCTGGTGACCGGGGAGGTGCCCCCGCCGGTCGACGCGCCGACGGTCGAGCTCTCGGCCGAGGAGCTCGGAGGGCTGCGGTTCACCGACGTCACGGCGCAGGCCGGCCTCGATCGTGATCGGTCGACCCGCGAGTTGCTCGGCGAGGACGGGATGACCGGTCCGGTGAGCGTGGTGGACGTGGACGGTGACGGGCGGTCCGACCTGTTCCTGCCGCGCACCGGAGATGTGAACTCGCTGTACCGCAATGACGGCGACGGGACGTTCACCGACGTGGCCGGCGAGGCCGGCCTGCTCGGTCCGAACCCGCAGTTCGGAACCGGTCCGGCCGTGTTCTTCGATGCTGACGGCGACGGCGACCAGGACGCCTACCTGGCGGCGGTCGGCGCCGAGTCCGACCGGCTGTACCGCAACGACGGCACCGGCCGGTTCGCCGACGTCACCGTGGAGAGCGGTGTGTTCCAGCCGCCGCCGACCCGCCTCCGCAACGGCGACCAGGTCCACGGCCTGGACGTCGGTGACGTGGACCTCGACGGTGACCTGGACCTGGTCGTGGTCCAGTGGGACACGGCGGTGCCCGAGAACGCCGCCAACGCCGGTGCGCAACGCCAGGCCGCCTCGGGCGACCAACGCCTGGACCGGTTCGGCGACATCTGTTCCGGCACCGCCGAGATCCGCACGCGTGGCATTCCCCGGGTTCCCGGCGAGGTGCCGAACCGGAGTCGGTTGTGGATCAACGACGGCGACGGGACGTTCACCGACGGCACCGCCGCGTGGGGTGTGGACTTCACGCAGATCCTGGGGTTCACCCCGGTGTTCGCGGACGTGAACGCCGACCTCCGTCCCGACCTGGCGATCACCGGCGACGCGTGCACGTCGCAGCTGTACCTGAACGTGGACGGCCGCCGGTTCGAGAACGTCACCGCATCGTCCGGGGTCGGGACCGACGAGAACGGGATGGGATCGGTCGTCGCGGACGTCACCGGTGACGGGGCGCCCGACTGGCTGATCTCGTCGATCTCGTTCCCGACCGAGGCTCGGGTGTGCCCGGTGCTCAGCACCATCAACGGGTGCAGTGGCAACCGGCTGTACGTCAACGACGGTGCGGGCCGGTTCACCGACGAGACCGACCGCTTGGGCCTGCGTGACTCCGGGTGGGGGTGGGGCGCCGCGGTGCAGGACTTCGGCAACGACGGGACCCCTGACGTGGTGATCACGAACGGCTTCGGTGAGGTCGACGCCCGGCGACCCCAGGGGCGCAGCTTCACCCGCGACTACTTCACCTACTTCCTGGACGATCCGACGCGATTCTGGATCCGGACGGGTGAGCGCTTCACCGAGGCGTCCGCCGCAGTCGGACTGGACCATCGGGGGATCGGTGTCGGTCTGGCGCCGTTCGACCTGGAGGGTGATGGTGACCTGGACCTGGTGATCGTCGACAGTGAGGGTCCCCCAATCCTGTACCGCAACGACACCCCGCCCCGGCGGTGGTTGCGGGTCCGGCTGGACGACCCCGGGACTCCGGGGAACCGTGCGGGTCTCGGGGCCGTCGTCACCGTGACGCCCCGGCCCGACGACCCGCCGGTCGTGGCGCAGGTGCTGACCGGAGGGTCGTACGAGTCCCAGCGGGAACCGGTGGTCCACGTCGGTCTGGGCGACGTCGACCGGGTCGACACGGTCGAGGTCCGGTGGCCTGGCGCCGACGATCCACAGGTGATCCGTGACGTTCCGGCCGACCGGGTGCTTACCGTGCGTCGTTGAACCCCACCGGGCCGAACCTCCCGGAAAACTGTCACCTGCGTGCGACCGGAGGGTCCGGACCATCGAGCGGGCACGACCGGTGGCCGCCATGACCGGGAGGACAGCGGTGTGCGACACGCGGCAATGGACAGCCGAACTCAGGCGGGAGCGACGTGCGAACCCGTAGCATCCGGGGCGACATGGGTGGAGCGGGGAGCGACACACGAACCGACGACGAACTGGTCGCTGCCGCGCTCGATGGCGACCGGGCGGCGTTCGGCGCCATCTACGACCGCTACGTCGGCACCATCTTCGGGGTCTGCTCCCAGATGCTCTCGAGCCGGGACGATGCCGAGGACGTCACGGCCGACGTGTTCCTGGTCGCGGCCGAACGGCTCGGTCAGCTCCGTGATCCGACCCGCCTCCGCTACTGGTTGCTCTCGATCGCGCGCCGCAACGTCTACCGACGGAGCTCGGCGCGTTCGCGTGTCGCC
Organism: uncultured Microthrixaceae bacterium; assembly: GCA_964391365.1. Taxonomy (GTDB): domain Bacteria; phylum Actinomycetota; class Acidimicrobiia; order Acidimicrobiales; family Microtrichaceae; genus SXMI01. The sequence goes on along the minus strand of CAYMKW010000016.1, from coordinate 25,780 downwards.
GTCGTGGCGGAGGTGGACACGGTGACCGACGCGCTGGTCACCGACGACAGGTCGGGTGCGTCGCTCGAGGACGCCGACCTGGTGGGTGCCGTCCGCGATGCCGCGGCCGGACTCGACGACGGTGACCGGATCGTGCTGGAACTGACCCTCCAGGGGTGCGAGGGGGCCGACCTGGCGGAGGTCATGGGCGTGGCACCGAACACCGCCAGCCAGGCTGCGTCGCGCATGCGCAGCCGACTGGAGCGATCGCTCGGCGCGCTGTTCGTCGCCCGACAGGGACGGGCCGACTGCGCCGACCTCGACGCAGTCCTGGCGGACTGGGACGGGACGTTCTCGGTCCTCTGGCGCAAGCGGGTCGCCCGCCACGTGGACGGCTGCGAGACCTGCGAGGGGCGGGCGCGTCGCGTGCCGGCGCTGCTGCTCGAGGGGCTCGCCGGCGCTGCTCCGGCTGTGGTGGTGCCGGTCGGAATCCGGCACCGGGTGGTCGACGGGGCGAGGCTCGGCGGCACGACGCACGCGCCGTGGAGCGACTCGGGCTTCCCTCCCGCTGACGTGACGACGCGATCGTGGCGCCGGGTGGCGACGATCGTCGGTGGTCTGGTGGCGGCGGTGCTCGTCGTGGCGTCCACCCTGGCGATCGCGGGAGGCGACGACGCGCCGACGACGACGGTGACCACCACGACCGCTCCTCCGTCGACGGCATCCACGACGACCGCACCGGGAGCTCCTTCGACGGTGGCACCTCCCGGAGCGCCGATCGGTCCGGCGTCGGTCGACCCCGTTCCGGGCGCTCCCTCGCCGACCTCGTCACCGACCGGCAGCGATCCGCCGAACGGCGGTGCGTCGACCGGCGACGGCTCGGGCGGGGGTGATGCGCCGGCGCCCACGGGGGAGCCCGGCGGCGGCGGTTCCGTCGGAGGTGGTGGTGATCCGTCGACGGGCGGGACCGACACGGTGCCACCGACGCGTCCGCCGCGTCCGACGCGTCCGGCGGCACCGTCGACCACTCGTCCACCGGCATCGACGGGTGGCAGCACGATCGTGCCCCTCCCGCCGCGTGTCCCGGTCGCGCCGCGCTCGCCGCTCCTCGACCCGAGTGGTGGCGAACCGGTCATCCGCTGAGGTCACCCCCGGATCCGGGCGGCGGGAGCGGTGCGGACGGGGTGAGCGGAGTGTGGTCGGTCGACCACGGTGAGAGAAATGCGAGCTTTCTCCTTGACCGCTCGGTCGGGGGACGCTTTCATGCGAGTTCAGTCGCGAGGCAGAGCGACTGTTGGGCGAACTCCGGGGGGAGATCCATGAAGCTCGTGCGGGCCTTGATCGTGCCAGTCGTCGCCAGCGTTGCACTCGTTGCTGCAGCGTGCGCGCCTCCGCCGAGTGGCGGTGGTGGTGAACCCACCAACCTCCCTCCGTTCGCGGCGGCCACGGTCGACCAGGCATCCGGACAGGCCCCCCTGCTCGTCGTGTTCTCCTCGGCGGGTTCGGTCGACCCCGACGGGTTCATCGATCGGTACACCTGGGACTTCGGTGACGGAAGCCCCGTCTCCAATGCACCCAACCCCTCGCACACCTACGCCACCGGCGGAACGTTCACGGCAACGCTCACGGTGACCGACGACGGAGGCAAGACGGCCATCACCCCGGTCGTCATCGTCGTGACCCCTCCGGACAACCTCCCCCCGGTTGCCGGCATCAACGCCTCGGGTCTCTCCGGCAAGGTCCCGTTCACCGTGAACGTCGACTCGAACGCGAGCTTCGACGCCGACGGGTCGATCGTCTCCTACCTCTGGAACTTCGGTGACGGAGCCCAGGCGACGACGCCATCGGCAAGCCACACCTACCCGGTGGTCGGCACCTACGTGCTGACGTTGACGGTGACCGACAACAACGGTGCCGTCGACACGGACTCGACGATCATCACCGTCGCCGACAACCTGGCCCCCACCGCTGCCGCGGTCGCCACCCCGTCCTCGGGCAAGGCTCCGCTCGCGGTGTCACTCGACGGCTCCGGTTCGTCCGACGAGGACGGCACGGTCGTCGACTGGGACTGGGACTTCGGTGACGGCCAGTCGGCCTCCGGCGAGGTCGTCATCCACGTCTTCCAGGACCCGGGCACCTACGCCGTCGAGTTGACCGTCACCGACGACAACGGCGGCACCGACACCACCACCGTCCAGGTCGTGGCGAACGCGCCGCAGGCCCCGGTGGCCGTGGCCAACGCCACGCCCGACGGCACCAAGGCGCCGCTCGGTGTCCTGTTCAGCTCGGTCGGCTCCACCGATGCCGACGGCACGATCATCGGATACTCCTGGGACTTCGGTGACGGCAGCCCCGTGAGCACCGCCGCCAACCCGAGCCACCTCTTCACCGCTGCCGGCACCTTCGACGTGACGCTGACGGTGACCGACGACGACCTGCAGACCGCGACCGCGGTGGTCCCCGTGATCGTCGGGCCGCCGAACGTGCCGCCGGTCGCCTCCGGCACCGCCACGCCTGCGGTCGGCAAGCCGGTCCTCAACGTCCAGTTCTCGTCGGCGGCCTCCGCCGACTCGGACGGCTCGATCGTCAGCTACTCGTGGAACTTCGGCGACGGGGTGGGGACCAGCACCGACCCGAACCCGACGTACTCCTACAGCACGATCGCTCCGTACAGCGTCCTGCTGACCGTGACCGACGACGACGGGGCGACCAACACCGTCGCCATCCCGGTCTCGGTCGTCCCGAACACACCGCCGACGGCGCAGCCCCAGGCCACCCCCCGCGTGGGCAAGGAGCCGCTGTCGGTCGACCTCAGCGCCGCCACGTCGAGCGACAGCGACGGACAGATCGTCGCCTACGCCTGGGACTACACCGATGACGGCACGGTCGACTCGACCGATGCCGAGACCTCGTTCGAGTACGTCCTGCCCGGCACCTACACGGCCCGCCTGACGGTGACCGACGAGGACGGCGCAACCGACACGTCGACGGTCGACATCACGGTCAACCCGAACCAGGCGCCGACCGCCGTGGCCGGGGCGAACGTCCAGTCCGGGAACGCCCCGTTGACGGTGACGCTCGAGGGCCGTGACTCGCTCGACGCCGAGCTCGAGGGTGTCCTCACCTACCTGTGGGACTTCGGCGACGGCTCGCCGACCAGCACGAGCCCGAACCCGACCCACACCTTCCAGGACATCGGCACCTACACCGTGACCCTCACCGTGACCGACGACAACGGTGCGTCGGACACCACGACGATCTCCATCGATGCGCTCGATCCGGTCGTCCGGGTCAGGGCCGACGGCGACGACGCGACCGGTGACGGGACGGTCGGTGCGCCCTACGCCACCATCCAGGGTGCGATCGCCGGTGCAGTGGCCCAGGACAAGACCCGGGTGCATGTGGCCGGCGGCACCTACAGCGGCTTCAGCGCCGCCAGCGGGATCAGCGTCGTCGGCGGGTTCGACCAGGACTTCGTCGAGGGCGGTTCCAACGGTGCGACCGAGGCGGTCGTGGAGGCGGCCCCGGGTGGCATCGCCGTGACCGTTGCGAGCCTGGCGGTGCCCCTCACCCTCGAGGACCTGACGGTCCGAGGCGGCGGCGGCCAGGATGCGACCGGCATCCTGGTGTCCGCATCGAACGTCTCCCTGGACGGCGTGGACGTGAGCAGCGGTGACGCCAGCGGTGTGGCCTCGAGCGCCTACGGCGTGCGGGCCCTCGACGGCGCTGTGGTGACCGTGATCGACAGCGAGATCACGGCAGGCGACGGCACGGCCGGAGCGAACGGTGCACCCGGAACCGCCGGCGGCAACGGCACCGCCGGTGCCAACGGCGCTTCGGGCAACGGATCCGGCGGTGGTGCGCTCAACACCGCCACCCCGAACGTCCGGACCGGCGGCAACGGCGGTAACGGGGTTCGCTGCGTCTTCATCCTCTTCTTCTGCGCCAGTGCCCTGCCCGGTAACCCGGGTGGCGACGGCGGGCTCTTCGACCCCCGTGGCGGTGACGCCGGCGGCGGCGGCGCCGACAACAACTCGGGCGGTGGTGGCGGCAAGACCGGCACCCCCGCCCCGGTGGCCACGGCGGGCGTCGCCGGCGAGCCGACACCGGGCGCGACGTACGCCCCGGGGACCGGTGGGACCGGAGGCAGCTCGCAGGCCGGTGCCGGTGGCGGCGGCGGTGGTAGTGGCGGCAACGGCAACAGCTCCAACAGCGGTGGCGGCGGTGCCGGTGGCAGCGGCGGCGCCCAGGGCACCGGCGGGACCGGCGGCCAGGGGGGCGGTGGCTCCTTCGCCCTCTACGCTTCGGACGCCTCGGTGACCGTCGTCGACTCGACGCTCGTCACCGGCAACGGCGGTGCCGGCGGTACGGGTGGCGCCGGCGGTGCCGGCGGTACAGGTGGTGCCGGCGGCCGCGGCGGCAACCCCTCCAACAACAACGCCGGAGCTGGCGGTGGCGGCGGTGCCGGCACCGGCGGCAACGGTGGTGCTGGCGGTGCCGGCGGCAACGGTGGCCCGTCCGTGGGCGCCTTCCACGCCGGTGATGGGACGCTCGCCATCGATCCGGCCACCGAGGCCGACGTGTCGACCATCGGCGCAGCCGGTGCGACGGGTGTCGGCGGAAATGGTGGTGCTGGTGGTGCCGGCGGCGTAGCCGGTGCCGGTGGCACGAGCGGTGCTACGGCCCGGAACGGTGGAGCGGGCGAGGCCGGGGCAGCCGGTCTGGCTGGATCGACCGGTGGTGCCGGAACAGCCGGCCTCCGCCGGGTGTCGGTCTCGAACGCGACCGTGAACAACGCCCCGCCGGTGGCGGTGGCCGCAGCGAGCCGTACGACGGGGATCGCCCCCGAGGCGGTGACCTTCAGTTCGGCCGGATCGTTCGACGCCGACGGCACCGTGACCTACCTGTGGGACTTCGGCGACGGGAACACGTCGACCGATGCGAACCCGACCCACACCTACACGGTGGACGGCGAGTTCACCCCGTCCCTCACGGTGACCGACAACGACGGCGCCACGGCGACAGCGACGACGCCGGCGATCACCATCGATCCGAACCAGCTCCCGGTGGCCGTGGCCAACTACCTGCCGGCTGGTCCGGGCAACGACAACAAGGTTCCGTACAACGTCAACTTCAGTTCGGCTGGAACGGCCGATCCCGACGGGTCGATCGTCAGCTACAACTGGGACTTCGGTGACGGCAGCACGTCGACCGACGCCGACCCGACCCACACCTACACGGCCCAGGGCGAGTACACGGCGACGTTGACGGTGGCGGACAACAAGGGCGGGACGGCATCGACCACCGTCACCGTCACTGCGGCTCTGGCCAACGTCCCGCCGTCGGTCGCCATCTCGGCGACGCCGGCATTCGGGAAGTCCCCGAACACGGTCACGTTCACCTCGACCGTGTCCGACTCCGACGGCACGATCGCCTCGCTCGTCTGGGACTTCGGTGACGGCTCGGCCACGAGCACCGATCCGAATCCGGTCCACACCTACGGTGTCGGTGTCTTCATCGCCACGCTGACGGTGACCGACGACGACGGTGCGACGGTGACCCGTTCGGTGGAGATCCGTTCCCTTCCGAACATCACTCCGCAGGCGGCCGCCTCGGGGACGCCGACGAGCGGCCGGTCGCCGCTGGCGGTGCAGTTCAGTTCCGCCGGGTCGATCGACTTCGACGGCACCATCGCCGGCTACAGCTGGAACTTCGGTGACGGATCGCCGGTCAGCACCAGCCCGAATCCGTCCCACACCTACGCCGCCGGCACGTGGACGGCCACGCTCACGGTGACCGACAACGAGGGGGCGACGGGCACTTCGACGGTGCAGGTCCAGAGCCTGGCCAACCAGGCGCCGACGGCGGTGGCCAACGGCACTCCGACGGGGATCAACAACAAGGCGCCGTACACGGTGGAGTTCAGCTCGGCCGGTTCGGTCGACAACGACTGCGCCGTGGTGAGCGCCTGCCCGGGTCTCAGCTACAGCTGGAACTTCGGTGACGGGTCCTCGCCCAGCACCGAGGCGAACCCGACGCACACCTACACGACGGACGGCGTGTTCGCCGCCACGCTGACGGTCACCGACAGCGAGGGGGCCACGGACGTCCAGACGGTGTCCGTGAACGTCGCCCCGACCAACGTGCTGCCGGTCCCGCAGATCGGGGCCAGCACGACCGATGGCAGGGCTCCGCTGGCCGTCGACTTCAGCTCCGCCGGGTCGGCCGACCCGGACGGCACCATCGTCAGCTACAGCTGGGACTTCGGTGACGGCAGCCCGACGGAATCCACGCCGGACGCCTCACACACCTACGGCCCCGGCACGTGGACGGCGACGCTCACCGTGGTCGACGACGACGGTGCGAGCGTGACGACCTCGACGACCATCGCCTCCACGGTGAACGTGGAGCCGGTGGCGCAGGCCTCGGTCACGCCGGCGAGCTCCCTGGCCCCGGCCACGGTCCAGTTCAGTTCGGCCGGCAGCGTCGACCCGGACTGTGCCTACATCGGCCCGTGCCCGGGACTCAGCTACGCCTGGGACTTCGGTGACGGTTCGGCCCCGAGCTCGGATCCGAACCCGGTCCACACCTATAGCGCCGGTACCTACACCGCCACCCTGGTGGTCCAGGACAACGAGGGTGCGCTGGCCTCGACCACCGTCCAGGTGATCGCCAACGTGGCGCCCACCGCCGTGGCCGAGTCGGACGTGACGCTCGGCGACGGGCCCCTCACGGTGAACTTCACCGGGTCCAACTCGACCGATGCGGACGGCACGATCGTCGGCTACGAGTGGGACTTCGGTGACGGAAGCCCGGTGAGCAACGTGGCCAACCCGAGCCACACCTACGCACCGGGGATCTGGACCGCCACGTTGACGGTGACCGACGACCAGGGGGCGACCTCGACGGCGACGGTGACGATCGACGTGAACGACCCGCCCACGGCGTCCGTGTCCTCCAATGTGACGTCCGGAGCGGCTCCGCTCACGGTGAACTTCATCGGGTCCGCCAACGACAACGACGGATCGTTCAGCCTGAGCTGGGACTTCGGCGACGGTTCGCCGCCGGTGACCGACTCGCTGAACCCGACGCACACGTACACCAGCGCCGGGACCTACTCGGCCACGCTGACCGTGACCGACGACCGGGGGGCGGTCGTCACGTCGACACCGCAGGTCATCACGGTGAGCGAACCGGGTTGATCCGATCGTCGATCATCGACCGGACAGCGACAAGACCGAGCAACTTCGAGACATTCAGGGCGAACGGGTCCCGGCGGGCAGCCGGGACCCAACGGGGGGAATCATGAGCACACGAGCAGGGGGCAGCATGCGCCACTCGAACGGAGCAGTCACCGGGACCCGACGGTCCCGGACCGTGTTGGCAGCGGTGGTCGCCGCAGCGGCACTCCTGGCCGCCGCGTGCGCGCCGCCGACCGGCACCACCAACGCGCGTCCCCTTGCGTTCGCAGGTGCGGACGTCACGTCCGGTGTGGCACCCCTGACGGTGCAGTTCTCCTCGGCGGGCTCACTCGACGCCGACGGGACGATTGAGGAGTACCTGTGGGACTTCGGTGACGGCAGCACCTCGACCGACGCCAACCCGACCCACACCTACGCCACGGGCGGGGCGTTCATCGCCCGCCTCACCGTGACCGACGACGCCGGCGCCACTGCATCCGCCACGGTCGTCCTCAACGTGGGTGCCGGCAACAACCAGTCCCCCGTCGCCGTCGCCGCTTCGACGACGCCGTCGACCGGCAAGGCCCCGTTGACCGTCTCGTTCTCCTCCGCAGGGTCCGTTGATCCGGACGGTTCGATCGTTTCCTACCGCTGGAACTGGGGCGACGGGACCTCGGATGGCAACACCCCCAATCCCTCCCACGTTTTCGCAACGCCCGGCACCTACGTGGTTGCACTCACCGTCACCGACAACGTCGGTGCGACCGGCACCACCACCACCACCGTCGTGGTGTCGCCCAACCAGTCGCCGACCGCTGCTGCAACGGCGTCGGCGCCCATCGCCATTGCGCCGGCCACGATCTCGTTCAGCTCGGCCGACTCCACGGACCCCGACGGGATCATCGTGACCCGCCGGTGGGACTTCGGTGATGGTTCGCCGCTGAGCACGACGGCCAACCCGACCAAGGTCTACAACAACCCCGGCAACTACACGGTCACGCTGACCGTGATCGACGACAACGGCGCCCAGGACGTGGCGTCGCTGAACATCGCCGTGCTGTCGGTCAACCAGGCGCCCGTGGCGGTCGCCAACGGCACGCCCGACAAGGCCAACCTCAAGGCTCCGCTGGTCGTGGCGTTCAGCTCCGCCGGTTCGGCCGACCCCGATGGATCGATCGTCTCCTACGAGTGGGACTTCGGTGACGGCAACACGTCGACCGACGCCAACCCGACCCACACCTACACCGCCGAGGGCGTGTACGCCGCAACGCTGACGGTCACCGACGACCGGACGTTCCCGGCACCGCTCACCGACACGGCCACGGTGGTCGTGACCGTCAACGCCGTCAACACGCCGCCCACGGCCGCAGCGACGGTCACCCCGGAGAACGGCAAGGTGCCGCTGCCGGTGCAGTTCGACTCGACCGGTTCCGGTGACCTGGACGGCACGGTGACGTACCTCTGGGACTTCGGTGACGGCAACACCTCGACCGACGCCAGCCCGTCGCACGTCTACACCTCGGCGGGTACGTTCATCGCCACGCTGACCGTCACCGATGACGACGGTGCGACCGCAACCGCATCAGTGACCGTGGAGCGGGTGCTGAACCTGTTCCCGACGGCCGCCGCATCGGCCACTCCCGACTCGGGGAAGGGCCCGCTGACCGTGGCCCTGTCGTCGGCCGGGACCGTCGACACGGACGGCACCGTGGCCTCCTACAGCTGGGACTTCGGCGACGGCTCGCCGGCGAGCACCGAGGAGAACCCGACGCACGAGTTCGCCCCCTCGGCGGACCCGTACACGGTGACGCTCACGGTGACCGATGACTCCGGCGATGCCGACACGGCCACCGTCCAGGTGGTCTCGGCACTCAACGTGGCCCCCGTGGCCGTGGCCAACTCCGACGTGTCCGCCGGCAACGCCCCGCTCGACGTGGCGTTCAGCTCCGCCGGATCCACCGACCCCGACGCATCGATCGTCTCCTACGAGTGGGACTTCGGTGACGGCAGCCCGGTGAGCTCGGATCCGAACCCGACCCACACCTACACCAACGATGGTTCCTTCTCGGCGGTCCTCACGGTGACCGACACCGACGGTGTGACCGCAAGCTCCCCGTTGACCATCGAGGTCAGCCCCAACCCCGCTCCGGTCGCCGACGTGGCCGTCACCTCGGTGACCCCGGCGTCGACGAAGGTCCCGGTGACGGTGGCCTTCGACGGGTCGGCATCGAGCGACGACGCGACGATCGTGTCCTACGACTGGGACTTCGGTGACGGCGCCACCGGTACCGGCGCCACCCCCAGTCACACCTACACGACGGTCGGCTCGTTCGTCGTGACGCTCACCGTCACGGACAACGGCGGACTCACCAACACGGCATCCACGACGATCACGACGCTGCCGAACCCGGCCCCGACGATCGTCGCCTCGGCCACCCCCCAGGTCGGCAAGGGGCCGCTCACGGTCACGTTCAACTCGGACGGCTCCGCCGACGAGGACGGGACGATCGTCTCCTACGAGTGGGACTTCGGTGACGGCAACACCTCGACCGATCCCAACCCGACCAACACCTACGCCGTCGGCAGCTACACCGCCGAACTCGTGGTGACCGACGACGACGGCAACACGGCGTCCACCACGTTGGCCATCGACTCGCAGGCCAACGTCCTGCCGGTGGCCGTGGCCAACGCCACGCCCGGCAAGGCGAACCTGAAGGCCCCGCTGCCGGTCGCGTTCAGCTCGGCCGGCTCCGTCGACAACGACGGTGCCATCACCGGCTACGCCTGGGACTTCACCAATGACGGCACGGTCGACTCGACCGACGCCAACCCGTCGTTCACCTACACGACGGACGGCACCTTCACGGCTGCGCTGACGGTCACCGACACCGACGGTGCGACCGACACCGCAACGGTGCAGGTGGTCGTGGGTCCCGAGAACGTCGCACCGGTGGCGGTTCCGGCAGCGGACCGGACCTCCGGCAAGCGCGACCTGACGGTGAACTTCTCGTCGGCCGCCTCGACGGACTCCGACGGGACGATCGTTGGGTACCTGTGGGACTTCGGTGACGGTTCGCCGACGTCGACCGATGCCAACCCGACGCACACCTTCGCCGTGGGCACGTGGACGACGACCCTGACCGTCACCGACGACGAGGGTCTGACCCACACCGCCCCGATCAGCATCTCCTCCAACCCGCCGCAGGCCCCGGTCGCCGGGGCGACGGCCACACCGAGCGCCGGCAAGCGCCCACTCGTGGTCCAGTTCTCCTCGGCGACGTCGACGGACCCGGACGACGCCATCGTCACCCGGGCTTGGGACTTCACCAATGACGGCACGGTCGACTCGACCGACGCCAACCCGTCGTTCACCTACGCCGAGGGCAGCTACACCGCCCAACTGACGGTGACCGACGAGGAGGGGCTGACCAGTTCCACCACGCTCAGCATCGTCTCCAACCCGAACCAGGCCCCGACCGCGGTCCTGAACTCGGACAAGACGTTCGGTGGCCCGCCGCTGGTCGTGCAGTTCTCCTCGGTCGGTTCCGCCGACCCGGACGACTCGATCGCCTCCTACGACTGGGACTTCGGTGACGGCGGCAGCTCGACGCTCGCCAACCCCACCTACACGTTCGCCAACGAGGGTGACTTCACGGTCACGCTCACGGTGACGGACGAGGAGGGTGTGACCGCCACGGCGACCCGGGCCATCACGGTGCTCGGTGAGGTCTCGTTCGTGTCGACCTCGGGCAACGACTCCAACTCGGGCACCCCGACCAACCCCAAGCGCACGATCCAGGGTGCGCTCACGGCGGCAGCGGCGAACGGGCAGACCGAACTCCGAGTCGCCGGTGGCGCCTACGACTCCTTCAACGTGGTCGCCGGCGTGAACGTCGTGGGCGGCTACGACCAGAGCTTCGTCGCCGGCGGAACCAACGGTGCGACGACGGTCACGGTGACCGGCGCGGCCGACTCGCCGGCGGTGACCGCCACCGGTGTGTCCGTTCCGACGACCCTCCGACGCCTGACTCTCCGTCCGGGTGACGGGAGCACCGCTTCCGGCTCGACCGGTGTGCTGGTGCAGTCGTCGTCGAACGTCACGCTCGACCAGGTCGACGTGGACAGCGGCACGCCGAGCGCTGCCGGTTCGAGCGCCTACGGCGTCCGTGTGCTCACGGGCTCGAACGTGACGATCACGAACAGCACGATCACGTCCAAGGCCGGCGTGGCCGGGACCAACGGCGGCGCCGGTTCGGCTGGGGCTGCCGGGACCAACGGCAACTCCGGTGTCTCCGGTGGCAACTCCGGAGCGACCGGTCCGGGTGGAGCGGTGACCGGATCGCCGTCCTCTCGGAACGGCGGTGCCGGCGGCACCGGCGGCGGCGGTTGCAGCAGCGGTTGCAGCACGGCCTCCGGATCCGCCGGTGGCGGCGGCGCCTCGGGTGGGGCCGCGGGCGGCGGCAGCACCGGCGGTCAGGGTGGCGCCGGTGGCGCCGCCGGCACGGCCACTGCTGCGGGCACCTCTGGCTCGGCCACGTCCGCTGCCGGTGACCTGTTCGACGGCGCCGACGGAGCCAACGGTTCGGCCGGCAACGCCGGTGCCGGCGGTGGCGGTGGTGGTGGCGGCGGCGGCTCCAACAACCTGTTCAGCTCCGGCAGCCGGCGTGAAGGCGGTGGCGGTGGTGGCGGCGGTCTCGGTGGTGCCGGTGGCGCCGCAGGGACGGCGGGCACCTCGGGCGGCGGCTCGTTCGGTGTGTTCACCCACAACGCCTCGGTGACCGTGACCGGAACCCAGGTGACCACCGCCAATGGTGGTTTGGGCGGCGCCGGTGGAGCCGGCGGCCAGGGCGGCGCCGGTGGTGCCGGTGGTGCCGGTGGCAACGCCGGTAGCTACAACACGGGTGCCAGTGCGGCCGGCGGTGGCGGCGCCGGCGGTGGTGCCGGTGGTGCCGGTGGTGCCGGTGGTGGCGCCGGATCCGGTGGACCGTCGGTCGGCGTCTACTCGACAGGCTCCGGCCAGCAGATCGTGTCGACCACGACGGCGACGCTCGGGACCGCTGGTGCCGGTGGTTCCGGTGGTTCCGGTGGCGCCGGTGGCGCCGGTGGTACGGCCGGAGCGCTCGGGACGAGCAACTCGTCAGGTCGTAACGGTTTCGCCGGCAACGCGGGTGCGACCGGTGCGACGGGCAACAGCGCCTCGGCCGGTGCCAACGGCGCCCGTGCGATCAGGGTCCACTCCAACACGGCGCCCACGGCGGTCGCCGGTGTGGATGCGACCACGGGGCGCAGCCCGTTGACGGTGCAGTTCAGCTCGGCATCGTCGGTCGACCCCGACGGCACGATCGTGGCCTACAGCTGGAACTTCGGTGACGGCTCGCCGGTCTCGACCGAGGCCAACCCGACGCACACCTACACGGGCCCGGGGGCTCGGACGGCCGTGCTGACGGTCACCGACGACAGCGGTGCCACGAGCACGTCGTCGGTGGTGGTGACCGCCACCGTCAACCAGGCTCCGACGGCAGTGGCCAACGGTGCCCCGGTGCGTGGTGTGTTCCCGCTGACGGTCGACTTCTCCTCGGCCGGCTCGGTGGACGCCGACTGTGCCCTGGGTGGGGCATGCCCCGGACTCAGCTACAGCTGGGTCTTCGGTGACGGCGGCACCTCGACCGAGGCCAACCCGTCCCACGAGTACGTGACCCCGGCCACCTACACGGCCACGCTGACCGTCACCGACAACGAGGGCGCCACGGCGACCGCGACGGTGTCGGTCAACGTCCGGGAGCCCAACCTGCCGCCGATCGTGACGGCGGCCGGGACCCCGACGTCGGGCAAGGAGCCGTTGACGGTGAGCTTCAGTTCGGCCGGCACGGTCGACCAGGAGCTCGACGGGACGGTCGTGGGCTACCTGTGGGACTTCGGTGACGGTTCGCCGACGAGCTCGGCCCCGAACCCGTCCCACACGTACACGTCGGCCGGCACCTACACCGCCACGCTGACGGCCACCGACAACGACGGTGGAACGGCCACGGCGACGGTCATCACGAACGTCGACCCGAACGAGGCCCCGACGGCGGTTGCGTCGGCGGACGTCACCGGCGGCCACTCGCCGCTCACGGTGAACTTCAGCTCGGTTGGGTCCAGTGACCCCGAGGGCGCTTCGCTCACCTACCTCTGGAACTTCGGCGACGGGGCGACCTCCACCGAGGCGAACCCGACGCACACCTACACCAATGCCACCTCGTCGACCATCGTCAGGACGGCGACGCTGACGGTGACCGACGACAAGAACATCACGGGCACCTCGACGGTCCTGATCGACGTGTGGCCGGTCAACCAGGCGCCGACTGCGGCGATCAGCGCCACGCCGCAGTCCGGGAAGACCCCGCTGACGGTGTCCTTCGACGCCGCCGGATCCACCGATGTCGACGGTTCGGTGACGGCCTACAACTGGGACTTCGGCGACGGCTCGCCGACGACCTCGGACGTGGACCCGACCCACACCTACACGGCTGCCGGCTCCTACACCGCCACGCTGACGGTGACCGACGACGACGGTGCGACGGGATCGACCACCAAGGTGATCACGGTGGCGGACAACGTGGCCCCGACGGCGGACGCCCAGGTGTCCCCGGCGACCGCGAAGGCGGTCTTCGACACCTTCACCTTCAACGGGTCGGCCTCGACCGACTCCGATGGGACAGTCGTCGGGTACGCCTGGGACTTCGGTGACGGGGGGACCGCCTCCGTGGCCAACCCGACGCACGTCTACGCAGCGTCCGGTTCCTACACGGCGACGCTGACGGTCACCGACGACAACGGTGCGACGGGCACGTCCACCGTGGCCGTCACGGTGGTGGACAACCTGGCGCCCACGGCGGCCGCTGCGGTGACCCCGTCGACCGCCAAGGCGATCTTCGGCACCTTCACGTTCAGCTCCGCCGGTTCCTCGGACTCCGACGGGACGATCGCCGGATACCTGTGGGACTTCGGTGACGGGACGACGTCGACGAACGCCAACCCGACCAAGGTGTACGCAACGTCCGGCGTCCGCACGGTGACGCTGACCGTGACCGATGACAACGGCGCCACCGGGACGGCCTCGACGACGGTGACGGTCGTCGACAACGTGGCTCCGTCGGCGGCACCATCGGTCAACCTCACCAGCGGCGGTACGACGACGAACTTCAACTTCGCCGCCAATGCTGCTGACACGGACGGCACGGTGACGTCGTACTTCTGGAACTTCGGAAACGGCACGTTCGCCACGACGGCGAACGTCAACAACAAGAAGTTCCCGGCTGCCGGCACCTACAACGTGACGGTCACCGTCACCGACAACAACGGGGCGGCGACGACGTCGGCCCCGATCACGATCACGATCAGTTGACCTGGGGCCCCGGGCCGGCGTCACGCCGACCCGGGGGTCAGGTGAGGACAGTCAGCGGAAAGTCAACGGAGTTCTGAGACCAGGGGGAACGGCGATGGCACATCGACCGACACATCGAGCGGGCAACCCGAGGGGGACAGTGGTGACTCACCAGAGCCTTGCGAACCGATCACGACGAGCGGTCGGATCGCCGCGCCTGCACCGCAGGGTGCAGGCCGCTGTGCTCGCCGTGGCGCTCCTCGCCACCACCGTGGTGACGGCCCAGGTGGCGGGCGCCCAGCCGGTGGGCAACCCGGGCACCGTCAACTTCAAGATCATCGACGGGGCCGTCCGCATCGGTGGTCAGAATGTGCCACTGGAGCCGGCGGAGTTCCCGCAGTGCTCCGATGGCGAGAACAACGACGGCGACCCGTTGAATCCGTCGGCCGCTCAGGACCTGCTCGTCGACTTCCCCGCCGACCCGCAGTGCACGAGCGCACTCGACAACTCCGAGGCGGCCTCCGGGTTCCAGGCCAAGCAGGACACCGTGTTCACCGGGACGGTGGGCGCCAACGGGTCGATCACCATCCCGCAGTCCGGTGTGGTGTTCCCTCCCCAGTACGTGTTCGCCGAGGGCGGCGTCATCACGGCGGCCGTGCAGCCGACCGGCAACGCCACCGGCAACGTCAACCCGATCACGGGCGCAACGACGCTCCAGGTCCCGCTCCGACTGAAGATCGAGGGTTCGGCCCAGGGCATCGATCTGGGCGGCAGCTGCATCGTCGGCCCGTTCACCCTGAACCTGCGTACCGGTGCGACCACGCCCCCGGCGGGCTTCGACCCGATCGTCGGTGTTCCGTACAACCCGGAGACCGGCGAGGCGACCCTCGTCGACAACAACTTCTCGGTTCCGGGTGCCTCCGGCTGTGGACCGCTGGGTGCAGCGAGCGGACCGCTCAGCGCCGCATTCGGGTTGCCGTCGCCGGCCGGTGTCAACCAGGCGACCCTGGTGACCCTGGCCACCCCCAAGGTCACCAAGGGTGTCAGTGCTTCCAACGTGCCCTCGGTGAGCACGGGCATCGCCCCGCTGACGGTCAACTTCAACGGCACGGGATCGACCGCCGTCAAGCCGATCGCCGCCTACGAGTGGGACTTCACGAACGACGGCACGGTGGACGCCACCGGGCCCACGGCGTTCACGACGTACCCGACGCCCGGCACCTACCAGGCGCGGCTCCGAGTGGTCGACACCGACGGTGACGCCGATACGTCCATCGTGCCCATCACGGTCAACGAGCCGCCCAACACGCCGCCCGTGGCTGCCATCGGCAGTTCGGGCACCGGTGGACAGGCGCCGTACACCGTCAACTTCGACGGCACCGGCTCGAGTGACCCGGACGGGTCGATCGTCGGTTACGCCTGGGACTTCGGCAACGACCGGACGGCCACCACGGCGACCGGTTCAGCCACCTACACCCAGCCGGGCACCTACACCGTGTCGCTCACGGTGACGGACAACCGGGGTGCCACCGGGACCACGACACGAGAGATCGTCGTCACCGGCGCCCCGAACGTGGCGCCCAACGCCGTGATCCGCACGGTGTCGGTCGCCGGCACGATCCCGCTGACGGTCAACCTGTCGGGCGGCAACTCGAACGACCCCGACGGTTCGATCGTGGGCTACAACTGGGATCTCGGCAACGGCCAGACCGGAACCGGCGCCGCGATCCAGGCGGTCTACACCGAGGCGGGGTCCTACACCGTCACGCTGACCGTGACCGATGACCGTGGCGCCACGGGGACCCAGACGCTGGTCGTCGACGTGTCCGAGGACTCGAACATCGCCCCCGGCGCCGACTTCGAGGCCGACGTCGTCTCGGGCAC
The DNA here is from genome assembly GCA_964391365.1 of uncultured Microthrixaceae bacterium. Classification (GTDB taxonomy): domain Bacteria; phylum Actinomycetota; class Acidimicrobiia; order Acidimicrobiales; family Microtrichaceae; genus SXMI01. Next base: position 9,370 of record CAYMKW010000016.1, on the reverse strand, counting down.
GGCTCCGCTGACGGTGAACTTCGATGGCACCGCCTCTGCCGACGTCGACGGCACCATCGCCAGCTACGCGTGGAACTTCGGCAACGGCCAGAACGGCACGGGTGCCGTCCCGGCTGCGGCCACCTACACCTTCCCCGGCACCTACACGGCGACGTTGACGGTGACCGACAACAAGGGCGCAACCGGTACGGCGACCAAGACCATCACGGTCACCCCGCCGCCGAACCAGTCCCCGTCGGGCAGCGTGTCCGCATCGACAGCGGTCGGGAACGCCCCGCTCCTCGTGCAGCTGTCGAGCGCCGGGTCGACCGACCCTGACGGAGCGATCACCGCCTACTCCTGGAACCTCGGCAACGGTTCGACCTCGACGAGCCCGAACCCGAGCGCCATCTACAACTCGGCCGGTGTGTACACCGTCCAGCTGACGGTGACGGACAACCAGGGCGCCACGTCGGTGCGGAGCCAGACCATCACCGTCAACCCCGCCAACTTGGCGCCGACGGCGGTGATCGCCGCCAACCGGTTCAACGGTCCCTCGCCGCTGGTGGTGAACTTCAACGGAGCCGGCTCGAGCGACCCCGACGGGTCGATCGTGAGCTACGCCTGGAACTTCGGCAACGGGCAGACCGCATCGGGTCCGCTGGCCTCGGCCACCTTCGCCCAGGGCAGCTACACGGTGCGCCTCACCGTCACCGACAACCGGGGCACGAGTCGGTTCACGACCGTGAACATCGTCGCCGGCGCCACCAACGTGCAGCCGATCGCAAGGGTGACGGCGCTGCCGACAGCCGGACCGGCTCCGCTGCTGGTGAGCTTCAGCGGCATCGGGTCCTCGGATCCCGACGGCTCGATCATCAGCTACTCCTGGAACTTCGGTGACGGAACGTCGGCGACCGGCCAGGTGGTCCAGAAGACGTACACGATCTTCGGCACCTACACGGCCACCCTCACGGTGACCGACAACCGTGGTGCGACCAGGACGGCGAGCGAGACGATCGTTGTGGATCCACCCGCTCCGACTCGTGACCGGATCCGTCTGGGCTACACGGGGGGGCTGAACTACAGCTTCGACGGGGCCACGAACGGCATCGGACTCCGCGTGCAGCGCGACGTGTTCGGAGTCGCCTCGGTCACCGGCTCGGCCCCGTACACGGGCCCCGGCGGATCGAACGCGACCGTGTCGGTGAACCTGAGTCGGTTCCTGATCTTCAACGCCTACAGCGGAACCATCACCGTCAACGACCCGCAGAACGGTCTGGTCAACGTGACCACGTCGCTCTTCCTCTCGTCGCTGTCGAGCCCATCGGGGAACTCCGCACGTGGACTGGCGGCCGGGACGTTGAGCAACCCGACGCGGACCTACACGCTGGGATTCACCATCGATGACCGTGCGTCCTGATCGACCTGTCCGGGTCCGCCGTGGTCACCAGTGGGTGGTGGCCGCGGCGGCCGTAGGGGCCGCCATCGTCCTGGCGGCAGCCTGCGCCCCGCCGCCGACGGGAGGTGGAGGAGGCCCCACCACGACGACCACGACGGTGCCGGGTGGGACCACCACGACGCTCGCGCCGGGTGCGACCACCACGACGCTGGTGCCAGGTGGCAACACCCCACCCACGATCGTGGCCGGCCGGTCGCACACCTGCTCGTTGCGGTTCGACGGAACGGTCCGCTGCTGGGGCGACAACAGCTTCGGTCAGCTCGGGATCGGCACGACCGTGCCGTCGCTCGTCCCGGCCAAGGTGCTGGGGCTCGACGGGGTCACCGCCCTGGCCGCCGGTGGCAACCACACGTGCGCGGTCCGAGTCAACGGCGAAGTCCGTTGCTGGGGGAACAACGCATCAGGACAGCTGGGAGACGGGAGCACGACCCAGTCGAGCGTGCCGGTGAGCCCGTTCAACCTGTCGGGCATTACCGCCATCGCAGCCGGCGGGGCGCACACCTGCGCCCTCCGGTCGGCCGGAACCGTTACGTGCTGGGGTGACAACTTCTCCGGCCAGCTCGGAACCGGTTCGAACTCGCCAGGACCGACCCCGCGGAGCGTCGCCCTGGTGGTCGACGCCACCGCACTCGCCGCCGGGGACTCGCACACCTGTGCCTTGATCCTCGGCGGAACGCTGTCGTGCTGGGGCGACAACTTCTCCGGCCAGTTGGGGAACGGCACCTTCGTCGACGCAAACGTCGCCGGGACGGTCGTGGGGCTCACCGGTGTGACGTCGGTCGTGGCCGGCTCCGCGTTCACCTGCGTCAACCGGACCACCGGAGTGGCTGCATGCTGGGGCGACAACCTGTTCGGGCAGATCGGAAACGGGGCCACCCTGCCGCCGCCGCCGAACCCAGGTGACCCGCCACCCCCGGACCTCCGTGTGAACCTGCCCGAGGACGTCGTCGGGCTCACCGGGGTGACCGCGATCGGCGCCGGGAGCGACCACGCCTGTGCCACCACCGGCGGTGTGCTGCTCTCCTGCTGGGGTCGCAACGACTCGGGGCAGCTCGGAGACGGGACCACGTCGACGAGTTCGCTCGCCCGGACCACGACCGTCATCGGCGCCAGTCAGGTCGCCGGCGGTGAGGGGCACACCTGTGCGTTGAAGCCCAACGGCAGCGCCCAGTGCTCCGGGTCCAACGCCCGGGGTCAACTCGGGAACAACACCACCTCGAACTCGACCACGCCGGTCACGGTCGTCGCGCTCTGACCCTGCGCGACACGACGCGCCGGGTGACCGAAGGGACCTAGGTCACTGTCCTGACCCGGCGCGACCCTGGTCCACTCGGTCGAATGAGGACGGGGCCGGCCGGTCTCACCCGGGAGGAGGCGGCCCGCCGACTGGACGAGCAGGGTCCGAACGTCCTGCCCCAGTTGCGCGGCACGCCGACCTGGCGGATCCTGGCGGCCCAGTTCATCCACTTCTTCGCCGTCATGCTGTGGGTGGCTGCGGGCCTCGCCGTGGTCGCCGGTATGCCGCAGCTCGGGGTCGCGATCGTGGTGGTGGTCGTGGTCAACGGAGTGTTCGCGTTCGTCCAGGAGCACCGCGCCGAGCGGGCCTCGGAGCGCCTGCGCCGACTGCTGCCGACGTCGGTCACGGTGATCCGTGACGGACTGGCGCAGCCGGTGCCCGGGGACCGGGTCGTCGTCGGCGACACCGTCGTCCTGTCGGCCGGGGACCGGGTCGTGGCCGACCTGGTCGCGATCGAGTCCCACGACCTGGCGGTCGACGCATCGACGCTCACGGGCGAGAGCGAGCCGGTCTCGATGGGTGAGGGTGATGCGGTGTTCGCCGGGACCTTCGTGGTGTCCGGGGAGGGCCTGGCCGAGGCGGTCCGGATTGCCGGTGACACCCGACTCGCCGACATCGCGACGATGACCTCGGCGGCGCAACGGCCGCCCGGCCCGCTCGAGGTCGAACTCCGGCGGGTCGTGCGGATCGTCGCCGTGATCACCCTCGGCGCCGGGGCGGTGTGCTTCGGGCTGACGCGGCTCACCGGCATGTCGTTGCGCGACGGGTTCCTGTTCGCAGTCGGTGTGACCGTGGCCCTGGTCCCCGAGGGACTGCTGCCGACGTTGACGCTGTCGCTGTCGATGGGCGCCCAGCGGATGGTCGAGCGCGACGCCCTGGTCCGCCACCTCCAGGCGGTCGAGACGCTGGGATCGACCACGTTCGTGTGCACGGACAAGACCGGCACGCTCACCCAGAACCGCATGTCGGTCGTGGAGGTGTGGACCCCCCGTGGTGACGTCGCGGTGATCGGCAACGGCTACGAGCCGGATGCGGTGGTGTCCGGCGACGGTGCGGCCGTCGGCGCCGCCACCTCGGCCGCGCTGGCGGCGCTGGCCTCGTCCCGCGGTCGGGCCGTCGAGGAGGACGGCGAGTGGTTGGCGCTCGGCGATCCGATGGAGGCTGCCATCGACGTGCTGGCCCGACGTCTCGCCCACGATCGCCCGGATCGGCCGGCGGTCGATCGCTGGTTCGCGTTCGATCCGGTCCGCCGGCGTTCGTCGGTGATCTGTGGCGAGGACCTCTGGTGCAAGGGTGCGCCGGACTCGGTGCTCCCGGTCTGTCGCGACGGCCCGGACCGGGATGCGGCTCGTGCCGCGGTCGACGAGTTGGCAGCACGGGGGTTGCGTGTCCTGGCGGTGGCCGCCGGTCGGTCCCGGGATCCACTCGATGCCGAGGCCGCCGAGTCGGACCTGCTGCTGCTCGGGCTGCTGGCATTCCAGGATCCGCCGCGACCGGAGGTCCGCGACGCGGTGCGGTCCTGTCGGTCCGCTGGGGTGGCGGTCGGGGTCGTGACGGGCGACCATCCGGCGACGGCGTTGGCGATCGCCCGACAGGTCGGGGTCAGCGGTGCCGATGCGCTCGTGGTCACGGGCGACGCCCTGCCCGCCGACGACGGCGAGTTGGGCGAGCTGCTCGACCGTGACGGGTTCGTGGTCAGCCGTGCGACCCCCGAGCACAAGTACCGGATCGCCGGCGCCCTGCAGTCCCGGGGGCACGTGGTGGCGATGACCGGCGACGGGGTCAACGACGGACCGGCGCTGAGGCGGGCCGACATCGGTGTGGCGATGGGCCGGTCCGGAACCGACGTCGCCCGTGAGGCCGCCGACCTGGTGCTGCTCGACGACGACTTCGCCACGATCGTCGCCGCCATCGAGGAGGGTCGCGCCACCTACACGAACATCCGGCGGTTCCTGACCTACCACCTGACGGACAACGTGGCCGAGCTCACGCCGTTCGTCCTGTGGGGCCTGACCGGAGGTCGCCTCCCGCTGGCGATCGGCGTGCTGCAGGTGCTGTGCCTGGACATCGTGACCGACCTGCTGCCGGCGCTGGCGCTCGGGGCGGAGCCGCCCAGCCCCGGCCTGCTGGACCGGCCGCTGACGGGCCGCCATCTGGTCGATCGTTCCCTCCTGACCCGGGTCTTCGGGGTACTGGGCCCCACGGAGGCCGCCGTCGAGATGCTGGCGTTCCTGGTGGGACTGGCCGTCATCGGGTGGAGTTGGTCCGGCGGGCCGCCGGACGAGGCGGGGCTCGCGGCGGCGAGCGGCGCGGCGTTCGCCGCGGTGGTGCTGGGGCAGGTGGCCAACGCCCAGGTCTGTCGGAGCGCGACGCGTCCGCCGTGGCGGCTCGGCTGGTGGTCGAACCGACTCCTCGTCTGGGGGTTGGGCCTGCAGGTCGTCCTGCTGGCGGGGTTCCTGCTCGTCCCGCCGGTCGCGTCGGTGCTCGGTCAGGCGTTCCCGGCGTGGCCGGCGGCGGCCGTCGCCCTGTCGGCGATCCCTGCGGTGCTCGCCGTGAACTCGCTCCACCTGTGGCTCCGCCAGCGGGCCCGGCTGGTCCGGCCGTGAATGGGAGGCGACCGCTCGTCCGACGGCCGGGCTTCATCGCGGATCGTTGCGGCCGATGTTGGGGACGTCCGCCGTTCACGGTCGACCGACCGGCGGTGGAGGAGGAGGGCGGCGCGCCCGCGATCGATCGATGGCACGGACCGACGAGCGAGACGACACCACCCGACCGTCCGGGGCTCCATCCGCCGCCGAGGCGCGGGGCAGGATGGTGCGCGAAGGTCTGGTCCGACGCGGCATCCGCGATCAGCGAGTGCTCGACGCCATGGGGGCGGTTCCGCGTGAGCGGTTCGTGCCCGAGCAGTTCGCCGGCTCGGCCTACGAGGACCGCCCGTTGCCGATCGGTGCCGGCCAGACCATCTCCCAGCCCTACGTCGTGGCACTCGCCCTCGAGGCGGCTGCCGTCCGACCGACGGACCGGGTGCTCGAGGTGGGGACCGGTTCCGGCTACGCCGCCGCCGTGCTCGACGAACTCGCCGCCGAGGTCTGGACCGTCGAACGTCACGGTGACCTGGTGGTCGACGCCTCCGAGTCGCTCCGCGCCGCCCTCCACGGCAACGTCCACGTCCGGTGGGGTGACGGGTCGCTCGGATGGCCGGAGGCGGCACCCTTCGACGTCGTCCTCGTCTCCGCAGCGGGGGAGGAGGTGCCCGCACCGCTCCTGGAACAGCTCGCCGACGACGGTCGGCTCGTGATGCCGGTGGGACCAGCGGATGGACGACAGGAGCTCGTGCTCGTCCACCGGGTCGGCAGTCGCCTCGACCGCGAGGAACTGGGTCCCGTGCAGTTCGTCCCCCTGTTGGCGGATCGAGCGGCTCGGCCCGCCCACACGGTGGGTCGTTCGGGTCGCCGCGCGACCGTGGTCGATTCCGAGCGCTCCCCGGCGGAGCGGCTGGCCCGATCCTGCGAACCGTTCAGCTCGATCACCGGCGCCGACCTGTCGGGCCTGGTCGACCGGCTGTCCGAGGCCCGCGTCGTCGTCCTCGGCCCCTCGACCTCCGGTACCTCGGAGTTCGACCAGTTGTGCGCCCGGATCACGCAGGCGCTGGTCGAGCAGCTCGGTTGCCGGACGATCGTGATCGACGCCGACTGGCCCGATGTGGCGGCGCTCGATGCATGGTGCGCCGGGTTCGAGCCGATCCCGGACGCTCCCGCACCCTGCACCACCTTCCCGTCCTGGCGGTGGCGCAACCAGGAGTTCGGTTCCCTGCTGGCGTGGCTCCGTCGCCGGGCCACCCGGGTCGGCGGGTCCGATCCCGTGCGACTCGTGGGTCTGGACGTGGACGCCGGTGACGGTGTGCGCGCACAGGTGCTCGACGCGCTCGACGGGTGCGATCCGTTCTCGGCTGCGGAACTCCGCCGCCGCTACGCCACCGGGGTGCCGTGGGAGCACGATGCGTCGCGTCGACCCGAGGTGTCGGCACGCGCTGCGGCGGTCCTCGACGGGGTCGTCACGGCGGCGGTCGCCGCCACCGTCGAACGCCTGGCACACCCGTCCGGACCGGGAGCGTTCCTCGACCCGGCGACCCGCGACGCGCTGGTGCGATCGACGCCGACGAGCATCACCGGGATCGTCGAGGCCGGCCCGTCCTGGTGGTCCGACCGTGAGCGGCGGGCCGCCACGTTCCTGCGGTCGGTCGTGGAGCACGTCGAGGGGCCCGTCGTGGTGTGGACCCATGCGGTCCGCGCCGGTGACGCCGGTGCGACCGACCTGGACCTGGGGGACGCGCCGAGTCTCGGTCAGGCCTGTCGGGCCCACCTCGGTGACTCGGCCTACCTGGTCGGGCTCGGCACCGGCACCGGATCGGTGGCGGCTGCGACGTCGTGGGGCGGCCACACCGAGGTGCTGCCGCTGGATCCTGCTCGGGCGGGCAGCGTCGAGGAGCTCCTCGGGGCGAGCCACCTCCCGGCCTGCCTGCTCGACCTCCGGGCGACACGGCAGGGTCGGGTCGGGGCCGAACTGGGCGGTCGGCGGCCGCAGCGGGTCGTCGGGCCGGTGGTGGGGCCGGAGACCGGCGACAGGCAGCCGGTCCTCCGCGGCGTGCTGCCGCAGCAGTTCGACGAGTTCATCTGGGTTGGGGCATCGAGTGCCGTCGTTCCGGTGGCGGCGCCGACCGACGACACCCGGGCCGACCGCTTCCCTCCGGATCGGTGAGGCACCGGTGGTCGACCCGCACCGAGCGCCCGTGACGGGCGAGCCGTTGGCCGTCTTCCTGGTCGAGGACCACGTGGTCCTGCGCCAGTCGTTGGCGCTCGTCGTCGACGGGGAGGACGACCTGCAGGTGGTGGGAGAGGCCGAGCGCATGATGCAGGCGCGGTTCCGGATCCGGGCGACCCGTCCCGACGTGGTGGTGCTCGACGTCCACCTCCCGGACGGCAGTGGGCTCGACCTGTGCGCCACGATCCGTCGGGAGCTGCCCTCCACCCGGGTCGTCGTGCTCACCGGCGACGCCTCCTCGGCGGTGGCCGATGGTGCAGTCGCCGCTGGTGCGGACGCGCTCGTCCTGAAACACGTCGGCTGCGACCGTCTGCTCGATGAGCTCCGTCACGTGACCGGCCGGCCGTCGAGGAGCGTCGACACCCGCGTCGTCCAGCCCCGGCGGTCGCGGGCCCGCTCGCCCGAGCAGTCGGCGATCGCTCGGTTGACCGACCAGGAGCGCCAGGTGCTCGACCTGGTCGCCGACGGCCTGTCGAACCGACAGGTGGCCGCGCTGCTGTTCCTGGCCGAGAAGACCGTGAAGAACTACATGACCAGCATCATGCGGAAGCTGGACGTGCCGTCCCGCACGGCGGCGGCGCTGGTCGCCACCCGGGCCCGGTTCGCCCGGGAGCAGTGTGCCCCGGTGGCCGAGGACGGACAGGATCCGGTGTGCTTCGTCCTGGAACGCACGGGCTCCGGGTCCTCAATCCCGGGTCACCGCGATGCGGTGTGACTCGGGTCCCGTCCCCGTCGTCGCCACCCTGACCTCGAGGATCCCGTCCCGGTAGGAGGCGCTCAGGTCCTCGGGTGTCGTCCCCGACGGGACGGTCACGCGGCGGCTGGAGCGCCCGTAGTGGAACTCCGATCGCATCGGCCCGTCCCCGTCGCCGTCGCCGTGGTGCTCCTCACGTCGTTCGGCGGTGACGACGAGGCAACCGTCGTCGAGCTCCACGCGCAGGTCGCGGTCGGGGTCGATCCCGGGCACCTCGATCCGGTGGATGACCGCGTCGGGTTCACGGACCACCTCCAGCGGCATGCCGTCGCGTTCCAGCCACTCGCTCAGATCGGGGACGGCGGTCCAGCGGGGTGCGCCGGCGAGCCACGTGCGGAAGCTGGGTCGTTCGGTCCTGGTGAGTGTCACGATTCCTCCCGGAGGTTCGGCGACGCGTCGGTCCCGGCCTTCCGGGCACGTCGAGGTCCATCCGGTTCATCGGTTCGGACGATGACGGTTCGCAGGGACCCTGGTCCCACCCGAGGGCACCCGGACCGGCCTCAATCGCGGTCGGTCCGGCACGACGCAGGGTCCATGCAGCACCGGAAGCTCCTCGCCGCCCTCGCCGCCGTCGGAGGCGTCACGATCGTCGCACTGCTGGCGGTCGTGGCCGACTCGTCGGCCCAGTACCTTCCGCAGGACCCGCAGTACAACCAGGTCGAGTACTGGCAGGACAACGGTTACGAGTACTGCGTCAAGTACGAGCCCGTCTCCACCCCGTTCCAGGTTCCGCCCGCGCCCGAGGGCGGGGCCTGGGACCTGATCATCATCAAGGCCGGGGCCGGTGACGACGCCAACCAGCTGATCGACGACCCGGTGATCGGGGACGACTACGAGCACTCCTCGGGCAAGGACATCTCGCACGTCATCCTCTGCGTCGTGGTGTACCCACCGCCCACGACGACGACGACCACCACGACCACGACGACGGAGGCGACGACGACGACGGAGGCCACGACGACGACGGAGCCGACCACGACGACGGAGGCGACCACGACGCCGGCCAGCGCGGCCCCGGGCGCGCCCACGAACGCCACCGCCCCCGCCCCCCCGACCCCGC
>CAYMKW010000015.1:0-39381 GCA_964391365.1 uncultured Microthrixaceae bacterium | reverse complement strand
GTGACGAGTCCGACTACATCGGCATGGTCGTCGCCACCGAGGAGCTGAGCCGGGGATCGCTGGGGGCCGGCGGGTCGCTCATCACCCGACCCGAGATCCTGGCCCGGGCCCTCGAGGCGGGCGGCACCGAGGAGCAGAAGCAGGAGTGGCTGCCCAGGCTCGCCACCGCCGAGGTCATGAACGCCGTTGCCGTGACCGAGCCCGACTACGGCTCCGACGTGGCGGGCGTGAAGGTCACCGCCACCGCCGTGGACGGCGGGTACCTGATCAACGGTGTGAAGACCTGGTGCACCTTCGGGGCCCGGGCCGACGTGCTGATGCTGCTGGCCCGCACCGACCCGGACCGCAACGCCGGCCACAAGGGCCTGTCCATGTTCATCGTCCCGAAGGAGCGAGGCGAGGCCCACGGCTTCGAGCTCACCCAGGATGACGCCGACAACCACGGCAACGGCGGCGGGAAGATGGAGGGCCGCCCGATCGACACGATCGGCTACCGCGGCATGCACTCCTACGAGATCGCCTTCGACAACTGGTTCGTCCCCGAGGCCAACCTGATCGGCGGCGAGGGCGGCAAGGGCAAGGGCTTCTACTACCAGATGGCCGGGTTCGAGAACGGCCGGCTGCAGACCGCCGCCCGGGCCGTCGGCGTCATGCAGTCCGCCCTGGAGTTGGCCCGCCAGTACGCCAAGGATCGGGCCGTGTTCGGCCAGCCGGTGTTCGACTACCAGCTGACCCAGGCGAAGCTCGCCCGCATGGCCGTCACGGTGCAGGGCGCCCGACAGTTCTCCTACGAGGTCGCCCGCATGATGGCGAAGGGCGAGGGGACGCTCGAGGCATCGATGATCAAGGCCTACGTGTGCAAGGCCGCCGAGTGGGTCACCCGGGAGGCCATGCAGATCCACGGCGGGATGGGTTACGCCGAGGAGTACACCGTCAGCCGGCTGTTCGTGGACGCCCGGGTGCTGTCGATCTTCGAGGGTGCCGACGAGACGCTCTGCCTGAAGGTCATCGCCCGCCAGCTGGTGGCCCGGCACACCAACACCGGCGGCGCCGCCTGAGCGTCAGCGGTCAACCGGGTCGGTCGAACGCAAGCACCGCTCTGACGGCCACGAGGTCCTCGGCGGCGACACGGTTGCGACCGATCCACAGCGGCGTGCCCTCGGGAAGGTGCGCGTAGCCCGCCCGCATCAGGGCGACGGTGCGATCGAGATCGGTCGGCCAGCCCCGTTCGATCGCTGCCGCCGTCGTCGCCCCCAGGTCGCACCGGTTCCGGCGCACCCAGGTCGACAGGTGGTCGACGCCCACCAGGAGGTCTCGCTTCGAAGCATTGCAGCGCGTGTCGGCGAGGACGAGGTTCTCGACCGCGTCGTTGGGGAACCGGCTCCACGGCAGGACGTGGTCGACCTGCGCTGTAGTCGGGAGCGGGTCGCCGCAGTAGAAGCACCGACCGTCCTGCACCTCGGCCAACGAGCCCCGCAGCCACGCCGGGAACGCAACCCGATCCGCTCCGAAGAGGTGGCGGCGGAGCTGCTCCGTCTCGACGTCGAGCCCGTTCCACCTCGCAACCTGACGCACCCAGTGGACCTCGACCAGCGGGCGAACCAGCGGAGCGAGCTGAACCAGCTGGTCGGATGCCCCCTCCCGGAAACGGATCCATCCTCCGTCGGGCGCGTGCAACCTCCGCAGCGACACGTGCTCGGTCCAGTCCACGTCGTACAGGAACGGCAGCGAGACGCCACCGACCACCTGGAGTCGCAGCACGGGGAATCGGGCGAAGTTGAGTTCGACCTCGTCGAGGCAGCGTTCGAGCTCCCCGGGTGCCCGTGACCGGGCCGTCTCCAGCGTGGTGGCACCACCGGCGGCGAGGTGGAGCGCCAACACGGCGCGGAGGGTCACGGACGTCCCACTGCTGATCTGCCGGAGTGGTCCGTCCTCGACGTCGGCACCCAGGTAGGAGCGGACCTGCGGCAGGTAGAGCCGGACGACCTGCTCCGCCACCACTCGGGTGTGTAATCGCTGCGGAGCCCTGCCGTCCGCGTCGGCGTGCGACGCGGACGCGTCCAGCAACGCCAGGATCAGGGCGAGCTTGTAGGTCGCGGTCCGCTGGCCCTCGTCGATCACCCTCAGGAGCCGCTTGGCGACGAGGCCCGGCTCGGTCATCACACCTCGACGGCGCCGGACACCAGCCGGAGGTTGATCGGGTACCGGTACCACTCACCCCGGTTGGCGGCCAGCGCCGCGATGATGTGGAACACCACGCCGGCGATCAGCACGATCGGGAACAGCACGAACCCGATGAGCACGAACATCAGCAGGCCCGAGACGACCAGGGCGATGGCCAGCGTGATCGAGAAGTTGAGCGCCTCGGCGGCGTGGTGGCGGGTGAACCGCTGCTCGGGCTTGGAGATCAGGTAGATGATGAGCGGCCCCCAGAACCCGATGACGATCGGCAGCGCCTGGGCGAGGGTCGCCATGCCCTTCTCGGCGTCGACCTGCGCCGGGCCGTAGGCCTGCTGGCCGTAACCGTACGGATCGTCCACGACCGGTACCGGCGCCGGCGCGACGTCGCCCCACTGGGTCCCGTCCCACCAGCGCTGCTGACCGGTCGCGTCGACGTACCAGCCCGGAGGGGTGCTCTGCGGTTCGCTCACGACCGACAGCGTAGGCGCCGCTCCGCACCCGGTGGCGGCCCGGTTGAGGGTCCGGGCGTCGGTCCGGGACGTCGGTCCGGGCGGCCGCTGTCCGGGCGTGGTGGACTGGCACCCGCATGGACACCCACGACAGCGAGCCCGCAGGGGGCATCTTCGTGCTCGACGTGCCCTGCCCGATCTGCGGCGGACGCGACTCGACCCCGTACTCAGAGGAGAACGGGTTCCCGCTCGTGCGCTGCGCCGGGTGCGGGCTCCTGTACGTCACCCCCCGTCCGGACCCGGCCGCGACCTCAGCGGCGCACGAGTACGGCCTGCACCACGGGGACGCCACGCTGGAGATCACCGGTCGCTACCGGCCGGACCGGGTAGCCGGCCTCCGTCGGACCCTCACGGCGCTCTACGGTCCGGCCCTGCCGCCCGGCGTCACATCCTGGCTCGACGTCGGCTGCGGGCACGGCGAGTTCCTCACCGCACTGCAACGCTTCGCCGGACCCGGTGTCACCACCGTCGGACTGGAACCGAACCGGACGAAGGCGGCGGGGTGCGTGCAGCGCGGACTCGACGTCCGCAGCCTGGGCCTCGACGAGGTCGACGGCAGGTACTCGGTCGTGTCGCTCCTCAACGTGTTCTCCCACCTGCAGGACCCCCGATCGTTCCTCGCCGACTGCGTGGAACGCATCGAACCCGGCGGCGAGCTGCTCATCGAGACGGGCGACACCGCCGGGCTGAGCGCCGACGAGCACCCCCGACCCCTCTTCCTGCCGGACCACCTCCTGTTCGCCGACGAGCCGCTGGTCCGGCGGGTGCTCACCGACGTCGGCCTGGAGGTCGTCGCCACCCACCACGGATCGGCGGCCGCCGCACTTCCGCTGCAGGTCCTTGGCGAGTGCCGCCGGGCCGTTCAACGGCGTCAGGCGCCCCCGGTCGTCGCCGCGAGCCGCCGCTGGAGGCAGGAGCGTCGACGCCGGATCGACCTGTGGGTGCGCGCCCGCCGGATCGACTGATGGACGGGGCCGGACCTCAGGCCGGTCGTCGCATCCGGACCAGGGTGTCGAGTGCGTCCACGACGGCGCCGTCCCGTTCGACCGGCCGGCGAACCACCTCGGCCCGCTCCACCAGGAGATCGGGCACGACAGCGAGCAGGTCGGCAACCACCTCGTCGGGACCGGACAGCACCGACGCATCCGGCGGGCCGCCCACGCCGTCGGTCAGGTTGGTGATGTCGTGCGCCACCCAGAGCAGCGTGCCGCCGGGAGCGAGCGACTGCGCCGACGAGGCCAGCATGTTCCGCCGGCCGTCGGCGTCCATCTGCGCGTAGAACAGCACGACCAGGTCGAACTGCGGGCCGGCCGGAGCCTCGGGGGGACGCGGTTGCGCCACGTCGGCCACGACCCAGGTGCACTCCACCCCGGCACGCTCGGCGAGCTGCTCGGCCTTGGACAGCCCGACGGCCGAGAAGTCGATGCCGGTGACGTCCCAACCCTGCGTGGCCAGCCACACGGCGTTGCGACCCTCGCCGCAGGCCACGTCCAGCGCCCGGCCGGGAGTCAGCCCGGCGACCTCACCCGGGAGGAACACGTTGGGGTCGGTCGCCCAGACGAACTCGGCGGTGTCGTAGCGCTCGTCCCAGCCGGAAGCGTCCACGTCAGTCGCCGAGGGCGGCGATCGCATCGGCGATCGCGATCGCCCGACGGGCGTTGTCGACGTGCAGGTTCTCGATCATGCGCCCATCGACCGTGACCACGCCCACACCGTCGGCCAGCCCCTGCTCGAACGCCGCGATGACCCGACGCGAGTACTCGATCTCCTCGGCGGACGGCGAGTACGCCTCGTTGCACGGCTCGACCTGCGTCGGGTGGATCAGCGTCTTGCCGTCGAAGCCCATGTCCGCACCCTGTGCGCACTCGGCGGCGAACCCCTCGGGGTTCTTCACGTCGTTGTACACACCGTCGAGGATCACCTTGCCGGCGAACCGGGCGGCGTTCACACACCGCCCCAGTCCCCACAGCAGCGGCGCCCGACCGGGCACGAGCGCCGCCCGCAGCTCCTTGGCCAGGTCGTTCGTCCCCATGACGAGCACCTCGAGGCGCTCCGAGGACGTCGCGATCTCCACAGCCCGCTCCATGGCGGCCGGCGTCTCGAGCATCGCCCAGATGCGCGTGTGGTCGGGCACGCCGGCAGCCTCGATGATCCGTTCCACAGCGGCGACCTCGGCCGCGGAGTTGATCTTGGGCACGACGATCCCGGCGGGTCCGGCGGCGGCGGCGGAGCGGAGGTCGTCCTCGTGCCACTCGGTCTCCGAGGAGTTCACCCGGATCGTGAGCTCACGACCGCCGTAGGCGCCCGAGGCGACGGCGGCGGCGACCTTGTCCCGGGCCTGGGCCTTGGCGTCGGGGGCCACCGAGTCCTCGGTGTCGAAGATGATGGCGTCGCACGCCAGCGTCTTGGCCTTCTCGAGCGCCTTGTCGTTCGCGCCAGGCATGTACAGGACGCTGCGTCGGGGGCGAGGTGTGTCGTTCATGGTTCCTCCCTCAGAACCCGTAGCGCTCGGCGAGCTCGGGGTCTCGGTCCGCCAGCTGACGGGCGAGCTGGACGACGACCTGACACTGCTTGACCGAGGCGTCGTCCTCCATCTTGCCGTTCAGCATGATCGCGCCCGTCCCGTCACCCATGGCCTCGATGACCTCCTGGGCGTGCGCCACGTCGGCCGGGTCCGGCGAGAAGACCCGCTTGGCGATGCCGATCTGCACCGGGTGCAACGACCAGGCTCCGACGCAGCCGAGCAGGTAGGCGTTGCGGAACTGGTCCTCGCAGGCGACGGTGTCCTTGATGTCGCCGAACGGCCCGTAGTACGGGAGGATCCCGGCCATCGCACAGGCGTCGACCATCCGGGCGATCGTGTAGTGCCACAGGTCCTGCTGGTAGCTGGTCCGATCGGCGTCGTAGACGGGACCGTCGGCTCCCTCCGGCGGATCCTGACGCACCAGGTAGCCGGGGTGCCCACCACCGACGCGCGTCGTCTTCATGCGGCGGTTGGCCGCCAGGTCGGCCGGACCGAGTGACAGACCCTGCATCCTCGGGGAGGCCAGGCAGATCTCCTCGACGTTGGCGACGCCCCGGGCCGTCTCCAGGATGGCGTGGACCATCAGGGGCTTCGACAGACCCGCCTTCGCCTCGAGCTGGGCGAGCAGTCGGTCCACGTAGTGGATGTCCTCGGGGCCCTCGACCTTGGGCACCATGATCACGTCCAGACGGTCACCCACCTCGCCGACGAGCGTGACCAGGTCGTCGAGCGCCCACGGTGAGTCGAGGCTGTTGATCCGGGTCCACAACTGGGTGTCGCCCAGGTCCATCTCGCGTGCGACCTGCACCAACCCGGCGCGCGCCGCCTCCTTGGCGTCCATCGGGATGGCGTCCTCGAGGTTCCCGAGCAGGACGTCGGTGGTCGGGGCGATCTCGGGGAGCTTGGCCGTCACCTTCTCCAGGTGCGGCGGGAAGAAGTGGATCATCCGGGACGGCCGGAACGGGATCTCCCGGAGCGGCTCCGGAGCGCCGGCGGCGAGCGGCTTGAAGAAGTCCTTGGGGCTACGCATCCCCAGACGCTACGTCGCGTGATCCTGAGCCGGGAAACCGGGCCACCCGGTGGAACGGTCGGCCACCAGGGCAGCGGAGGTAACGTGCCGACCGTGCGCAGCGTGGTGTGTCGGCAACTCGGCGAACCCGAGCTGTTGGAGGTCACCGACCGCGATCCGGCACCGTGCGGACCGGGTCAGGTGCGCATCCGGGTCCGGGCCGCCGGCCTGAACTACGTGGATGCCCTGTTCGTTCGGGGCGGCTACCAGATCCAGCCGCCGCTGCCCTTCGTGCCGGGGTCCGAACTGGCCGGTGAGATCATCGAGGTCGGCTCCGACGTCGATGACGGGGCCTGGCGGGTGGGTGACCGGGTCCTCGCATCGATCGGACTGGGGGCGTTCGCCGATGAGGTGCTCGTCCCTGCCAGCGTGCCGGTCCGGATCCCCGAGACGCTGTCGTTCGGTCAGGCTGCGACGATCGGCCAGTCGTACGCGACCGCGTGGTTCACGCTGACCCGACGGACCGTGGTGCAGCCGGACGAGTGGGTCCTCGTGCTGGGCGCTGCCGGTGGACTGGGCCTGGCCATGCTCGACGTGGCCAGGTGCCTGGGCGCACGGACCGTCGCTGCGGCGTCCGGACCCGACCGGTTGCGGCTCTGCATCGAGCGCGGCGCACACGACGTCGTCGACTACTCCACCGACGAGCTGCGGGTCCGCGTGCGGGACGTCACCGGCGGAGGCGCCGACGTCGCGGTCGATCCGGTCGGCGGTCCGCTCGCCGAGCAGGCGCTGCGCTCACTGACCAACGGCGGCCGGCTCATGGTGCTGGGCTTCGCCTCGGGCGACATCCCCCGGCTCCCGGCCAACCAGATCCTGCTCCGCAACCGGTCCGTGCTCGGCGTCGACTGGGGTGCGTGGGCCATGGCCCACCCGGAGGACAACCGGACGCTCTTCGACGAGGTGCTCGGGATGGTGGAGGAGCGCCGGTTGCACCCGGTCGAGCCGACCTCCTACCCCTTGGACCAGGCCGCCCGGGCGCTCCGCGACCTGCTCGAGCGTCGCGTCGTCGGCAAGGCCTGCCTCACCACCGACTGATCGGGTCCGGCCCCGGAACCACACCCGGAACGACTCAGGGTGCCGGAACGTTCGTCGAGGGTGCCCCCGACGTGGCGGTGAGCGCGTTGACCGCGGTCTCCAGCTGCTCGATCGGGATCTTGCCGGAGCCTCGCTGGACGACCCGCCCCTCGGCATCGGTCAGCACGAAGTACGGGAAGCCGGGGAGCCCGTAGGCGGCCGAGGCCGAGCTGGACGAATCGTCCAGGAGCACCGACGGGGTCCAGCCCTCACGCTGGATCCATTTCGACGGCGGGTAGTTCGGCTTCTCGGAGGTGACCGCCGTTGCCACCGCCGTGACCTGAACGTCCTCGGGCAGTCCACCTTGGTCGATCCAGTCCTGGATCAGGGGGACCTCCTCCTGGCAGACGGGGCACCAGTGCGCCAGGAACACGATCAGCTGCGGCTTCCCCGTCGCAGCGGAGACGGTGAGCGGGGAGCCGTCGAAGGTCTGGCCCGTCAAGGAGGGGATCACCTTGCCGACGGCCGGGTCACTCGTGGGATCCGCCAGCCCCGACGCCCCCGACGGGAACGGTGGCAGGTCCTCACCCGAGATCTGCAGTGCAGCGGTCTCCTGGGTGGCGTCCGCGGCGACGGCGGCGCCCGTTCCGGCCTCGACCTCGGTGTTCGACGATCGGCTCGACAGGACGGCGATGAGCCCGACGATGACCATCACGGCCACTATGATCCCGACGATGATCGGGACCAGATTGGAGCGGGAGTCGACGTCCTTGGCGAGCTTGGAGTACGGGTCGGCTGCGCTGGGCTTCTTGTTCGGGGTCGCGGTGCCGCTCACGGCTGTGCCTCCTGGAGGTCGATCTCGTGGTCCACAGTATCGCCGGGGTCGCCCCCCACCGGGCGTCGGGGTCGGGCCAGGACCGCCAGGGTGCCGAGCAGGAGGAAACCGATCCAGGCCATGCCGGGGATCGAGAGGAAGTGGAACTTCCACACCCACACCGTCTCGCACGGGATGTCCGTCGAGCACGACGAGCTGACCGTGTCCGGGAATCGCTCGAGCAGGTAGTGGTAGGTGGCGATCACTGCGCCGACGACCACCAGCGGCAGGACGTAGAAGCGGACGTTCCGGTCCCGACGCCACCACGCCACGGCGAAGAGCACCACGTTCGGGTACATGCAGATTCGCTGGTACCAGCAGAGCTCGCAGGGCGGGAACTTGGCGACCTCGGAGAGGTACAGGCTGCCGAGCGTCGTGGTCAGCGCCACGGCGAAGCCGAGCGGCAGAGCGAGCTCGCCGAAGGCCTCGCGGAGCGGGACCAGCGAATCGGGCAGACCGCCGCGCAGCCGAGCGAACAGGGCGATCGACCAGGTGACGACCAGGAACACCAGCCCGAGCACCGCCAGGAGCGCCAGGAACGTCGTCACCGCATCGACCGACATGCGGGGCGCATGCTACCGGCCGCCGGGGACGGACGGCAGTAGTCTCCCGGCCATGAGCATCTACGACACCGAACTCGCCGCCCTCGACGGAACCGACGGCGTCCTGAGCGAACTCGCCGGCGACGTCACCCTCGTCGTCAACGTGGCCTCCCGGTGCGGCCTGACCCCCCAGTACGAGCAGCTCCAGGCCCTCCAGGACCGGTTCGCCGACCAGGGCTTCTCCGTGCTCGGCGTGCCGTGCAACCAGTTCCTCGAACAGGAGCCCGGCACGGCCGACGAGATCCGCTCGTTCTGCACCGCCACCTACGGGGTCACGTTCCCCTTGACCGAGAAGATCGAGGTGAACGGCGACGGGCGCCACCCGCTCTACGAGCAGCTCACCGCCACGGAGGACTCGGCCGACGGCCACGTCGGGGACGTCCGGTGGAACTTCGAGAAGTTCCTCGTCGGCCGCGACGGCGAGGTCGTCGGCCGGTTCGCCCCGCAGGTCGTCCCCGACGACCCGGCGATCGTGGGCGCCATCGAGTCGCTCCTCAGCTGACCATCAGGACGGTCCGCAGCCCTCGGCCGGCCTCGAGATCGTCGAGGGCGTCCTCGACCTCCTCGAGCGGCCGTCGGCGTGTCACGAGTCCGTCCAGATCGAGTCGGCCCGACTGCCACAGGTCGATCAGGCGCGGGATGTCCCGCGGCGCCCAGCAGGATCCGAGCAGCGAGCCGACCAGCCGCTTCTCGGTGAACAGAGCGGCCGCCACACCCACCCGGGCCTCCTCCTCGGCGGGCGGGGCGCCCACCATGACGGCCGTGCCGCCGCTGCGCACGGCGGCCAGTGCCTGCTCGACGAGCGCCGCCGACCCGGCGGCGTCGACCGCCACGTCGGCGCCGATGCCCGTGAGCGAGTGCACCAACGAGACCGGGTCCTGAGCCGCCGGATCGACCACGTGGGTCGCCCCGAACCGGAGCGCGAGCGCACGACGGTCGGGTGACGGGTCGGACACGACGATCGTCGCCGCACCGGCCACGACCGCCCCCTGGACGACCGAGATCCCGACACCGCCCGCGCCGAACACGACGACGACGTCACCCGGGTGGACCGGTGCGGTGTTCAACACCGCACCCACGCCGGTCTGCACGGCGCAGCCGATCACGCAGGCCACGTCGAGCGGCAGGTCCGGGTGCACCCGGATCGCCCCCTGCTCGGGCACCACCACCTCATCGGCCCAGGCCGCCAGGTTCAGGCCCCGATGGACCGTCCCGGCCGGCCGGGACAGCCGGGTGCTCCCGTCCGGGAAGCTCGAGGTGGCGATCCCGACCGAGTTGGCGCAGACCGAGAAGGCGCCCTTGGCGCAGAGGGCGCACCGGCCGCACGCCGGTGCCGGGCTGAGCACGACGTGGTCCCCGACCGACAACGCGGCGACGCCCGGGCCGCACTCGACGACGACGCCCGCCGCCTCGTGGCCGGGGATCGTCGGGCCCATGAGCGGAAACGAGCCCCGACAGAGCGACAGGTCGCTGTGACAGACCCCGCACGCCACGATCCGTACGCGCACCTCCCCACTGCGGGGCGGTTCGAGCGTCACGTCGTGCACGATCCGCAACGGCGTGCCCGTCGACTCGAGCACGGCGGCTCGCATCAGGCGGTCACCCGGTCGTGCTCGACCGCGAGCTGCGCGTCGGAGCCGTCCTCGGCGCCCGACCCACCGACCGCCCTGGCCACGAGCGAGCGCACCTCCTCGAGGGCGAGCAGCAGGACCGCACCGCCGACGCAGATCCCCCACTCGTTGAGGGTGAGGCCGACGGTTCCGAACACCCCCTGCAGGAAGGGCACCTGCACGACGAGCACCTGGGTCAGCACCACGGCCGCTGCGGCGAGGAGCAGCGGACGGTTGGAGAACGTGAACCTGCTGAACAGCGAGAGGTTGCCGCTGCGGACCACGAAGGCGTTGGCGAGCTGGAGGAAGACGAACAGGGTGAACGCGACCGTGTAGGCGGCGCTCTCGTCGGGCACCGCTCCCGGTGCATCGCCGCCCTGCCACAGCAGGACACCGAGCGTGATCACCGTCATGAGCACAGCGGTCACGGTGATCCGGGCGAGCCGGGCCCCCGTCAGGATCCTGGCGTTCCGGTCACGTGGAGCGCGGTCCATGATGCCGGGCTTGGGCGGGTCGAGCCCCAGGCTCATCGCCGGCGGGCCGTCGGCGAGGATGTTGACGAACAGCACCTGGATCGGATTGAACGGGGTGGGCAGGCCCATCAGGCGGGCGGACAGGATCGTGGCGATCGCGGCGATGTTCGTCGTCAGCTGGAACCTGACGAACGTCACGATGTTGTCGTAGATCGCCCGACCCCGTTCGACCGCGGCGACGATCGTGGCGAAGTTGTCGTCGGTGAGGATCATGTCACCGGCCTCCTTCGTCACCTCCGTGCCGGTTACGCCCATTGCGACGCCGATCTCGGCCTGCTTGAGGGATGGGGCGTCGTTGACGCCGTCGCCCGTCATGGCGACGACCTCGCCCCGGGACTGCAGGGCGCGGACGACCCTGACCTTGTGCTCCGGGGAGACTCGGGCGCAGACGCCGATGTCGTGGATCCGGCTCGCCAGCTCGGCGTCATCCATCGCCTCGAGCTGGGCGCCGGTCACGACCTCGCCGCCGATCCCCAGCTCCGCGGCGATCGCACCGGCGGTGGCCGCGTGGTCCCCGGTGATCATCTTCACGCCGATGCCGGCGGACCGGCACTCGGCGACGGCGGCGACCGCTTCGGGCCGGGCGGGGTCGAGGATGCCGACCAGCGCCTCCAACGTGAGCCCCTCACACTCGTCGGCCAGGTCGACACTGAGCGGATCGTCGGCCGGGGTGCCCAGGTCGCGCGTCGCGATCGCCAGGACGCGCAGGCCCTCTCCACCGAGCTCGTCGTTCGCGGCGAGGAGTTCGGCGCGGATCCGGTCGTCGAGCTCCACGACCAGACCGCCTGCCCCGCGAACCGACACGCACCGGGACAGAACGACGTCCGGGGCGCCCTTGACCGCCAGCAGCGAGCCGCCCCCGGCAGGGTGCAGGGTCGCCATGTACTTCACGGCCGAGTCGAACGGAAGCTCGTCCAGCCTCGGGGAGGCGGCACGGACCGAGTCGGGGTCGAGTCCCGCCTTGCGGGCCGCCACCACCAGCGCTCCCTCGGTCGGGTCGCCGATCAGTTCGGCCGGTCCGTCGCCGAGGTGGACGAACGCGTCGTTGCACAGGACCGCCGGAACGAGCGTGCGTTGGAGGTCCTCGAGCGCCTCGGGGTCCGCCGGGTACACGGATCCCTCCGACCCGTAGCCCAGCCCCTCGATCCGGTAGCGACGACCGGCGGCGGCGATGTGGGTGGCCGTCATCTGGTTCAGCGTGAGCGTGCCGGTCTTGTCCGAGCAGATGACGGTGGTCGATCCGAGCGTCTCGACCGATGCGAGCCGCTTCACGATCGCCCGCTCGCGAGCCATCCGCGAGACGCCGATGGCGAGCGTCACCGTCACCACCGCCGGCAGACCCTCGGGGATCGCGGCCACGGCCAACGCGACCGCTCCGAGCACGGCCTCACCCAGGTCGTCCCCCTGCGCCAGGCCGACCGCGAGCACCGCCAGCACCGCCACGCCGGCGATGAGGGCGAGCCGCTTCCCGAGCTTGTCGAGCTGCACCTGCAGCGGGGTGTCGGCGTCCTCGGCCTCGCCGAGCAGGCCGGCGAGACGACCGACCTGGGTCTGCATGCCCGTGTGCGTCACCACCAGCTCCGCACGGCCTCGGACGACCGTGGTGTTCATGTACCCGCAGTTCGACCGCTCGGCGAGGGGAACGTCACCGTCGTCGGCGACGTGGACCGGCTCGGTCGTCTTGTCGACGGGGACCGACTCCCCCGTCAGCGTCGACTCGTCGACCGAGAGCGAGGCCGCCGTCACGAACCGGCCGTCGGCCGGCACCCGGTCGCCGGCCTCGAGGAGCACCAGGTCGCCGGGGACCAGCGCGCGGGCCGGGACCTCGCGGACCTCACCATCCCGTCGGACGCGGACGATGACCTCGAGCATCTCCTTCAGGGCCGCGAGTGCGTCGTCGGCCTTGCTCTCCTGGACGTAGCCGAGCACGGCGTTGATCAACAGGACGATCGCGATGACGATCGGATCCTTGACGTCACCCACTGCGGCGGAGACCGCCGCCGCACCGATCAGGATGTAGACGAGGACGTTGTTGAACTGGTCCAGGAACCGCCGCCAGCCGGGGCGCCGCGGAGGTTCGTCGAGTTGGTTGGGGCCGACCTCCTGGAGTCGGCGCTCGACCTCGGCGCCCGACAGACCGTCACCGGGATCGACGCCGAGGAGGCGCTCCACCTCGGCGGGTTCCATGGCGAACGCCCGTTGGACAGGATCGGCGGCGTCGGAGGTGTCGATGGTTCCGGAATGGTCGGCGGGCGACATGGTGGGTGCAGTCTCTCACTCGGCGGGCCGCTGCGGATGCGGGTGGCGCGGAGCGTAACGCACGAAGGTGAATTCGTGTTTTCACCGGATGGATCTACGATTCAGTTCGTGACCGAGCAGTGGACCTTCCTGACCAACCACGCGCACGTTCTCGTCCTGTTGGACCGCGACCCCGACATGCGGATGCGGGACCTGGCCCGCGAGGTCGGCATCACCGAACGAGCGACCCAGCGGATCATCAGCGAGCTGGTCGAGAGCGGCTACCTCACCCGCCGTCGGCAGGGTCGCCGCAACACCTACACGCTCCACGGGGACCAACCGCTCCGCCACCCGCTCGAGTCCAGCCACACGGTCGACGAACTCCTCCGAGCCGTCGGCGGGGACTGACGGCTCGACTCAGTCTCCGAAGTACCTCGAGTCGAGTTCCTCGGTGGTGCCGTTCTCCCGCAGGGCCAACAGCTCCAGGTCCAGGGGTTCGACCAGCGGGTTGCCCGGACGGAAGGCCATTCCGTAGCCCTGAGGCTGCATGAGCGACCCCACGACCTCGACGCTGTCGTCACCACGGGTCTGGGCCAGGAAGCGCAGCACGGGAGCGTCGAACACCAGCGCCTCGGCCTGACCTGAGACGACCTCGCCGTAGGCCTCGTCGACATCGGGCAGTGCCCGGGCCGGCAGGTCGATCGACTCGAGGTAACGCGAGGACGAGGTGTCGGCCACCGTCACCACGTCACGGCCGTACAGGTCGCTCACGGACCGGACCTCGGAGCGGATGCGGTCGACCGTCAGCGCGGAGGTGATGACGGGCGACCAGGACGAGACCGACCAGCATCCAGACCATCGCCACGAGCCGACCCCATCGGGACTGCACCGTCCGGTCCCCGTAGCCGATCGTGGTCATCGTGACGATCGCCCACCAGATGCCCTCCCACACGCCGGCGGCGTAGGCGTGCGGGAAGTCGTCGTTGGTCCTGCGCTCGATGAGCCACACGATGTGGCCGACCACGATCAGGAGCCCCACCAGGACCAGCAGCAGGAACAACACGGTGGACGAGAACAGCGCCAGCATCTGGCCCCAGAACCCCTGGTTGGTCGGCCGCACGAGCACCTGCAGTCCGCTGTCGTACATGGGGAACGAGAAGTCGAACTCGGCCTCACGCTCGGCGGTGATCGAGATGGCGCCGAGCGCGGCGTCCGTCCGACCGGTACGGACCGCATCGAGCTGCTCGGAGACGGTGGCGACCTCGACGTAGTCGTAGGGGACCTCGAGCTGGGCCGCAGCGGCCTGCCAGACGTCGATGCTGTAGCCCGACCAGCCCCCCGGCGTCGGGAACGCGAACGGCTCGATCCTGCGCACGGCGATCGACAGCCGTCCGTCGCCACCGGTCGCGGCCGAGAGCGTCTCCGGCGCGAGCGGTGCGACCGGCTCGATCTGGCGAGCGGCGGCCCCAGCGGGCAGGGCGGCGAGGACAGCGGCAGCCGAGACGGCCGCGATCAACAGGAGTGCGAAGGCGCGCCGCAGCGTTCGGACCGCGTCAGACGAGGTGCGAACGGACGACGGCGACCGTGGCCGCCACGTCATGCTGCACGGCATCGGAGGCGACCGACAGATCGGTGCCGAGGTAGTCCTCGAGCGGCAGGAGGAGCGAGACCGACGAGACGCCCTGGCCGGTCCACTCGTCGGCGGCGACGACCACGGCACCGGAGGGCGCCTCGACGACCGATGTCTCGACGAACGCGCCGCTCGCCTGGAACCGCACGCCGAAGACCACGTCCCCGGCCCGAACCTCCTCGGGCTCGTCGCCCGGGAGGTGGCCGAGCGTCACGGTGAGCGACTGGCCCGGCTCGCCGTCGAAGCGGATCTCGTCGACGTCCTCGCCGTCACTGCGCTCGGCGAGCGTGAAGCCCTGCGACTCGACCCCGGCCATGACCGCCGCGTTCAGGGCAGAAGCCGCTGCGGCGATCCGGTCGGCGCCGGCGGTCCGGGCCCGGGAGCGGTTGACGAGCTGGTCGAACGCCTGCTGGTGGGCGGGCGACACCGCCGGACCAGCATCGGCCGCAGGAGCAGGAGCCGGAGCCGGTGCAGGGGCGGGAGCCGGTGCGGGAGCCGGTGCCGCGAACGGCGAACCGGCCGCTGCCGGCTGCGCCGGGACATCGGCGTCCTCACCGCCTGCCACCTCGGCCGGCGCCGAGTCGCCGAAGATCGAGCGCCGGGCCTGGGGCTCGACCGGGGCGGTCTGACCCGGGGTCGGCGCCTCGTCCTGGACGGTCGCCGCCGCCCAGTCCTCCTGGACCGGAGCAGGCTCGAAGGTCGGCGACACCGGGACGGCGTCACCGGCGAACATGTCGGCGGAGTAGTTCTGACCCGAGACCGGCTGGGTGGGCTGGCCCGGCGCGTTCGTGGTCCACGCTGCGGCCTGGCCGGGTGCGGGAGCAGGCGCCGGGGCGGGAGCAGGCGCAGGCGCAGGCGCCGGAGCCGGAGCAGGTGTGGGAGCCGGAGCAGGTGCCATTCCGGCACGCCGGCGGGCCACCTCGGCTGCGGCGCCGGGGTGAGCCTCGATCGGGGTCCAGTCGGTCAGGGACGGCCACCAGACGGGTGAGGAATCGGGCAGGCGGCCCGAGGCCACGTCGTCGAGGATCCTCGAGAGCGGGAACGGCCCCTGTTGTTCGGTGCCCCCGATCACGACGAAGGCCTGCGGGTCATCGAGCGGTGGCAGGTCAGACATTCCGAGAGCCTGCCACACTCCGCGCGCAAGGAAAACCCCGGAAGATGCCGTCTCCGTATGGCAACCCGGGGGTCATCCGGGCGTCACCTGGTGGCTCGGCAAGGGGACTCAGCCTGCCGGTCGCAGCCCCCAGAACTGCAGCAGGCGGTCGGTCGCCGCGTACTCGGGCGCCATCGGCCAGTCGTGGCCGAACGGCACGAGGTCCAGTTCGACACGCACCCCCGCCTCGCAGTCCGTCCACCTCGTCACCTCGGCCACACCCAGTTCGACGGTGTCCCGTTCCTCGCAACGGCCGGCACGGGCGACCAGTTCCGTCGACTCGACGGTCGAGGCGAACGGCCCCAGGCCGGGCGCCGACGACGTCCCGCCGTCGGGAGGGACCACCGTGTCGTCACGGCCGGTGATCTGGAGGAACGACACGGGCGCCGACGGCGCACAACCATCGGCGTTCGTACCGACGACCGAACCCGCCCCGGCGAGCAGGTCCGCGTGCTCGCAGAGGAACCGGTAGGTCACCATCCCGCCGTTGGAGTAGCCGGTCATGAAGACCCGGTCCCGGTCGACCGGGTAGAGCCCCGAGACCGCGTCGATCACGTCGCGGAGGAACGCCACATCGTCCAGACCGGCCGCCACCGCCTCGCCGCAGCACCCACCGGCGTTGAAGCTGGCCTCCCAGCCCTCGGGGAACACCGCCAGCATCCGATCGGTGCCGACGACCGACGGCCAACCCGTCACCGCTGCGGTGAACTCGGGCGTCGAGCCCAGCCCGTGGTTGACGACCACCAGGGGCAGGCCGCCTCCCGGATCAGCCGCGTCGCCACCCAGGAATCGCTGTTGACGCGGATCGATGTCGTCCGGGGCCGCCACCAGCGCCCGGCGAACCAGACCGGCGTCGAACGACGAACCCGCGCCGACCACGTCGATCCATCGGCCCGTCACGCCCGGGGTCGCCAGGTCGACCCGGTCCGACAGGGCCGAGCAGGACGCCGCCACGACGGCGAGCAGCACGGCGACGATCACCGTGACGGACCGGGCGGGCATCCAGCGGCGCACACCGCCACGCTACGGGACCGCCGGGTCGGTGCCGGTTCGCCGGGGTCGAGTCGGGGGAGAATGCACCGGTGCACCTGAGACGATCCACGGCGGCCGGTGTCGCCGCCGCCCTGCTCGCCGCCGGCCTGGCCGCGTGCAGCAGCGACGACACCGCCTCGACCTCGACCACCGAACCCCGACCGCCATCTCCCACCACGACCACGACGACGACGATCGTCCCGGGTTCGGAGGCCCCCCTGGAGCCGGACTGGGCGTGGCAGTCGGGAGCCCCCGACGACGACACCGTCGAGGCCGCCACCGGGCGGCTCGACCAGGTGGTGCTCGTCGGCGGCGCCCGTCGCGGGCCTGCCGCCGGTGAGCCGGGAACCCAGGTGGTCGGCCTGGCCTCGGCGGACGGGGCGGAGCGTTACCGGACCGAGTCGCCGGCGGACCGCTCCGACGACGTCGCCCGAGCCGTCTCCTCCGGGTCGGACGGGACCACGGTCGCGTGCGGTTCGCTCGTCTCGGCCGACACCTCCGGGTTCCTGGGCAGCTCCGAGGCGTGGTGCGCACCGGTGGACCCGGTCGGCGCGCTGGGCGCACGGACCGGCAGCGGCAGCGAGGGCGACGACGAGGTCACCGGACTCGCCATGTCGTCGGGCAGCGAGTTCGCCTACCTCACCGCCAGCACCGATGGCCTGTACCCCGGCGCCGAGGACCCGACCGGCGGCTTCCTCGGAGAGCGTGATGCGCTCCTGATCCGGACCGATGCCGAGGGTCGCCCGCGGTGGGCACGGCAGTTCGGCACGCAGGGCGACGACGCCGCCAACGGTGTGGCCGTGACGGCGGACGACGACGCCGTGGTGGCCGGCACCACGAGCGACGAGGCACTCGGCTTCGACGACGGGTCGCTCCGCCGCGGCGGGCGCGACGCATGGGTCGCCCGATCGGACCCGTTCGGCAACCAGCGCTGGCTCACCCCGTTCGGCACCAGCGCTGACGACAGCGGGCGGGCGGTCGCCGCCGGTGGCGATGCCACCCGGGGCACCGAGACCATCGTCGCGGTCGGGTCCACGAACGGCGACGTGCGGTCGTCCAGCGACGGTGCCGAACAACTCGTCGCCCCGGGCAGCGCCCCGGCCGCCGGTGGCTCCGACGTCCTCGTCGCCGCGGTCGACGCCGGCGGACGACAGCAGTGGATCACCCAGCTGGGATCGGCCGGGGACGACGACGCCGCCGGGGTCGTCGTGGACGGCGAGACGGTGTACGTGGCCGGGACCGCCGGCGATGCGATCGTCGGCTCCCAGCGGGTGGACGTACCGGGTGCCGCCGACGGGGCCGCCACCGGGGGTCGCGACGCCTTCCTGTCCGCCTACGACCTGGCCACGGGAACGTGGCGATGGACTGCGGTGTTCGGTTCGCCGGGCGACGAACGGGTCACCGGTGTGGCGCTGAGCGACGACGGCCACGTCGTGGTCGTCGGCACGACGTCGGGGACCCTGGGGGCCACACCGATCAGCGGTGGGACCGACGGGTTCGCGGTCGCGTTCCCCGTCGGCTCGTCGGGCGGCGGAGGTGCGGCCAGCTCGGCGTGACCGTCCTCCGAACCGCCGGTCAGCCGGCGGAGGGGTCGGTCGGCGGCTCGGCGGCCGGTGCCGCCGGGGGCGCGGCCGGCGGCGCGGCCGGCGGCGCGTTGTCGAACGAGACGTTCGGCACCGTCGCACTTCCGGCGGGCGCCTGGTAGAAGACGCCGCGTTCAACACCGGCGACACCCACGAAGAGCGACCACGGGATCGTGACCATCGTGCGGTTCAACGTCGAGCAGGCATCGTTGTAGTACTGCCGTGAGAAGGCCAGTTGGTCCTCGGTGCGTGACAGCTCGGCCTGGAGCTCCGAGAAGTTCGTCGACGCCTTGAGGTCGGGGTAGGCCTCGGCCGTGGCGAACAGGTTGGCGAGCGCCGTGGTCATCTGGGCGTCGGCCGCCGCCGCCTCGCCCACGTTGCGGGCCGCCTGTGCCGCCGCCCGGGCCTGCGTGACCGCCTCGAGGGTGCCGCGCTCGTGCTGCATGTACCCCTTGACCGTCTCGACCAGGTTCGGGATGAGTTCGGACCGCCGCGTGAGCTGCACGTCGATGCCGGCGTACGCCTCGTCGACGAGCACCCGCTGCTGGCGGAGTCGGTTCATCCCGACGACCGCCACCAGGCCGAGGGCCACGACGATCACCAGGACGACGATGAGGATGATGGTCACGTGCCGCTCCCTGTTCGTTCGAACTCGTTCCGGGTCCGACTCACCACGAGCCGCCCCCGCCTCCCCCACCGCCGCTTCCGCCGCTGAAACCGCCGCCGGACGACGATGAACTGACCGAGGCAGCGTAGGTCGCCGAGGCGCCGCTGATCGCCGAGGCGATCGATCCACGCAGGTCCGACGACGTGAAGGTCCCGTGCGGGCCCACTCCGCTCACGTAGCCGACCTGGCTGACGTCGACCCCCTGCGCCTCGAACCGCGCCGCCCAGGCATCGGCCACACCCAGTGCGGTCGCCCAGCCCAGGTAACGCGGGTACCAGTCGGCGTGAGCGGCGGCGTCGAATCGCGACTCGGAGGACTCCGTGGACAGGAACCGGGCGAACCCGCCGACGCGACTCCACAGGTCGCGTCCCGCTGCGGAGTGGTTGGTCAGGACGGAACGGTCGACCGCCAGTCCTGCACCGACGAGCGCGAATGCGGCGACGCCGAGGAGCAGCGGCCACGGGACCCGGCGGGCCCAGCCCAGCCAGAGGACGGCCGCGCCGATCACCGCCGCGATCGACGCCTGGACGAGGAACCGACCGAGGACGCCCGGCCACGACCGCTGCAGGTAGGGGGCCGCCGTCACCGCGACCCGGCTGCGCAACGAGGACAGCGTCGTGGAGATGCGCGAACCCGATGAGACGGTCTTGGTCACTGCGAAGCCGTCGCCGACCTGGTCGAGCCCCAGTCCGGTCAGGACCGCCCGACCGTCCTCGGGGATCGCCAGCGTGGCGGGATCGGCGACCAGCTGGACCATCCACCCGTCACCGGTGCTGCGGAGCTCGACCGCTCCCCTGGCGCCGAGGTCGAAGAGCGTGGCCTGCAGGTCGTCGGCGGCGTCCTCCTCCTGCAGGACCCGCACACCCACCGCCGGTCCGATTCCCTCGGGCGGCTCGAAGAGCACCGGGAACCCGGGTTGCCGCTCACGCGTGGCGAACCACAGCCCGGTGGCTGCTGCGATCCCGGCCAGAACGGCCAGGACGACGAACGGGAGCACCGGGAGGCCGGGGGATCCGGCAGGCACGGGGAGCGCCCCCTCGGGGAAGGTCGTCCGGACCGTCACGGGAGTGAACGGGTCGAGCGGACCGGCCGTCAGCGTGAAGGAGGCACCATCGCGCTGGACCTGACAGGCGGTGTCCACGTCCTGCACGCACTCCACCGTCCGCGGGACCGCCGGCAGCGACGCGGTCACCCGGGCCGAGCGCATCGGCATGGCCCACCCCGAACCGACGACGTCCCACCACCAGACGACCTCGCCCTCCCGACCACCACCGACGGTCGCCGGTTCGGTCGCTCCGACCGTCCGGGAGACGATCTCGTAGACGAACTCGCCGGGGCCGATGAACTCGTCCTCGTCGCCGATGCGGATCGTCTGCGTTCCCGGGGCCGAGTCGTTCCACGTCCACGGCTCGGGCCGGCCGTCACGCGTCACTGAGTCGACCCGAACCGGGTGGGTCACGTCGGAACGTCGGGGATCGGCGGTGTCGAACACCCGGAAGATCCCCCGCTTGCCCGGGGGCAGGTCGACCACGAGGGTCTCGGTCACGACCAGCGAACCGTCGGCGGACAGCTCGTAGCGGGCGTCGTAGGACTCGATCTGCGCATCGTCGGCCTGACGGGTCAGCACCGACAGCGGCGCGATCCTCCAAGTGGCGACCACGGCGGCCAGGACGACGAGCCGGAGCATCCACGCCAGGACGACCCGACGGCGGCGGAGCGAGCGCACGAACGCCACGCTACCGTGCGGCCGACGTCGGGCGAGGGGGTCCGGCGACCCGCCGAACCCGGGACCGGTCCGGCGACGGGACGATCCGGAGGACGACGTGCCACGACTGCGACAGGTACCGAGGGACCAGGCCGACCCGCTCACCCAGGTGCTCTACGGGATGCTGTTCGGCGAACGTGACCCGGTGGCCGAACCGGGCACGGCGAGCGGGACGCCGGGCAACTGGTGGACGGTGTTCGCGCTGGTGCCCGAGGCCCTGCAGCACGCTGTCGGAGGGTTCACCTTCTACCGCTCACCGGAGCGCCGTCTGGACCCGGTCCTGCGCGAGCTCGGGCAGGTCCGCACCGGTTGGGCGAGAGGCTCCAGCTTCGTCTACTCCCAGCACTGCAAGGCGTGCCGGGACGTGGGCCTGAGCGAGGAGCAGGTCGACTCCATCCCCCACTGGCAGGTGGCCGAGTGCTTCGACCCCGCCCAACGCGCCGTGCTCGCCTACACCGACTGTCTGGTGCTGCAGGGGGGTCGGACCCCCGACGGCGTGGTCGCGGCGTTGCAGCGCCACCTGTCGGACGAGGAGATCCTTGAGCTGACCTACATCGTGACGACCTACGACATGCACGCCGTGACCAGTCGGGCCCTGCGACTCGAGCTCGACGACGTCGACGACCCGTGCCGGGAGCATCCGGACCTCGAGGGCAGGTTCGCCGGTCTGGCACTCATGGACGACGAACGACCCGATGCCGCCGACTGAGCGCCCTCGGGTCCTGCTGGCGACGGCCCGGGGCTCATGGGAGCTGGACCGTGACGCCGACGCGCTCCTCGATGCGCTCCTCCGGGTCGGTGTGGAGGCATCACCAGCGGTCTGGGACGACCCCGGGGTGGCGTGGTCCGACGCCGACCTGGTCGTGGTGCGCTCCACCTGGGACTACACCGAGCGGCTCGACGCGTTCCTCGACTGGGCCCGGCAGGTCGAGGCCGCCACGGACCTGGCCAACCCCGTGGACGTGCTCCGGTGGACGACCGACAAGCGCTATCTGCAGGACCTGGCGGCAGCGGGCGTACCGGTGGTCACCGGCCGGTTCCTTGACCCGGGAGCCGACGAGGTCGACATCGAGGCGACGGTGCTCGGCGTGCTCGACGGAGCCGCGTCGGGGGAGGTGGTGGTGAAACCCACCGTCTCGGCCGGTTCCAAGGACACCCTGCGCGTCGGTTCCGAGGACGCCCGGGCCGGCCTGGACCTGGCCCGGCGGCTCTGCACGGCCGGTCGCTCGGTCGTCGTGCAGCCGTACCTCCCCAGCGTCGACGCCCGCTGGGAGACGGGGGTGGTGCACTTCGGCGGCAACCACAGCCACGCCTTCACGAAGGGTGCCATCCTGCGACGTGGAGCCGGGCTCGTCGACGGCCCCTTCGCCCCGGAACGCATCACCCCGGCCCGGGCGAGCCGTGCCGAGCTCGACGTGGCCGACGCGGCGATCGCCGTGGCGGCCCGGCACGCCACGATCCCGCTCCTGTACGCCCGGGTCGACCTGGTGCACGACGACCACGGCGACCCGGTCGTCCTGGAACTCGAGCTGTGCGAACCGTCGTTCTTCGTCGAGGTCGACCCCGCGGCGGCCGGACGCTTCGCCCGGGCGATCGTCGACCGCCTCGATCAGGCCGGCACCGCGACCAGCAGGAACTCGACCGTTCCCTCGTCGCGGACCGACAGTCCGGGCGGCTGAGGGGTCTCGATCCCGAAGTCGGCGAAGACCACCGGGACCGAACCGAGGATCCGGACCTGTCCGCCGGACCGCTGCACCTGGAGGTCCACGTCCACGGGCCGCGTGACCCCCTTGAGCGTCAGCTCACCGGCGACCGGGACCGTGATCGTCCCGCCGTCGGCCGGCAGCGAGGGCAGCGTCGCCTGCGCTGCCGTGAACGTGGCCGTCGGGAAGGTCGCCGTGTCCATGATCGAACCAGCGAAGCGGCCGTCGCGGAAGGTCGAGTCCGAGGTGATCGTGGCCACCTGCACCTCCGCCCGGATGTCGGTGACCGTCGTTCCCGACACGGTGAACCCGCCGCTGACGGCGTCGGTGCGGCCGACCGCCTCGATGTTCTGGAGTCCGCCGATCCTGTCCTCGAGCACCCGGTACCCGGCCTGCGAACCGCCGGCGACGACCCAGGCACCATCGAGCGAGTCCGTCGGTGCCGGCGTGACCTCGGCCGGGTCGGACCCACTGGGAGCGCCCGTGGTCGTGGGGGCGTCCTCGAAGGACAACTCCTCGGGCCCGTCACTCCCGCCGAGCAACCCGAGCGCCAGGATCGACGCGACGACGAGCGCCACCACCGCCACGGCGACCCCGACGACGATCTTCGCACCACGGCTCATGGACGACACCCCTCGCTCGACGAACTGCTTCGTACCGAGGTGTCAACCGGCGGGATCACGGCGGTGTTCCCGGTCGCGTCACTCGAGGGGGCCGGGACGCGAGCCCTGCCGGACCAGCACGACGCCGGCCCCGACCGCCACGATCGCCGCGGCACCACCCAGGAGCCAGACCCAGGCCGCCGGGCCGTCAGCGTCCGTCGGGTCGGTCGCGGCCCCACTGGTGCCGATCGGTTCGCCAGGAGGCGACGCCGGATCGGTCTCCGCAATCGGGGCGGGCGCGACCGGGTCGCCTCCCGTCGTCGGGGCCGTGGCGGGCGGAGCGGCGGGGACGTCCACGCGCACCTCGGTACTCGCAGTCGGCTCCACCGAGGTGATCCGGACGATCCATGGCCCGGGAGCGGGCACGGGCACGGTTCCGCCGTGGACGCCCTCCTCCCCCGTCGCCGGCAGCGGCACCGGCGTCCCCGGGGCGTCCGTCCCGTCGGCGGGAACGACGACGGCCGTGACGGTCGCGTCGTCCGCCCCGTGCCCGTCGTTGACGTACGTGACCCGGACGGCGACCTCGACGCCGCCCGGAACGCCCTCGGTCTCGAGCAGGTCCAGGCGCGCCTCGCCTCCGTGGGCCCCGGCGACGGACGGGACGAGCGTGACCGCCACCAGGAGGGTCACGGCAGCGACGAGGACACGGGACCGCGTTCCGACCGGGCGGCTCACGAGACGGGCACCTCCAACTCGACGACGGCGGGCGAACCCCGCCGGACCACCGTCACCCTGAACCGCCAGCGGCCCGGGGTCAACACGACGTCGTCGGCCCGGGCCGACGACGGACCCACCGCCTCCACATCCAGTCGACGCGGTTCGACACCGGCGGTCGACACCCGGACGTCGGTCGCGTCGACCGCAACCGGTGTGCCGGCTGCGTTCGAGTAGCGGAGATCGACGGTGTTCGGCCCAGCCGCAGCGGGAGCGAGCTCCAGGTCCACCACCAGGTCACCGGCCTCACCCCGGACCGCCACCGGAGCCACCAGGGGTCCGGGGGGCGGTGTCACGACGAGCACGGCGGAGACGGCCACCACCATCAGGCCCAGCCCCGCCTCGAGGCGAACCGAGGCCGCCAGGTCGACCAGCGCCCGGGTCGCATCCGTCAGCTGGCGACGGTTCAGCCACCCGAGCAGGAGCAGCACGGCGGCGAACACCGCCTTGACGACCAGCAACTGACCGTAGGCACTGGTCCAGAGCTGGGCCACGGCGTCGACCTGGCTCCAGGCCCCGGCCAGCCCGGTGAGGACCACCAACGGCGCAGCCACGACCGCCACCTGGGAGAACTCGCCGAGCAGCGGCCGATCGGCCCGCCACCGGACCGCGAGGACGCCGATCGTCCCGATCCAGAGTCCGGCGGCCAGCAGGTGCAGCGACCCGATCACCGCTGCCAGGGCGGGGGCATCGGCACTGGCGGCGTGGCCCCCGAGTGCCGGCAGGACCAGACAGAGGACCACCACGGCCGCCAGCAGCGGACCCGCCCGACGCACGGCCGCCGGGACGGCCACGAGCACCACGAGCAGGGCGGCCGTCGCCAGCCTGAGCGCGGCGACCGTGCCGGAGGCGCTCGCGACCGCCACGTCGCCGACCACCGACGGTGCGGCACCCAGTCCGCCGGCGTACGCACCGGCCACACCGAGCATCGACACCGCCACGCCGACCAGCACCGCCACCGCACCGCCGGCGAGGACGTTGCGGCGCTCCACGAGTCCGACGCCGAGGGGGCCCAACGGATCGAGGCTCGCGAGGAGCACCACACCGAGGGCGAGGAGCGACCCGCACGCAGCGAGCCAGCGGCCGAACACGTCCAGGAATCGGCTGGCCGGATCACCGCCGTCCTCGACCCGGGCGGTCGCGGAGCGCTCGCCCACGCTGAACACGAACGATCCGCCCACGACGTGGCCGTCCGCGCTCAGGACCCGGTAGGTCACGGTGAAGCTGCCCCGGACGGCACCGATCCCGACGGCCTGCTCGACGACGAGTCCGTCGGGCGACACCTCGGCCTCTCCGTCACCGACCTCAACGCCGTCGGGGTCCAGGACGCGCAGGCCGCCCGGCACCGGGCTCACCGGTTCGTCGAAGCGCAGGCCGACCACCTCGGGGGCGATCGACACCACCGAGTCGGCCGCCGGGTCGCTCCCGACGAGCGTGGCGTGCGCCCCGGCGGACTGCACCGGCGCCGCGGCCGCCAGAACGGCGCCGAGCACCAGTCCGGCCACGACCACTGCGGCCGGAGGCGACAACCACCGGACGATGCGCACGGCGGGACGACGACGAGTCGCCGGACGGCAGGTGGGCACCAGTGGATCGTAACGACCTGCTGCTGTCCTAGCCTGCGTCCGCCGTCGGAGCCGACGGCGATGACCGACTCGACCGCCGACAGCACCAGGGGACCACGTGACCGACGCCGACCAGACCGCCAACGGAACGCCCGACCCCGGCGAGGTGGACGACCACGTCCGCTACGAGGTGCGCGACGGCGTTGCGTACCTGACCATCGACGCACCGGACGCCGGGAACTCCCTCACCGCCCACATGCGCGACCGCCTCACCCAGCACCTCGAGTGGGCCTCGGCCGACGACGCCGTCCGCGTCGTCGTGCTCGGTGCCAGCGGGGAACGCCACTTCTGCACCGGCGCCAATCTCGGCGGGCCCCAGCCGCCGGCGCCCGCCAAGCCCGAGGGCGCACCGGACCGGGTCGTCGGCGACGCCGCCCGGATGATCCGCCGAGGATGGCAGCGCCTCGTCGCCGCCATCCTCGACTGCGAGGTCCCGGTGATCGCCGCAGTGAACGGCACCGCCGCTGGTGGCGGCGCCCACCTCGTCCTCGCCTGCGACCTCGTCGTCATGGCCGAACGGGCGAAGCTCGTCGAGGTGTTCGTCCGACGCGGGATCCTGCCCGACGCGGGCGGCGCCTACCTGCTCCCGCGCATCGTCGGTCCGCAGATCACCAAGGAGCTGATGTTCCTGGCCGACGACGTCCCCGCGGAGCGGTGTGCGCAGCTGGGAATCGCCAACCGGGTCGTCCCCGACGATCAGCTGGCCGCGACCGTCGACGAACTCGCCGGTCGACTCGCCGAGGCACCGACCAAGGCGCTCGGGCTCACCAAGTGGCTGGTGAACCGTTCGTTCGAGTCGAGCCGACACACCGCCTTCGAGGAGGAGGCGGTCGCCCAGGACCTGCTCGCCGCGTCCGAGGACTTCGCAGAGGGACTGCTGGCGTTCCGGGAGCGTCGGGCACCGGTGTTCCGCGGGTACTGATGCCCGCCGCCGGCCCTTGAGCCGGCGTTCGCACCCGCGTTGACTGCAGGCGTGAGCGACACGCACCGCACGAGACGACCCCGATCGACCGCCCTCCTGGTGATGCTGGTGGCGTCGTTGCCGGTCGCCACCGTGGCGTCGTGCGGCAACCCGGAGGCGATCGACACCTCCGAGCGGATCCCGGATCCGCTCGGGACGCCGGTCGAATCCGGGACCGCCCCCCGAGCCGGCGTGCTGGCCGCACCGCCGGCCACGCCGGTTCCGCCACCGTCCGCTCCCGCCCCGGCCGACCCGTCCGACGCCGGCTCGGCACCGCCGGGAGTCGGCAGCGCGGAGGAGCGTCGAGAGGTCGACGAGGTGCTGGAGCGCTACGACCGGGCCCTGAGCGAGTTGTCCGCCGATCCGGAGGCCGCCGACGACCCGGCCGACCCGCTGCTCGCCGCCTGGCACCGGATCGTCCCGGCCGAGTCGGAACTCGACGCCGCGGTCCGTGACCGCATCCGGGGGCGCCGGGCCGAGGGCGTTCGCGTGACCCCGCCGCCCGGAGGACTGAGCTACGTCCACCGGGCCGTCGACGTGGTGGCCGGCTCCCCGCCGGTCGCCGCTCCCGACGCCGACGAGGAACGCGCCTTCACCTGGTGCGGCTGGTCACCGGGGGTCGCCGTGCGAGCGGGTGACGGCGCCGTCGTCGACGATCTGGTCGGTCATGCGAGAGGCACCGGAACGCTCAGGAGGCCGGTCGGGGGCGCCTGGACCGTGGCCACGCTGTTCGAGACCGAGCTCACCACGCTGCCGGCGGGCAGCCCCGACCCGTGCCGGTGATGCGGACCACCCGGGTCCGGACGGTGCGGGTGGCAGCGGTCCTCGCGTTCGCGCTGAGCGTTCCGACCGCCGGGAACGCCGGGGCCGCCGGCGACGGCGGGGCCAGCTCCCGGATCAGCGGCGACGGTCGCATCATCACCACCATCTTCGGATCCGGCTCCTCCGGCGGACGACGGACGACATCGGTCCGGGCCTACTGGGCGACCTTCTCGGCCGCACAGGTCGCGTACCTTCTTCAGGTCGCGTCGGTGCGCCCCGACATCGCCGGCCACCCGGTCGTCCGCCAGCTCGCCGACCGGGCCGCGGCCGGGGCCGTCGACGACCTCAGCGTCCAGTACCGGGTCCTCGACGGCCGGGCGACCGGTGAGGTGCGGATCGTCTCGGTGGCGGCCGGCACCACCACAACGTGGAGCAGTCAGATGGTCACCGTGCTGCCCGCCCTCCGGGCGACCCTCTCGCCCCCGGGCGGACTGACGGTACCGGTGGGCGAACCGGTCTTCGTCTCGTTCGCTCCGCCCGTGTGGAACCAGGTCGTCGACCGGACGCTCGTCAGTCGGGGAAGGACCGCGCGGGTGCGGGCGTGGCCGGTCAGATTCGAGGTCCGCACCGGAGACCCGGCCTCCGTGGGCGAGGTGCTGCGCTGCACCGGGGCCGGCCGACCGTTCGATCCCCTGGACCCCCGGTCCCCCGCCCGCCAGGCGGTCGGACCGGGTTCGTGCGCCGTCACCTACCGCTCACGCACCGGAGTCCCCGGCCGACCTGATGCCTGGCTCGGCGACATCACCGTCTGGTGGTGGGCCGAGTGGACCACCGACGGAAGGTCGTGGCGACCCCTGGGTGAGATCCCCAAGCTGACCCTCCTCCGCCGGAGCGTCGGCGAGGTGCGTACGCAGTTGGAGTCGAGACCGTGACCGCGGAACTCAGAGCTGCGGCGTGGGCGTCAGGTTGGCCGTGGACACGCCCTTGGCGGCGGCCCGCTCCACCAGTTCGGCGTACAGCTCGGGGCTGACCTGCCGTGTCCGGGACAGGAGGAACGCACTCGTCCCCGTCGGATCGCTCACGATCGCCCACTGGTAGTCGGCGTCCAGGTCCACGATCCAGTAGTTCCCCGGCGGGTTGGGCGACGGCGGGCCGGCGAACGACACGTTGAGCTTGGCGTTGGTGGAGTCCACGGGTGCGGCCGCACCGACGATCCTGGACTCCGGACCGTTCGCAGCGAAGTAGTTGCCCGAGTTCTCGACCCGGACGGTTCCGTTCGAGTTGAGCGAGTACTGGGCCTTGGTGTTGACCAGCCCCACCGAGAAGAACTGCTTCACGCTGCCCACCTCGAACCAGGTGCCGAGGTACCGCTCGAGTTCCACCGAGGGAACCGTCGTCGTGACGGGCGGGGCCATGGTGCAGGAGGCGGCTCCCAGGAGGGCGATGGCCGCGACGGGGAGCGCCATCAGGCGCTGCCAACGGGGGCGACGGCGTTCGGGGGCGGACGTGTGGAGCGAGGACCTCATGGAGGTTGGATCGTCCCGACGACCGGCCCCGGATGCAGTTGCATCCGGATTCCTGGCGAATCAGTCCGGGAGGCGCCACTGGGTGACCGGCTGACCACCCGAGGTGACGAGACGCTCAACCTCGGCCGCCACGGCCGGAACGAACTTGAACCCGTGGCCGGAGCACGGCGAGCAGACCACGACCGGGCCCCTGCGGTCGAGCACGAAGTGCTCGTCGGGCGTGGTCGTGAACAGACAGGAGGTTGTCGATCGGGGCGTCGGGTCCAGGCCCGGGAGCCACCTCGTCACGTACCGGACCAACGCTCGGGTCCGCCCGCCGTCGGGGCCCCGTCGATCGTCGTCCGGGTCGGCCGGTCCGACCGTCCCGTGGCCACCGACCTTCACACCCTCCCCCGGTGTCTCGAGGCCGTAGGCGTCGAAGTGCAGGGGCCGGTCCACACCGTCCACCGGCTCGCCGTGGTGGAGGAACGACGGCCAGGCGCCATCGGGGTCGAGTCGATCGAACTGTGACGGCTGGTCGGCCTCGACCCGCAGGTCCGGAAGTCCGACCACACCGTCGAGCAGCTGGGGCAGCCAGGCCCCTGCGGCCACGACGACCACCGGTGTGCGCCACGTCCCGCCGTCGGCGTGCACGACCGCGCCCGACCCGGTGACCTCGATGCGCTCGACGGTGGTTCCGAAGCGGACCTCGGCGCCGGCCGACCCGGCGAGCCGCTGGGTGGCGGCCACCGTCCGGTCCGCCCAGCACCGACCACCTTCCGGACTGTGCGCGACCGCCCCCTCGAAGCGCAGTCCCGGCCAACGCTCGGAGGCCTCGTCGGGTCGCAGCTCCTCGACCGGTCGCCCTGCGGACCGCAGCGCACCGACGACCTCGGCCACGGCCTCCGGGCGACCGTGGTCGAGCTGTCCGACCTGTTCGAGCAGGGTCTCGCCCGAGGCGTCCTCGAGTTCCCGCCACAGCGGCAGCGCCCGCTCGGCGAGCGCCACGTACCGGGGGTCCCGGTAGGCCAGACGGAAGATCCGGGTGGCCCCGTGGGACGAACCACGCGTGTGGCCGGGGCCGAACCGCTCGAGCAGGAGCACACTGCGACCCGATCGGGCCAGCCGCCAGGCGCTCGCAGCCCCCATGGCGCCGGCGCCGACCACGACCACGTCGACGTCGAACCTGCCGGTGGTCACCGGTCGGTGCTCACTCGAACCGCCGGCCCCAGTCGCGGAGGAACCCGACCAGATCCACCGGACTGTCCGGCGCCGGGGTGCCCGGGGAGTAGGCCACGGACTCGATCGTCCCCGTGAACGGGAACGGACCGTGCCGTTCGTAGACGTCCCAGCACACCGGCGACCGGCGGTCGAGCCCCACGTCGATGCCCTCGAAGGGGGCCATGGCCATGAGCAGCCGGAAGCCCTCCTCGGCGGCGACGACCTCGCCGTCGACCGACAGCGAGAGGTCCCAGCGGTCCTGGCCGGGGCAGCGGATGTGCAGCGCGAGCCGGTGCTCGCCGGGTTCGACCACCGGACCGCGGACCGATCGCTCCAACCCGTATCCGTTGTGGGCTGCGACGAGCTCCCCCGTCCGGTCGACGTAGAGGGAGTAACCGCCGCCCTGGTCCCCGTGCGCGACGAGCACGCCGGCATCGCCCTCCCGGAGATGGACGTGCGCCTCGACGTCGACGTCGCGCCACAGGATGAGTCGCTGCGAGCGCCACCGGTCGAGCGTCGGGGTGCCGGCCCGCAGCACGACGGGCCGGTCGAACACCTCGGTCCACGACGGCCGGAGGAGGTAGCGGTAGCCCGTTCCCTCGTCCAGGGGGAAGATCTGGTTCGACCAGGCCGCCTCCTCCCAGGCGGCGATCAGCTCGCCCAGGAGCTGTGGCTGCTGTGCCGCCAGGTCGTGGAGCTGGGTCGGGTCCGCCAGTGCGTCGTAGAGCTCCCAGTGCTCCTCCGAGAACGCGGTCCGCGGCACGTGCCGCGTGACGGCCTCCCATCGGCCACGGCGGAACCCCCGGTGGCCCTCGTTCTCCACGACCAGATCCGCGGTGCGTCCAGGCGCATCCGGGTCGCGGAGCGTGGCGGCGACCGACTCGCCGTAGAGGGGCAGGACCGGACGGCCGTGCCAGGTGTCCGGCCGATCCACACCGGCGAGTTCGAGGAAGGTGGGGAGCAGGTCCGACACGTGGACGAACTGTTCCCGGACCGCACCCCCCGCCCCGAGTCCGCCGTTCGGCCACGAGACGACGAACGGCACGGAGTGACCGCCCCGATGGGCGTTGATCTTGTAGAGGCGGAACGGAGTGTTCGACACCATCGCCCAGCCGCGCGGGTAGTGCGGCAGGGTCCGGGGCCCGCCCAGGTCATCGAAGCGGGCCAGGTCCTCCTCGATCGGCTGCGCCGCACCGGTCCGACCGTGGTGCAGCGTCCGGAAGTAGGCGCTGGTGCCGTCCTCCTCACCCTCTCGCGAGCCGCCGTTGTCGGAGGTGAAGACGAACAGGGTGTCGTCCCAGACCCCGAGCTCCTCGAGCGCGGCCCGGAACCGACCCAGGTTCTGATCCAGGTTGTCGATGAGCGCGGCGTAGACGGCCATGTACCTGGCGAAGAGCCGCCGGCGGTCGTCGTCCAGGTCGTCCCAGGCGGTGACCTCGTCCCCCGGCTCGTGGTTGCGCGGGGCCAGCTCGGCATCCGGGGGGATCACCCCCAGCTCGACCTGTCGCTCGTACCGGCGGCGGCGGAACTCGTCCCAACCCTCGTGGTACACCTCCGCGTGCCGGGCGATGTCGGCCGCAGGGGCCTGCAGCGGCGCGTGCACGGCGGCCTGGGCGAAGTAGAGGAAGAACGGCTTGTCCGGATCGGAGGCCACCGACTCGCGCACCATGGAGATGGCGTGGTCGGTGAGGTCGTCGGTGACGAAGTAGTCATCGGGGTACCGGTCGACCTGCACCGCGTGGTTGTCCTCGATCAGCCGGTGCGGCTGGTGGAAGTTCGTGAACGCGTCGAGGAACCCGTAGTAGCGGTCGAAGCCCTGCTGGAGCGGCCAGGACGACCGGTCACCCGCATCGTTGACCTGGCTGTCCTTGGTGAGGTGCCACTTGCCGACCATCAGCGTCTGGTAGCCGGCGTCGCGCAGCAGCGCCGGCAGCGTCGGGGCGAGCGGCGTCAGCTCCATGGCGTAGCCGGGGAACCCGGGGTCGGAGTGCGCGACGTGGCCCACACCCGCCCGGTGCGGTTCCAGACCGGTCAGCAGGCTGGCCCGCGTGGGCGAGCACATCGGCGTGGCGTGGTAGTCCCGGTAGCGCAGCCCCTCGGCGGCCAGGCGGTCGATGTTGGGTGTGGGGATCTCCGATCCGTAGCAGCCGACGTCGGAGTAGCCGACGTCGTCGCACATGACCACGACGATGTTGGGCGCTCCCGCACGCGGTCGTCGTCGCTCCGGCCACCAGGGTTCGGAGGTGGCGAAGATCCGACCGACGGAACCGCCGTGTCCGGCGTACGGGGCGAGCGGGTCGTCGGTCACATCGCTCACGGCCGCACCAGCCCCCGACCGACGACGAGCGGCAGGTCGGCGGCGGTGACGATCCGGTTCGGTGCCGCCACCACCTCAGGGATGGCGTGGACGATCCGACCCGCCGAGAGCGCGATCCCCCCGACGTTGCGATCGCCCAGGGTCGCCGGGTCCGCGGTGTCGCCGGCCTCCAGGGTGAGCGTGACGTCGGGGTCGCCGTGGACGATCACCTGGTGGCACCCCATCGACCGCTCGGGGGCGTGCGGCCAGTCGGGAGCGCACTCGTCATCGATACGGGTCACGTGGTCGACCACGATCACCGGCTCGCCGTCGACGAGTCCCCGCACCAGCAGGCGGAACGCACCCTGCGTCCCGGCCTCGAAGGTGCCGATGGGCAGTTCGATCGTGCGCTCGAGCGGCCGACGCTCGATCTGCTCGTCGACGTCGTCGAGTTCGACGCCGAGCAGGTCGGCGAGCACGCGGAGCACACCACCCCAGACCATGGTCGGGACCGACGGCCAGAGCATCGGTGGCGGCGAGTCCATGGACGTCCCGAAGCCGACCAGGTCGCGGACCGCGTGGGGGGCGTGGTAGGTGGCGTAGTTGAAGGTCTCGCGGATCTCGACCCGATCGACCGACACGCACGTTGCGACGAGCACCGGAGCCAGCAGGTCGGCCAGGAACCCCGGATCGATCCCGGACACCCAGCACGACGCCCCGCCCTCGGCACACGCGCGCTCGACCCGATCGCGCAGCGCCGCCGGGGTGCTCGGGGGGTGGATCAGCGGGTACACCGAGGTGCTGACCACATCGGCCCCGGCGAGCAGACAGGCCACGATGTCGTCCACCGCCGCGTCCGGCCGGGTGTCGCCGGTCGCGGCGTACACCACGGCGTCGATCCCACCCGCGGCGAGCAGCCGACCGGCATCTCGGGTGGCGAGGACGCCCGTCGGCTCGGCCAGCCCGGCCAGGTCGGCGGCGTCCCGGCCCTCCTTCGCCGGATCGGAGACGACGACGGCGGCGAGCTCCAGGTCGGGGTCGGCCACCACCGACCGGATCGACGGTCGGCCGACGTTGCCGGTCCCCCACACGGCCACCCGCCACGGGCTGCCGTCGCTCCGCCGGCGTGCTCCCGGAGGGATCGGATCGGTCGATGTCGGCGCTGCAGGGCTCACGGGTCGTCAAGGTACGGCATCATCGGGTCCGTGCGCCCGGCCCACCCCACCGACGAGCTCGCCCGGACACTGGGACGATCCGCCGTGCTCCGCGCCGGCCGTGACGACACGACC
The DNA here is from genome assembly GCA_964391365.1 of uncultured Microthrixaceae bacterium. Lineage (GTDB taxonomy): Bacteria > Actinomycetota > Acidimicrobiia > Acidimicrobiales > Microtrichaceae > SXMI01. The sequence continues at coordinate 5,659 of CAYMKW010000015.1, read as the reverse complement.
CGCTACGCGACCCCGGCCCGGGGTCCGGCCGGCGTCGAGGTGGACGTGGTCCGCCCCGCATCGACCGACGAGGTCCGCCACGTCGTGCGCTGGGCCCGCCACCACCGGGTCCGTCTGATCCCGCAGGGCGCCAACTCCGGGCTGGTCGGAGCGTCGACACCCCCAGGTGCGTCGGCGCACGACGGCGATCTGGTGGTGCTCAGCACCGAACGTCTCCGTGGCGGACTCCGGATCGACCCGGCGGATCGGACCGCCGTGGCACCCGCAGGTCTGCGCCTCTCGGAACTCAACCTCGCGGCGGCCGAGCACGGCCTCTGGTTCCCCATCGACCTGGGGTCCGACCCGTCCGTGGGCGGCATGATCGCCACCGACACCGGCGGCGCCCGGATGCTGCGCCACGGTGACGTCCGGAGGAACACGCTCGGTGTCGAGGTCGTCCTGGCCGACGAGGACGCCTCGGTGGTCGACACCCTCCGCACCTACCGCAAACGGAACGAGGGGATGGACCCGACCGGGCTGTTCGTCGGCTCGTCGGGGGCGTTCGGCGTCGTCACCCGGGCGGCGCTCGACCTCTCGGTCCGACCGGCCGAGACCGCCGCCGCATGGATCCCGCTCGACGGTCCGTCCGACGCCGTGGTGCTGCTCGGCCACCTCGAGGCGCGGCTCGATCCGCTCCTGTCCGCCTACGAGGTCGTCTCCGCCGCGGCGCTGGACGCCGCCGCGACCGCCGGCCGCCCGCTCGCACTGCGGCCCGCGCCGTGGGCCGCGCTCGTCGAGGTGGCCGGTCCGGCCGGGTGCGGCGAGCTCCTGGTGTCGGCCGCGTCGACGGCTCCGGTGGACACCTCGGGTGCGCTCGTCCTGCCGCCGGCGCGGGCCTGGGCGGTCCGCCACGCCGTCACCGAGGGCCTCGCCCGGTCGGGTCACGTCATCGGCCACGACGTGGCGGTCCCGCGGGCGGCCCTGCCGGACCTCGTCACCCGGGCGACGGCCGCCATCGGCGGACGCTGGCCCCGAGCCACCGTCGCCGACTTCGGTCACTGGGGTGACGGCGGCGTCCACCTGAACGTGGTGTTCCCCCACGGCGATCCCGTCGACGAGGCGCTCGTCGACGAGGTCCACGACCTCGTGTTCGCGCTCGCCGTCGACGAGTTCGGCGGGACGTTCAGCGCCGAGCACGGCGTGGGACCGGCCAACGCGGCGTGGTGGCGTCGGACCGCACCGGACGCGGTCGTCACCCTCGTCGGGGCCATGCGCGCCGCCTGCGACCCGCTCGACCTGCTCGGCCACCCGGGCCTGCCCTACCCCCGGGCTGGCCGGGGTCTCAGCGGGTGAAGCTCCAGGCCCGGCGGATCATCGGGATCTGCATCGGCAGACGGAGCCACGCCGCCCAGGCGGGCACACCCACGTCCTCGCCGCGGCTCGCATCGACGGCCATCTGGATGTTGGCCGGGTAGACGGCGACGATCGTGGCGGTGGCGAGCAGGCCGCCGAGCCGACGGGTGGCCGGTACGGCGAGCAGCACACCCGAGGCGACCTCGGCGACCCCGGAGACGACGACCGCCTCGCGCGGCCACGGGAACCATCGCGGCACGATCCGCTCGAAGAACCGCGGCGCCACGAAGTGCGCGACGCCCACGACGACCATCATGGCGGCGAAACGCAGGCGGGACCGGTCCAGCACGGGGTCCGCATCGGGGTCCAGGACCACGGCGCGCATCCGGTCGCCGGCGGGGACGTCGGTGGAGCTCACCCGGTCACGGTACCCGGCCCGGTCGTTGGATCCCCACCGTCCCGCCGGGCGGCGATCACCCCCGCCACCGTCCGGTAGCGGCGTCGGATCTCGTCGGCGTCGGCCGCCACGGGATGGCGGGCGAGTCCGCTGGCCAGGACCGCCTCGGCCTGCGCATCGACGTCGTCGAGGTGGGCGGCGTCCACGTGGCGGGCGAGCGTCGCCAGATCGTCGAGCATGCGGATGATCACAGCGGGGTTGGCGGCGCCGGCCTGTCGGAGCATGTCGTAGGCCGCCTTGATCTGCCGTGAGAACGGCACCGGTCGCTCGACGAGGCGGATCTCACCGTCACGACCCAGCATGCCGCCCGTGTCCGGCACCTGCTGGCCGAGCCGGCACAGGGCGGCGGTCAGCCAGTCGACACAGGTCATCCCGGTGAAGGTGTCGTTGATCGCCGGCGAGAGCGCCCGCAGTCCGATCTCGACGACCTGGTAGAGCGCGAACTCCAGATCCTGACGGCGGGTGCGCGAGTCGCCGATCTCGACCGCCTGGTCGATCACCCGCCGGGCGGCATCGAAGGCGTCCGGCGGGCTGACCCGGGCGATCGCCTGGCCCCGCACCACGAACTGTCCGGGACGACGCCGCATGACCAGCGTGAAGCGGCCGCGCTCGGCGACCGCCAGGAGCCGGTCCAGGTCCATGACCTGCACGAACCCGTCACCATGGGCGAGCAGGTCGATCCCGTCGGACTCCACCTCGGCGACGCGTCGCTCCACGGCGGCGGCGTCGTCGCTGCGGCCGAGCCGTCGGTACTCGAGGTCGAGCTCGGTCACGGTCCGATCGAGGTCGGCCACGACGGCGGCCACCACCCGGGGCGCCTGGATGGACGTGGCGACCCGGTGGACGTACACGACGATCACGAAGAAGCAGGCCAACGCGACCAGCACCGTCACGGCGTAGGACACCTCGGGGACACCTGCCGCGCCTGCGCCCGTCCGGACGGACGCCAGCGTGAGAGTGCAGAGGATCACGCCCGACAACAGGATTCCGAGCGCGAGCTGCGTGACCGGGTCCTCGATGAACCGTCGGATGAGCCGGGGGCCGAGTTGGGAGGTCGCCAGCGAGAACGTGAGCACGCTCGTCGAGAACACGAGCGTCAGCGCCGTGGCCAGGGCGGCGAGGAGGGCGCTGAGCACCAGGGCCGCGTCGGCGGGCGACCGTGCCACCAGGAACTCCGGGACCACCCGGATGCCATCGGGTTCGACCACGAGCCGGTCCAGGCGCCGGGTGACGGCGTAGATCCCGACGGCCACCGCCGCGGTGCACATCGGGATCACCCAGAGGTTCGGCCCGATCCGGTAACCCAGCTCCCAGAACCACACGCCGATCCGGGAGCGACGGAATCGGCTCCCGGCGTCCGATCGCAACGACGCGTGCTCGACGGCCACGGGGTGCAGTCTGGCGCAGCTGACCCGCTCGGGGCCCGATCCCCCGCTACGGTCACGTAGGTGGGGACGCAACGGCCGGACCGGACCCGACGGAATCGGCCCGTCACGACCGCATGGGCGACCTTGGCCGTCACGGCGCTGGGCGCGACCGCGTGCGTGGGGACGACGACCGCGCAGGTCGAGGTGACCACCACGACGTCACTGGTGGAGGTGAGCACCACCCTTCCCCCCGACTGCGCCCAGATGCTGCCGCCCGAGGCACAGGCGGCACAGATGATCTGGGCCGTGGTCGAGACCCCCGACGAGGCCACCGAGGTGCTCGCCGACGGCACGATCGGCGGCATCGTGCTCGACGGCGAGCAGTCGAGCGACGTGGACGAGCAGATCGCCGAGGCGGTCGCCGACGCCCCGATGCGCGTCGCCGTCGCCGTCGAGGAGGAGGGCGGCGGCGTCCAGCCGCTCGTGAACGCCGTGGACGCGATCCCCGGCCCGCCCCAGCAGGCGCAGGGCACACCCCAGGAGGCCGCTGCGACGATGGGCGACCACGCCTCGGCGGTCGCCGAACTCGGTGTCACCGTGCTCCTGGCCCCCACGGCGGACGCCGGCTCGGGCGGTGGAATGGCCGGTCGGACCTACTCCTCCGATCCGGCCGAGGTCACACCGTTCATCGACGCCGTGGTGCCGGCCGTCCAGGAGTCCGGCCTGCTCCCGGTCGTCAAGCACTGGCCCGGGATCGGCTCCGCCGACCAGGACCCGGTCGGCGGGACGGCCACGGTGCCGTCGCTCGCCGAGCTGCAGGCCGCCGACCTGCTGCCCTTCCAGGCGGCGATCGACGCCGGCGCCCCGGCGATCCTGGTGGGCAACGTCGAGATCCCGGGACTCACCGAGGACGGCGAACCAGCGTCCATCTCACGGGCGGCGATCACCGGCCAGCTGCGTGAGGCCCAGGGATTCAGCGGCCTCGTCGTGGTCGACGACCTGAGCGAGCAGGCCGTCACCGACGTGACCACCCAGGACCAGGCCGCGGAGCTCGCCATCGCCGCCGGGGCCGACGTCGTGATCGTGGCCGGCTCCGAGGCCGTTGCCGACACCAGCCGACGGCTCACCGATGCCATCGTCTCGGGGCGACTCGACCGCAACCGGGTCGAGGAGTCGGTCCGTCGGGCGGTGCAGGCCAAGGGGTTCACCGGCGAGTGCCTGGACCAGGTCTCGGCGTACAACGGGATCCTCCGATCGAATGCCACGAGCACGACGCTCCCGGGCGACAGTGAGTCGGACTCGGGCGACGGATCGAGCGACTCGTCCGGCTCCTCGACGACGGTCGAGGACACCTCGTCGGACTCCGTTCCCGCCGGAACGAACCGCGAGGACGCCGTGTCGACGGGACCGCCCACGACCAGGTCCGCAGGATCGAGCAGCTCCGGATCCAGCAGCTCCGGATCCAGCAACTCCGGATCCAGCAACTCCGGATCGAGCAGCTCCGGGTCCAGCAACTCCGGATCCAGCGGCTCCGGATCCAGCAACTCCGGATCCAGCGGCTCCGGGTCCAGCAGCTCCGGTTCAGGCTGAGTCGTCGGCGGCGAGCGCCAGGCGGTTGGCGCCGGAGACGACCGCCTTCAACGACGCGGTCAGGATGCTCTCGTCCAGCCCGACCCCCCAGTGCGACCGACCGTCGGGGGTCCGGAGCTCGACGTAGGCCGCAGCGGTGGCATCGGTTCCCGCCGACACGGCGTGCTCGGTGTAGTCGACCACCTCGAGCTCGAGGCCGAGCCCGTCACGGAGTGCGTGGACGAACGCCGAGATGGGACCGCCACCCTCACCGTCCACGGTCACGGGCTCACCGCCGACCGTGAGCTGGGCGGTCACGCGCGAGGTGGTCGAGCTGGTCGTCGCCTCGGCGGAACGCAGGGCGATGCCGCCGCCCGTGTCCGGGGTCGTGAGGTACACACCGTCGAAGGCCGACCACATCGCAGCCGGCGTCACCTCGGTGCCGGCGTCCTCGGCGAGGTGCTGGATCGTCCGGGAGAACTCGATCTGGAGTCGACGGGGCAGGTCGAGCCCGTACTCGGCCTGCATGACGTAGGCGACGCCACCCTTGCCGGACTGACTGTTGACACGGATGACCGCCTCGTAGGTCCGGCCCAGGTGCGCCGGATCGATCGGGAGGTACGGCACCTCCCACTGCTCGTAGTCGTCCGAGGCCCGCGTCCCGCCACCGGAGATGGCCGCCACGCCCTTCTTGATGGCGTCCTGATGCGAACCCGAGAACGCCGTGTAGACGAGGTCACCCACGTACGGGTGACGCTCGTGGATCGGCAGTCGGTTGCAGTACTCAGCGGTCCGGCGCAGCGCGTCGATGTCGGAGAAGTCCAGGTGCGGGTCCACACCCTGCGTGAAGAGGTTCAGCCCGAGGGTCACCAGGTCGACGTTGCCGGTGCGCTCGCCGTTGCCGAAGAGCGTGCCCTCGACGCGGTCCGCGCCG
>CAYMKW010000014.1:0-39759 GCA_964391365.1 uncultured Microthrixaceae bacterium | reverse complement strand
CCGTCCACCCAGGTGGTCACCGACCAAGACGTCCCCGATCGGTCGCGCCCCGGGGTGCTCCGGTTCGGTCCGGAGGCGTTCCACCGCCGCCGCCGAGAGCAGGCCCGTGGCTTCGGCGTCGTCGGCGTCGAGCGGCACCCCGAGCACGTGGTGATCGGGGAGGGGGCGCAGGGCGCCGTCGAACCACACGTGCGCCCGGCCGGTCGCCGGCGTGACGAACTCGCCGTCCAGCCCCAGCTCGTGGCACAGTCCCACGGCGTCGGGGACCCGGGCCAGGAAGGCATCGGCCCCCTCGTCGATGCGGAGGACGGAGCCGTCGACGTGCAGGTCGGACGTCACGAGCTTGCCGCCGGTGCGTTCGGCCGCCTCCAGCACCGTCACCGATGCGTCGAGCTGCACGGCCTCCCAGGCCGCGGCCAGTCCGGCGACCCCGCCGCCGACGACGACCAGGTCGACCGCCGGGTCCGGGCTCACCGGTCCAGATCTGCGGCCGCGGCCACGACCAGGTCGGCCAGGTCGCCGGCGACGACCGGGTCGTCGTTGACGACCTCGGTGCGGGCGAAGTCGAGCCCGCACTCGGCCGCCACCCCGGCCGCCTCGATGTCGAGGTCGTAGAGCACCTCGAGGTGGTCGGCGGTGAAGCCCTGGGGAACCACGAGGATGCCGTCGGCGGCGCCGGTCCCGGCCAGGTCCCGGATGATCTCGAGGATGTCCGGTCCACGCCACGGCTCGGGAGTGCGGCCCGCCGACTGCCAGCCCAGACTCCAGCCGGACCAACGGTCGAGCCCGACCCGGTCGGCGATGGCACCGGCCGACTCGCGGAGTTCGTCCGGATAGGGGTCGCCCTCCAGCACGCGTTCGGGCAGCGAGTGGGCGGTGAAGACCACCACCGACCGATCGGGGAGTGTTGCCAGCCGCTCGGTCACCGAGGCCGCCTGGTGGGACACGAACCCCTCGGTCAGGTGCCAGTGGGGCACCCCGGCGAACGGCAGCCCCGCCTCGGCGGCGGCGGTACCGGCTCGCTCGTGGTACTGGCCGACGCTGAAACCCGAGTAGTGGGGCGCCAGCACGACACCGACGACCCCGTCGACGCCGGCGGCGGCCAGGTCGGCGACGCCGTCCTCGACGAATGGCGCCGCGTGCTTCTGGCCCAGACGGACGACGAACTCGCCGGGAGCCCGCTCCTCGAGCTGCGTCCCGATCGCCCGGAGCTGCGCTGCGGTCCGTTCGGCGAGCGGCGAGATCCCACCGATCGCCCGGTAGCGGCCGACCAGGTCGGCGAGCTGTTCCTCGGTCGGCGGACGGCCCCGCCGGATGTGGGTGTAGTAGGCCTCGATGTCCTCGGGGGATGCGGGTGTCCCGTAGGCCATGACGATGACGCCGGTGGTCACGACGGCGCACCTCCTGTGTGGACGAACTCCACGAGCCGTTCGAGCGTGGTCGGATCGGTCTCCGGGAGCACCCCGTGCCCCAGGTTGAACACGTGGTGGGTGCCGCCACCGGCCTGCAGCACCTGCGTGGCCGGGCCCTCGGTGGCCTCCCAGCCGGCGGCGACGATCGCCGGGTCCAGGTTGCCCTGCAGGACCGTCCCGGAGGGCACGCGGGCCCGGGCCACGTCGAGCGGGGTCCGCCAGTCGACGCCGACCACCTCCGCGCCGGCCGCGGCCATCAGGCCGAGGAGTTCGCCGGTCGACACCCCGAAGTGGATGCGGGGGACCCCCAGGTCGGCCACGGCGGCGAGCACCTTCGTGCTGGCGGGAAGGACGTAGCGCTCGTAGTCGGAGGGTGTCAGGGCGCCCGCCCACGAGTCGAACAGCTGGACCGCAGCGGCCCCTCGTTCGACCTGTGAGCGCAGCGAGGTGATGGCCAGGTCGGCGAGTCGGTCGAGCAGGTCGTGCCAGAGTCGTTCGTCGGTGTGCATGAGCGCCTTGGTCAGCACCCAGGTGCGTGTCGGCCTGCCCTCGATGAGGTAGCTGGCGACGGTGAAGGGTGCTCCGGCGAAGCCGATGAGCGGCACGGGCAGGTCGGCGACGAGCGCCTCGACCGTCTCGAGCACGTACGGCGTGTCCGCCTCGGGATCGAGCGGACGGAGGCGCTGCAGGTCGGAGCGGTCCCGGAACGGTCGTTCGACGACGGGGCCGACCCCCGGGGCCACGTCGACACCGAACCCGATGGCGTGCACGGGGGTGACGATGTCGGAGTAGAGGATGGCGGCGTCAACCCCGTAGCGCCGGACCGGCTGCAGCGTGATCTCACAGGCCAGGTCGGGCTGGGCGATGGCGTCCAGGATCGTGCCGCTGCCCCGCACCGCCCGGTACTCCGGCAGCGATCGACCCGCCTGGCGCATGAACCAGACCGGCGTGTGCGTTGCGGTCTCACCACGACAGGTCCGGATGAAGGCGCTCTCGGCGTGGGGGGACACCACGCTGGGAACGTACTCCCCGCTCCTAGTGTGGGGCCATGCGCCGATCCATCGACGACGACGTGGTCCCCGAGGCACCGGTCGACGACGCCGCCCCGGAGGTCTGTTGGTCGGTCGGGATCTCCGACGACTACGACGACTCCGACCCGCGGGTGCAGGTGGTCGTCGAGGAGCGTGGTGCGGCGGGCCTCGGGCTGGTGCTGCACCTCGACGCCGACCGGGCGAGACGACTGCGGCTGGCGCTCGCCTCTGCGCTCCGGGAGCTCGGCGAGGACGTCGGACGCTAGGATCGCCCGTTCCCCGGTTCCCGACCCCAGGACCGACGTTGTCCGAGCACCCCGACCTGATCGACGAGCAGCGGGCGATCGATCACGCCTACGACTGTCTCGAGCGGACCCGCGCCGCGGTCGCGGCCATGCGGGACCAGTACGACGGCGGCCCGGGCGGGACGTTCCAGCACCGCTACGAGCGGGACGTCGTCCAGGACCAGGTCGACCAGCGGCTGGCCCAGCTCGACGTCGGCGACCAGTCGCTGGTGTTCGGGAGGATCGACGCCGAGCCCACCGACGAACGGCCCGAGGGCGAGTCGTTCCACATCGGCCGGATCGCCGTGTCCGACCAGCAGCGCGAGCCCGTGGTCGTCGACTGGAGGGCACCGATCGCCGAGTCGTTCTACCGGGCCACGGGTCGTGATCCGATGGGCCTCCGTCGACGACGCCACTTCGCCACGCGGGGGCGGTCCCTGCTGGGGATCGACGACGAACTGTTCGGTTCGGCCGCCGAAGCGCTCGATCGCGGTGAGGTGCAGGGTCAGGGCGCCCTGATCGCCGCCCTCGAGGAGTCCCGGACCGGCCGGCTGTCGGACATCGTCGCGACGATCCAGGGCGAGCAGGACGTCGTGATCCGCTCGCCGCTCGCCGGTGTCCTGGTCGTCCAGGGCGGCCCCGGGACGGGCAAGACCGTCGTGGCGCTCCACCGGGCGGCCTACCTGCTCTACTCGCACCGGTTCCCGCTCGAGGGCCAGGGCGTCCTCGTCGTGGGTCCCAACCGTGTCTTCCTCAGCTACATCGAGCAGGTGCTCCCGTCGCTCGGTGAGGCGGGGGTCGAGATCGCCGTCCTGGCCGACCTGGTCCCGAACGTCCGGGTGGTCGGATGGGATCCGGAGGTGACCGCCCGGGTCAAGGGCGACCTCCGGATGATCGACGTCGTCGCCCAGGCCGTGCGCGATCGGGAGCGGCCGCTGCGCGAGACGCTCCGCGTCCCGTACGGGGTCCAGCACCTGACCATGTCGGTCGCCGAGTCCGAGCGGATCATCCAGGACGCCCGTCGACGGTTCCGGACCCACAACGCCGGTCGCCGCCACGTCGAGCAACTCGTCTTCGAGCGACTCGCCTCGACCTCGCGAACGGGTGACGGGCCGGACGTGGTGCGCGAGCGCACCCGCCACGACGTGCTCGTGCGGACGGCGCTCGAGCGGATGTGGCCGATCCTCACGCCCACCGAGCTGCTCAACGACCTGTTCGGTTCGCCGGGGCTGCTCCGCTCGGCGTGTCGGCGCTGGTTCCGTCGGGACGAGTGGGAGCTGCTGGCGCGTCCACGCCTGAGCGATCCGACGGAGGTGGTCCATCCGCACCAGGACGTGCCGCTGCTCGACGAGGCCCTGGAGCGACTCGGTCCCCGGCCGTCGCGTCGCGACATCGACGTCGTCCGGACCTACGGCCACATCGTCGTCGACGAGGCACAGGACCTCTCGCCCATGGAGCTCCGGATGCTCGATCGCCGGTCCCTCAACGGATCGATGACGATCGTGGGCGACATCGCCCAGGCGACGGGGGCGTGGGCCCACGACGACTGGTCGTCGGTGCTGGCCCACCTCCCGGACCGCCGTCCGCCGCAGTCCGCGGAGCTCCGGGTCGGCTACCGGGTGCCGGGCCCGATCATGGACTACGCGGCGCGGGTCCTGGAGCTGGCCGCGCCCGGGTTGGCGCCGCCGGTGAGCATCCGGAGGGTGGGTGAACCGCCGACCGTCGTGGCCTGCGATCCGGAGACCTTCGGCGGGTCGCTGGCGGCGCTGGTGCGCGCCGAACTCGAGTCGGTCGGGGCCGGAAACCTGGCGGTCGTGGTGCCGCGTTCGCTCGTCGACCGGGCGGCCGACGCGTTGACGGCCGCCGGGGTGGACTTCGGACGGGCCACCCGCCAGGGCCTGGACCGTCAGGTGACCCTGGTCCCGATCTCGTTGGTCAAGGGCCTGGAGCTCGACGCCGTGGTGGTGGTCGAGCCGGCGGCGATCCTCGAGGAGGAGGCCCGCGGCGCCCAGTCGCTCTACGTGGCGCTCACCCGGTCCACCAGGCGGCTGGCGGTCCTCCACGCCCGCCCGCTGCCCGGGGTCCTGCGGGGACCGGTTCGCTCAGGCGGTGACGAGGATGCGCTCGGAGGCGAAGGCGCCGATGCCGACGTGGCGACCCTCGATCTCGACGGTGGCCGTCCCGTCGGGTGACAGCGCCGTCAGCACGCCGCTCCGGCCGGGGAGCACATCGTTGTCCTGCAGGAAGTCGAGCAGGCCGGGGGTGAACTCGAGCTCCTCGGGGATCCGGCTCACCGTGAACGTCGCCCCGATGGTGAGCGAGGACAACGTGCTGGTCTCGGGAGCGGTGTAGCTCGCCCCGGGGATGGGGTTGCCGTGCGGGCAGGTCGTGGGTTCGCCGAGCACCCGGGTGAGCGCCTCCTCCACGGGAACGGAGATCACGTGCTCCCACTTGCCCGCCTCGGCGTGGGCGTCGGCCCAGGACAGTCCGAGCACGTCGGTCAGGAACCGTTCGGCGAGTCGGTGGCGCCGGACGACCTGTTCGGCGAGCGATCGTCCGGTCTCGGTGAGTGCGATGCGGTCACCGACGGCGAGGAGTCCGTCGGCCTCGAGCCGTCGGATCATCTCCGAGACCGCCGGGCGGGAGACCTCGAGCCGCTCGGCGATCCGGGCCTGGATCACGGCGATGTCGTCCTCGTGGAGTTCCCAGATCGCCTCGCAGTACTCCTCTGCTGCGGGGTGGAACTCGCCTCGTCGCGAAGCGTTGGACGGCATGGGTGCAGCCTACGCTCACGAGCATGATCCCCGCCGAGCCGCTCGCCGGGTTCTCGCCCGCCGCCCGGAGCTGGTTCCTGCAGTCGTTCGGGGCCCCGACCGATGCGCAGGCGGCGGCGTGGGCGCCGATCGCCCGTGGCGAGCACACCCTGTTGTGTGCCCCGACGGGATCGGGCAAGACCCTGGCGGCCTTCCTGGGGGCGATCGACCGGCTCGGGTCCCGCCCCGAACCGGCTGTCGGCACGTCGGTCGTCTACGTGTCGCCGCTTCGGGCGCTGGCGACGGATGTCGAGCGCAACCTCCGGGCGCCATTGCGTGGGATCGCGCTCGAGGCCGAGCGCTCGGGAGCTGCGTTCCGGCCGCCGTCGATCGGCGTCCGGACGGGGGACACGACTGCGGCCGAGCGACGTTCGCTCCAGCGGAACCCGCCCGAGATCCTCATCACGACCCCCGAGTCCCTCTACCTGATGCTGACCTCGCAGGTGCGGGAGACGCTGGCGTCGACCGAGCAGGTCGTCGTCGACGAGATCCACGCGCTCGCGCCCACCAAGCGGGGCGCCCACCTGGCGCTCAGCCTGGAACGGCTCGAGCACCTGGTCCTCGGCGCGGGCGGATCACCGGAGCCGCTCCGGCGGGCCGCGGTGCAGCGCATCGGCCTGTCGGCGACCCAGCGGCCGCTCGAGGTGGTCGCGCACTTCCTGGCCGGCAACGACGTCGCCGGACGCGGATCGTCGTCGGTGGACCCGGACGTGTCCCCGCCCCCGCCCCGGCCCGTCGCGATCGTCGACGCCGGGATCTCCAAGGAGCTCGACCTCCGGGTCGTGGCGGCGGTCGACGATCTGGCGACGCTCGGTCAGGTGATCGACGAGCCGACGCCCGGTCCGGCCGCAGCCGGCCCGGTCCGGCGTTCGATCTGGCCGTCGGTCCACCCGCTCCTCCTCGACGAGGTGCACGACCACCGGTCGACCCTCATCTTCGTCAACGCCCGTCGGCTCGCCGAGCGGCTCGCGAGCCGACTCAACGAGCTCGACGCCGAGCGCCGCGGCGTCGACGGTGACGGGGTCGACGGTGACGACGGACCGGAGGGTGCCGAGGGGGTGCCCGAGCTCGTCCGGGCCCACCACGGGTCGCTGTCACGGGAACGCCGGACGGTCGTCGAGGACGAGCTCAAGCGGGGTGAGGTGCGCGGTCTGGTGGCGACCAGTTCGCTCGAGCTGGGCATCGACATGGGTGCGATCGACGCCGTGGTGCAGGTCGCCTCCCCCGGATCGGTCGCCTCCGGCCTGCAGCGGGTCGGCCGGGCGGGGCACCAGGTGGGTGCCCGGAGCCGGGGGACCATCTATCCGACGCACCGGGCCGACCTCCTGGAGTGCGCGGTCGTGGCCGAGCGCATGCGTGCCGGGGCGATCGAATCCACCCGCATCCCCGAGCGGCCGCTGGACGTGGTCGCCCAGCAGGTCGTCGCCGCCTGTGCGCTCGACGACTGGGACGTCGAGGACCTGTACCGGCTGGTGCTGGGTGCGGCGAACACCTCGACGCTCTCGCGGGCCGCCTTCGACGCCACCCTGGACCTGCTCGCCGGCCGCTATCCGTCCGAGGAGTTCGCCGAGCTCCGTCCCCGGCTCGTCTGGGACCGCACCGCCGGAGTCGTGCGGGGTCGGCCCGGGTCGCAGCGCCTGGCGGTCACCTCGGGGGGCACCATCCCGGACCGGGGCCTGTACGGGGTCTTCCTGGCGGACGGGACCCGGGTCGGCGAGCTCGACGAGGAGATGGTGCACGAGTCGCGGGTGGGCGAGGTGTTCCTGCTGGGCGCCTCCTCGTGGCGGATCGAGGACATCACCTTCGAGCGCGTCGTCGTCAGCCCGGCACCGGGCCGGCCCGGGAAGATGCCGTTCTGGCACGGCGACGGCCCCGGCCGGGCGGCCGAGCTGGGCCGGGCCCTCGGCGAGTTCGTGCGTCGGGTGCGGGGCCGCTCGGGTGAGGAGGCCGTGGCCGTGCTCGAGGCCGAGGCGTCGCTCGACCACCGGGCGGCGACCAACGTGGTCGCCTACCTGGAGGACCAGGCGCAGGCCACCGGGGTGGTCCCCGACGACCGGACCGTCGTCGTCGAGCGCTTCCGTGACGAGCTCGGCGACTGGCGGGTCTGCATCCACTCGCCGTTCGGCGCCCGGGTGCACGCCCCGTGGGCGATCGTCGTGCAGGCCAGGCTGGCCCGGCACTTCGACGAGCTCGGCGGCGACTCGCTGGCCGTCGAGGTGCTGTGGGCCGACGACGGGATCGTGGTGCGCCTGCCGGAGGCGGCCAGTGACGTGCCCAGCGACCTGCTGTGCCCGGATCCCGACGAGGTCGAGGCGGAGTTGCTGGCCGTGCTCCCCACGACGGGCGTGTTCGCGGCCCGCTTCCGCGAGTGCGCCGCTCGCGCCCTGCTCCTGCCCCGCCGCCGGCCCGATCGTCGGACACCCCTGTGGCAGCAGCGCCAGCGGGCGGGCGACCTGCTCGCGGTCGCCTCCCGCTACCCGACGTTCCCGATCCTGTTGGAGGCCACCCGCGAGTGCTGCGCCGACACCTACGACCTGGCGTCCCTGCGCTCGGTGCTCGCCGAGGTGCGGTCGCGACGGATCCGGGTGGTCCCCGTCGAGACCGCCGTGCCGTCGCCGTTCGCCCGATCGCTCCTGTTCGGCTGGGTGTCGGAGTTCATGTACTCCGGCGATGCCCCGCTCGCAGAGCGTCGGGCCGCAGCGCTCACGCTCGACCAGGAGCTCCTCCGGGACCTGCTCGGGACCGAGGAGCTGCGCGAACTGCTCGACGCCGGGGTCGTGACACAGGTCGACGCCGAACTGCAGTGGCTCGCCGATGGTCGCGGCGCCCGCGACGTGGAGGCCCTGGCGGACCTGCTCCGAACCGTCGGCCCGCTGCCGCTGGACGGTCTCGAGCTCCGGACGGTCGCCGACGCCGCGACGGTCGCCGACTGGGTGGCCACGCTCGTGGCCGATCGTCGGGCGATCGTGGTGCCGTTGCTCGGTGTTCCCCACGTGGCGGCGGCCGCCGACGCCGGCCGGCTCCGGGACGCGCTCGGTGTGGTCGTCCCCGCCGGCCTCCCGGCCGCGGACGTGGCCGAGGTCCCGACGGCGCTGGCCGACCTGGTGGAACGCCACGCCCGGACCCACGGCCCGTTCACCACCGCCGAGGTGGCCGCCCGGTTCGGGGTCCGTCGCGAGGTCGTCGACCTGGTGCTCCGGGAGCTGCGCGACCGGCGTCGGGTGGTCGACGGTGACTTCACGCCCGGTCGGGCCCAGCCCGAGTGGTGCGACGTCGACGTGCTCCGGCGGATCCGGCGTCGTTCGCTCGCCGCGCTCCGGGCCCAGGTCGCGCCCGTTGAGGCGCCGGCGCTGGGTGCCTTCCTCCCCCGGTGGCAGGGGGTCGGTGGCAGCGGCGCTGCAGCGCTCGCCGATGCGGTCGGGGCCCTCCAGGGGGCGGCGCTGCCGGCGTCGATCCTGGAGTCGGAGCTCCTCGCCGTCCGGTCCGGCGGACCGGTGGGCGCGACGCTCGACCAGTGGTGCGCCGCCGGTGACCTGGTCTGGCTGGGTGCCGGTTCGCTCGGGGCGGCCGACGGTCGGGTCCGGCTGGTGTGGCGCGACCGGGTGTCGGCGCTCGTCGACCCGCCGCCGGTCGATGATGCCGACCCCGCACCGCTGCACGAGGTGATCCGGTCGCACCTGCGGGACCGGGGCGCGTCGTTCTTCCCGGAGCTGCTCGCTGCGGCCGCGGCGATCGGGGGATCACCCACCCAGGACGAACTGCTCGAGGCGCTCTGGGATCTGGTGTGGCTCGGCGAGGTGACCAACGATTCGCTCGTCCCGCTCCGGGCCCGCGTCTCCCACGGTGCAGCTCGGCGCCGGACCCGGCGGGGTCGGTCGGCTCCGAACCTCCGGAGCGTGCGACGGGAGGGACCGCCGGCAGGTGCCGGGCGCTGGTCCCTCACCGCCGGGCTGTTCGTTCCGTCGCCGTCGCCGACGGAACGGTCGCTCGCCCGGGCCACCCAGCTCCTCGAGCGCTACGGCGTGCTGACCCGGGAGATGCCGCTCGCCGAGGGCCTCTCGGGTGGGTTCGCGGGCGTGTACCCGGTGCTGCGGACCATGGAGGAACGCGGACAGGTGCGGCGCGGCTACTTCGTGGAGGGGTTGGGCGGGGCCCAGTTCGCGCTCGCCGGTGCTGTCGACCTGCTCCGCTCGGCCGCCGTCAGCGGCGACGACCGCGGCCGCGTTCCGGAGGCGGTGGCCCTCTCGGCGGTCGATCCGGCGCAGCCCTACGGGGCCTCCCTGCCCTGGCCGCGGGTGGCCGACGGCCGAGGGCCGTCCCGGTCGGTGGGCGCCTGGGTCGTGCTCGTCGACGGTGCCCTCCGCGCGTTCGTCGAGCGCAGCGGCCGACGGCTGTTGGTCGTCGACGATCCGGACGACCCGGTGGGGGACCCGGCCGTGTGGGCGTCGTGCCTGGTCGACCTGGTCCGGAGCGGACGGATCGACCGGCTGCGGATCGAGACCATCGACGGCCTCCCGGCAGCCGGGTCACCCTGGGCCGAGGTCCTGCGGTCGGCCGGGTTCGCCGACGGCTACTCGGGACTGTCGGTCGGTGACTGAACGGGTACCGTTCCGGCCATGACCGACAGGACGGACCGCAATCGCCGCTTCGAGGGCCGGGTCGTCCTCGTCTCGGGCGTCGCCCGGGGCCAGGGCCGCAACCACGCCGTGCGGTTCGCCGCCGAGGGCGCCCAGATCGTGGGCTTCGATCTGTGCCACGACCTGGAGCACGCCCCGTACCCGCTGGCGACCGAGGAGGACCTGGCCGAGACCGTTCGGCTGGTCGAGCAGGCCGGCGGTGCGATGCACGCCGAGGTCGCCGACGTCCGCGACTGGGATGCCGTCAAGCGGGTGGCCAAGGCAGGGCTCGAACGGTTCGGCCGGATCGACGTCGTGCTGGCGAACGCCGGGACCTACGCCCCGATGCCGGTGCAGTTCGTGGCACCCGACAGCTGGAACGAGACGATCGACGTCAACCTGACGGGCGTCTTCCACACGGTGAAGGCCGGGATCCGGTCGATGGTGGAGCGCAACGAGGGTGGCGCCGTGATCATCACCTCGTCGACCGCCGGACTGAAGGGCTTCTACGGGGCGCCGGCCTACAACGCGGCGAAGCACGGCGTGGTGGGTCTCATGCGGTCGTTGGCCCTCGAGCTGGCCCCCAACCAGATCCGGGTCAACAGCGTGCACCCGACGTCGGTCGGCACGCCGATGATCCTCAACGACGTCTTCCCCAAGCTGGTGCGCATGGACCTCCCGGACGCCGGCGTGGACGATGCGGCCGAGTTCCTGCGGACGATGCAGCCCATGGACGTCCCGTGGATCGACCCCGACGACGTCAGCAACGTCGTGTTGTTCCTGGCCTCGGACGAGGCCCGCTACGTGACCGGCACGACGCTCCCCGTCGACGCCGGCGCGCTGCAGAAGTAGCGGCGTCCGACCCGGCGGATCAGCCGTGCCCGAGGGCGACACCCTCCACCGGACCGCCGCCCGACTGCGACCCGCGCTCCTCGGTCGTGAGCTCGTGGTCTGCGAGGTCCCGAGGGCCGTCGGCCCGGTCCCGTCGCCGGGCGAGTCGATCACCGAGGTCCGGGCGGTCGGCAAGCACCTGCTCGTGTCGTTCGACGGTGGTCTGACGCTGCGCACACACCTGCGGATGACCGGTTCCTGGCACCTGGCCCGTCCCGCCGACCGCTGGCCCCGCCCCCGCCACCTCATGCGGGCACGGATCCTGGTCGCCGACTGGCAGGCGCTGTGCTTCTCGGCGCCGGTCGTGGAACTGGTGCGGACCGACCTGATGGGGTCGGCCTCGGGTCCCCTGGGTCACCTCGGGCCGGACCTCTGTGCGGCCGGGTCCGACTCGCCCGGGGTCGTGGCCGAGTGCGTCGACCGGATGGGGTCGCTCGACCCGTCGACACCGATCGGGGACGTCCTGTTGGACCAGCGGGTGGCCTGCGGCGTCGGCAACGTCTACCGGTCCGAGGTCTGCTGGGCCGAACGCGTCCACCCCTGGACGCCGCTCCGCCAGGTCGACGCCCCGGCCCGGGCCCGGCTGGTCGAGCGGGCCGCCGCCCAGCTGCGGGCGAACCTGGGACCCGGTCCACGGACGACCGTACCGGGCGGCCTGGCGGTCTACGGGCGCCGAGGTGAGGCGTGCCGACGCTGCGGGACGACGGTCGCCTCCGAGGTGGGTGGCCGATCAGCCCGGGTGGCCTTCTGGTGCCCGCGCTGCCAGTCGCCCCCCGGCAGTGGTTGACTCGAGCCATGCGCACCGCACGATTCCGAACGCTGATCGTTCCGATTCTGGCCGTGGCCGGCCTCGTGCTGGCGGCCTGCGGGGGCGGTTCGGCGACGTCCGAGTCCGCCAACTCGGACCCCGGCCCGTCCGCAGCCCCGGCGGCCGGGGTGCCGACCACGGTGTCACCGTCGGTCGCCGCCGGCCCGGTGGACGGTGTGGACCTGACCGACATCCGGATGGAGGACCTGACCGGGGGTGGCGAGGTCGCCCTGGCCGACGCCCTCGACGCGCCTCCGGGGACCCCGGTGCTCGCCTTCTTCTGGGCCCCGTTCTGCTCGACCTGCCGCTCCGAGGCGCCGGTCCTCGAGGAGCTCGCCCAGCAGCCTCCGAACGGCCTGCGGATCGTCGGCGTCGGCGCACTCGACGACCTGGGTGCCGCCCGTGACTTCCGGACCGACACGGCGGTGCGGAGCTTCCCGCTGCTGTGGGCCGAGGACACCGATGCCTGGTCGGCCTTCGGTGTCCCGGCCCAGCCCTATCTCCTCATGATCCGTGACGGTCAGGTGGTGCAGCGCTGGCCGGGCGGCGCCTCGGCCGACGAGATCACGGCCGCCGCCTCGGCCTGAGCCCACACGGCGGCCTGCGGGCCGACCGCTGGCTACGCTGCGCCGATGCCGAGCCCAGCCGAGATGACCGCGACCGTCCTCAGTTACACCGGGGCCCACACCGCCGGTGACGTGGACGGCATCGCCGCCCTGTTCGCCGAGGACGCCGTCCTCGCCGACCCGGTGGACGCCCCCGAGCACCACGGCCGCGAGGCGGTGCGGGAGTTCTTCGCCGCGACCCACGCCACGCTCGACTCCATGGAACTGAAGGCGACCGGACCGGTGCGGGCCGTGGGGTCCTGGGCCGCCGTGCCGTTGCAGGCCCGGTCCCACATCGGCGGCTCCGTGTACGAGGTGGACATCATCGACGTCTTCACCTTCGGTGACGACGGGTTGATCACCGACATGCGCGCCTACTGGACGGCGGCCGACATCCGCGTCGTCGAGGCCTGACCGTGTCGGTCGTCCTCGGTTCCATGTGGATCGGCGTCGGCGTGGGCTGGTTGCTCCTGGCCTGGTTCGGCTCCCAGGGCCGACTCCGCTACCGCAGCATCTGGGGGATCCGTTCGTCCTGGGCCCGATCCTCACCCGAGGCGTGGGACGAGGCGCACCGTGAGCTCGCCGTCGGTGTGGGGGCCGGTGGGGGCGTCACGATCCTGGGTGGCCTGATCATCCTGGTCGGCGGCATGGACTCGGTCATCGGGACGGTCGGTCTGCTCGTCGCCGTGGCCGGATCGGTCGGGGGACAGCTCATCGGGAACCGTCGGGCGAAGGCTGCCGTGGCTGGGCTCGGCGCCTGAGGCCGTCAGCCCGTCCCGGCATCCCGGGTCCGGGCGCCGGGAGGGCCCGGCGCCTCGTTCAGGTGCGGCCGAGGACCCGATCGACGCGGAGTTCCAACGCCACCCGGTTGCTGCGCTCGGCCGGCGCCCCGTAGCGCTCGCCGTAGGCCGCCTCGGCGGCGGCCACGCGGCCGGGGTCGTCGGTGACGGTGATCGTCCCCTCGAGCGTCAACCAGCGACCACCGTCGACCTGGCACACGGCGGCCCGGCCACCTCGTCGGGCGTTCGCCACCTTCTGGGACCCGTCGATCGTGATGATCCTGACGATCCGTGCGTCGGGGTCGTAGCCGAAGCCGACGGGGACCACGTGCGGCGTGCCGTCGGACCGCAGCGTGGTGAGCGTGGCCAGGTGACGCTCGCGCAGGAACTCGAGCGCGGCCGCCCCCAGGTCACCCGGGTCCGTGCTCACGTCGAGGACACCGCCTCCAGGACGTCCATCCGCGCCGCCCGGCGGGCGGGCAGCACGGCGGCGACGATGCCGGCGCCGGTGGCGACGACCACGATCACGACGAGTTGGACGATCGGCAGTCGGAACTGGAGCAGGCCGGGGTTCTCGGCGGCGATGGCGATCGTCAACGCCACGGCGAACAGGATCCCGATCACCAGACCCATGAGCGTCCCGAACACGGCGATGATCCCCGCCTCGATCCGGATGGTCCGCTTGAGCTGACGGCGGGTCATCCCGACGGCCCGCAGGAGCCCCAGCTCGCGCGTGCGCTCCAGCACCGACAGCGACAACGTGTTGGCGATGCCGATGAGGGCGATCACGATCGCCAGGCCCAGCAGCGCGTAGACGATGCCGAGGAAGGTGTTGATCGGACCCGTCTGCGACTCGATGTACTCCTGGAGGTCCTGGACCTGGACCGTGGGCAGGTCCGCGAACAGGGCGTTCAGGTCCGCCTGCACCTGCGCGGTGTCGGCGCCCGGCTCGGTGGTCACGAAGATCTGGTTGTCGACGTTGAAGATGGGCAGCGTGTTGGGCTCGAACGTGGCCAGCGGGAGCCAGATGCTGGCCTGACCGCCGGGCTGCTCGAACAGCACCGAGACCGTCAGCTCCTGGACGCCGGACGCCACGAAGTAGACGGGGATCCGGTCGCCGAGCCGCCAGCCCCGGTCGTTGGCGAACTTCCTGTCGACGGCCATCGTCCCGGCGGTCAGGTCGGCGGGCGAGCCCTCGAGCTCGCCGGCGTCGATGACGTCGAACCAGGTGGCGGGGTCGACGCCCAGGGCGAAGTCGTCCTGGCCGACCGGCGCGTCCGGAGGCGCCCCGAGCTGACCGGCGGGAACGGTGGTGGTGGGGCCGCCCGATGCGGATTCGACTCCGACGGGGTCGAGCAGTCGGAGCAGCGTGAAGCGCACCGGACTGACCAGGTCGACGCCCGGGACCTCCTGGATCGTGCGGGCCGAGTCCGGAGGGATCGCCCCGAACGAGGTGAGCGAGGCGGTGGCCACGACGAAGTCGGCACGGATCGACTCGTTGATCGCTGCGTCGGCGGAGGACTTGATGGACGACGCCACGACAGCGATCAGGGTCACGAGGGTCACGCCGATCGTCAGGGCCGCCGCCGTGGCCGCCGTGCGCTTCGGGCTCCGGGCGGCGTTCTCCCCGGCGAGTCGGCCGGCGACCCGGCCGCCGGAAGCGAACGGGGCGGCGAGGACCCGGCTCACCGGGGCGGCCAGCAGCGGGCCGAGGATCACCGCCACGGACACGAGGATCGCGACGGCGCCACCGCCGACCTGGAAGAGCGGATTCGGACCGCTCTGGGCGAGCCCGGAGACGATCAGCGCCACCCCTCCCAGGACGAGGATCCCACCCCACACCTTGCGGGACGTCGAGATGCCGGACCGGTCGAGCGACACCTCGCCGATGGCGGCGATCGGAGGCACCTTGGACGAACGGATGGCCGGGATGACGGCGGACAGGACGGTGACCCCGACGCCGATCGCGAGCGCGAGCAGGACGACCCCGACGCTCAGGCCGGGCGTGGTCGAGGCGATCGTGAAGAACCCGCTGAGCAACCGGAGCAGGACCGCGGCCAGGGCCAGACCGGCCAGCAGGCCGAGCACGGCCGCGATCAGGCCGACCACGACCGCCTCGAGCAGCGTTGCGACGACGACCTGTCGCCGGGTGGCGCCCACGGCACGGAGCAGGGCGGTCTCGCGGGTCCGTTGGGTGATGATGATCGAGAAGGTGTTGTAGATGATGAAGATCGCGACGAACAGGGCCACGTAGCCGAACACCGAGACGAAGATCTCGAGGATCCCGACGAACTGCGAGATCTGTTCCTGGCTCTCCTCGGTGAACGCGGCACCGGTGAGGACCTGCCAGTCGGGGAGCGCAGCGCTCAGCCGCTGGGCCAGCTGGTCCTGGGTCGCGCCGTCGGCGGAGCTCGCGACGACGTAGTTGAACTGGTCGGGCTGGTTCACGAGCCGCTGGGCCTCGGCGGTGGTGAACACCAGCGGCCGGGCCCCGGTCGACTGCTCGCCGGAGTCGCCGAGCCCGCTGATGCCCACCACGGTGTACGGGCGGACGCCGTCCTGGGTCGTGGCGACGTCGACGGACTCACCGAGCTGCTTGCCGAGGGACTCGGCGGTCCGGAAGTCGATCACGACCTCGGTGTCGGTCTGCGGCGCCCGGCCGTCACGGAGGACGCCGATGCGGAGCGCCTCGTCGTCGATCCAGTTGTAGACGAGCGTCGGCGGTCCGAACCCGCCCCCGAGGACCTTTCCGTCGTCGCCGACGAGCTGCGGGCCGGGGGACTCGACGACCCCGGCGGCGGCCCGGACGCCGTCGACCCCGCCGACCTGCTCCACGAGCGTGCCGGGAACGAGGGTCCGGATGGGCTGTCCGAAGGGGGTCTCCTGGGTCCGCGGGGAGCGGACCACGGCGTCGAAGCCGGAGTAGACGTCACCGACGAGCGACTTGATCGAATCGCTGAGGGTGACAGACAGCAACTGCGTGCCGGTGAGGAACGCGATGCCCAGCACCACGGCCACGCCGGTGGTGACGAGTCGGCGCTTGCGCGCGAACAGATCCTTGAGGGCGATCCGGAACACGCGGTCAGCTGCCCAGGCGCTTCATGGAGTCGATGATCCGCTCGGCGTTCGGCTGGTCCATCTGGTCCACGATGCGACCGTCGGCGAGGAACACGACCCGGTCGGCGTAGGCGGCTGCGTTCGGGTCGTGCGTGACCATCACGATGGTCTGACCCAGGTCCGACACGGCGTAGCGCATGAACCCGAGGACCTCCTGGCCGGACCTCGAGTCCAGGTTGCCCGTCGGCTCGTCGGCGAAGACGATCGCCGGCTGGCTGGCGAGCGCCCGGGCCACCGCCACCCGCTGCTGCTGGCCGCCGGAGAGCTCGCTCGGCCGGTGGCTCAGCCGGTCCGACAGGCCGACGATCCCGATGATCTGATCCATCCACGCCGTGTCGGGCTTCCGGCCGGCGAGGTCCATGGGCAGCGTGATGTTCTCCGCTGCGGTGAGGGTGGGGATCAGGTTGAAGGCCTGGAAGACGAACCCGACCTGGTCGCGGCGGAGCTCGGTGAGCTTCGAGTCGTTCAGGTCGTCGAGGTAGGTGTCACCGATGAAGACCCGACCCGAGCTGAGCCGGTCGAGCCCGGCCAGGCAGTGCATGAGCGTGGACTTGCCGGAGCCGGACGGGCCCATGATGGCGGTGAATCGGCTGCGCTCGAAGTCGACGCTCACGCCGTCGAGCGCACGGACCTCGGTGTCCCCCTCGCCGTAGACCTTGACGGCCTCGACGGCGCCGGCCGCTGCGGTCGACGCGGGGGAGTCGGTGGTGGTGGACATGCCGTGAGGCTAGCGACTGCCCTCGTCACTCGGGCCATCGGGGTCGGTGGACGAGGGGTCGGTCAGGTCCACGACCGGCTCCGGCTCGCTCACGGCGTCGGGGTTCCACACCCGGTCGCTGATGGGCGCCAGGTAGCTGACGATCAACCGACCCCAGTGCTCGCGGATCTCCGGCTGGGACATGCAGGCCACCCGGAACAGCATCCGGGACTCCGAGCGCCGCCGGAGCCGGGCCGCGGCGACGCCGCCGATCGTGGCGTAGCGGGCGAGCAGCGTCGCATCGGGGATCGGACTGCGGGCGAGCACGTCGAGGGCCTGGAACGCCCACTCGAGTCGGAGTTCGTCGCCCCCGACCGGCTCGGCGGACATGGGTTCGGACCACCGGACGAGCCGCTCGGGTGTGCGGGCGACGACGGCGTCCTCGTCCAGGATCCGTCGGAGGGCCTCGCCGCCCACGACCGCGGTCGGGTTGGCCTGGGCGTTCAGATCCTCGGACCGCAGCCGGTCGGCGGCGAACCGCAGGAGCGGCGTCTCGGTGACGAACGCGCCGCTCCGCAGGCAGGCTCCGGCCAGCGGGTCGCTCGACCCGGCTCGCGGTGAGATCGGCGTCGTGGACCCGTCGAGGTGTCGTTGTTCGCCGCCGCACGTCGCGAACCGGGCACCGGTGGAGTCGACGAGGCGGCCGAGTCGGGCCAGCCACACGGCACTCAGTTCGGTGTCCACGTCCACGACGGCCGACCAGCGGCCCCGGGCGGCGTCCAGTCCCGCGGCGAGGGCGTTCGCCGTGCCCGATGGTTCCTGGTGCAGGACCCGGACACGGTCGTCCCCGGCGGCCCGGACGGCGGCGACCGTCTCGTCGGTGGACCCGTCGTCGACGACGATCACCTCGGTGTCCGCGAAGGTCTGCGTGAGGACGCCGGTGACGACCCTGCCGACGGCGTCGGCCCGGTCCCGGACAGGGACCACCACGCTGAATCGCGGTTGCACACGACCATTGTGAACGACCGGCCGCGCGGAGACGTGGATGACCGGTCTCCCGAGAACGCAGGTCCGCTCAGCTGCGCCCGCCGTCGGGGAGCTCGACCGCGTAGACCGTGACCGATCCCTCGGCACCGAGTTCGACGAGATCGACGCGTTCGTCGAGTTGCTCGCGGGTCCACAGGTGCCCGTAGCGCGGTGCGGTGTCGACCCAGACCAGGCAGTGCACGTCGCCGTTCCCCAGCGACTCCACGAGGACGTCGAGGTCGTCGACGGGCTCGTCGGACTCCAGTCCGGTCCGCCTCGGGCTCCAGTTCGCCTCGAGCTCCGGGTAGAGGGCGTTCGGGAGGTTCGACGAGACGTGCTCAGGTCCCGAGCACCCTGCCGGCAGGGTGTCGAGCACGGCGGCGGCGCGCACCCGGTCGAAGCCCTCGGAGGAGTAGTTCCCCTCGAAGTACGGATCGCCGTTGGCGAACAGCACGACCGCCACCAGTCCCGCCACGACGTTGGCGACGGCCCACACGTGGGCGGCCGCCCTCGAGGTCCGCCACCAGATGCTCGCGCCGACCGGCGGGATCCGTCGGCTGCGGGCCGCGACGCCGAGTGCCCCCACGACGAGCGGGAGGTACGCCGGCTCCAGGAGTCGCAGGTCCAACTGGTTCAACGCCGTGGTCGAGCGGATGTAGAGGAGGTAGATCAGGTAGAGCACCGGGGTCAGCACGAGGAGTCCGAACGGAGCCGCTGCGGTGCTCAGGTACAGGTCGCGGCGGCTGCATCCGCGCTCGTCGGCGGTGGCTCCGAGCACCCGCCAGGTGACGGCCGCTGCAGCGAGCAGCACGACCACGGCGACGGCGGCCCAGACCCGCTCGCGTCCGTTGGCCACGCCCGGCAGCAGGAAGCGGCCGAGTGTGGCGACGATGTCGGCGGCGTTCTGGACCGGTCCGCGCGCCGATGCGTAACGCGGGCCGAGCGCCGTGCCGTCGGCCGCCAGGTTGCGCAGGACCCAGAGTGCCGGGAGCGTCGCGGCGCCCGCTGCGAAGACCGCTGCCGACCCGAGGCGCAGCCCCCAGCGTCGTCGGCGGTCGATCAGCAGCCACAGGGCTCCGGTGGGGATCAGCACGACACCGACGTAGCGCAGCGAGAAGCCCAGCCACACCAGTCCGACGGCCGCCGCCAGCCAGCGCCAACGTCCGGGCGAGGGCGCCTCCCACTGGTTGGCCAACGCCAGGATCCACGCGATGACCACGACGGCGAACGCCAGGTCGGTCATGAGCAGGTGGCCGAAACCGATGGTGGACGATCCGAGCGCGACCACGACGGTGCCCAGCAGGACCAGGCGCTCGTCGGGGACGAAGCGTCGCAGCGCGCGCCACGCCACCACGACCGCCCCGGCACTGACCGCAGCGTTGAGCACCACGGCCGCCCCGGTCGGATCGAGCGGGGTGACGAGCGACAGCAGCGCCATGAGCGCCGGCCAGAGCGGCGGCCAGACGGTCAGCGGGTCCTCGAGGAAGTACCTGAGCCCGCCGCCGGCGAGCAGCGAGTCGGCGATGGCCGTGTAGCCCACGCCGTCGTCACCGACGGCGATCCCGCCGAGGTTGGCGATCAGGACGGCCAGCGCACTGGCACCGGCCAGAGCTGCGATCAGGCCGATTGGCAGGTCCGCTCCGGCGCCGTCCCGCCCCGTCCTGTTCACGGCCCCAGTGTCGACCTCCGACCGGCCGGGCACAAGTACCGCCGGGAGGGTCGGCCCGCCGTCACCGTATGCTTCGCCATCATGAACTGCTCGAGCTGCGGGACGGAGTGCGCCGTCGGCGCGCGCTTCTGCTGGTCGTGTGGCCACTCGCTGGTCGAGCCCACCGAGGAGCGTCGGGTCGTCACGGTCCTGTTCGCCGACCTGGTCGGGTTCACCGCCCTCTCCGAGGCCCGGGACCCCGAGGAGGTCAAGCGGCTCGTCGAGTCCGCCTTCGAGCTCCTCGTCCGTGACGTGACGGCGTTCGGCGGCAAGGTCGACAAGATCCTCGGCGATGCCATCGTGGCGCTGTTCGGGGCTCCTGTCGCCCACGAGGACGACGCCGAGCGCGCCGTGCGCGCCGCCCTGCGGATGCAGGAGACCCTGGCGGAGTACTCGTCGTCGAGCGGGGCCGCCCTGCAGATGCGGATCGGGGTGAACACCGGCGAGGTGCTCGTCGGGGCGCTGCGTGCGGGGGGCGACTACACGGCGATGGGTGACGTCGTGAACACGGCGTCACGGCTGCAGACCATGGCCGGGCCCGACGAGGTGCTGGTCGGTGAGAGCACCTACCTGGCCACGAGCGAGGTGATCGAGTTCGACTCCCGCGGCGCGCTCGTGGCCCGCGGCCGGGAACGGCCGATCAACGTGTGGGTCGCCCGCGAGGCGCTCCTGCCGCCCGGCCACCGTCCGCGCCGACTGGTGACGCCGCTGATCGGCCGCGACAGCGAGATGGCGTTGCTCACCAACGCCGTCCACCTGTCGATCCGATCGGGACGTGGGCTCCACATCGTCCTCCTGGGCGAGGCCGGCGTCGGCAAGACCCGCGTCGCCAACGAGCTCGCCGAGTTCGTCCGGGCCACCGACGGTGTGGTCGACGTGGCCGGTCGGTGCGTCCCCTACGGCGAGGCGAACCCGTGGTGGCCGGTGGCCGAGGCCCTCCGCTCCGGGTGTGGGATCGCCCACGACGACCCGCTCGAGACGGCGCGTTCGCGGACCGATCGGTCGGTGTCGCACTTCTGCGGCGAGGATGCGTCCGACGCCGAGCTCCGGGCCACCGTCGACGGGCTCCTGCACCTCATGGGCTACGACACGCCCCTGCGGTTGCTGCCCGGCTCCCGGGCCCGCGCCGAGGCCACGGGAGCGCTGCTGCGTTTCGTCGAGGGGGTGGTCCGGACCCAGCCGCTCCTCGTCCGGCTCGCCGACCTGCACTGGGCCGACCAGGCGGTCCTGGAGCTCATCGACGAGCTGTCCACCCAGCTCGCCCGACAGCCGTTCGTGCTCGTGGCCACCGCCCGACGGTCGTTGCAGGAACGCTGGTCGCCCCGCTGGGGCCGATTCAACTCGCTGGTCGTGAACCTGGGCGCGCTCGACCGGGCTGCCGCCGGCACGCTCCTCGACTCGCTCGGCGGCCGGGAGCTGAGTCCGGTCGACCGGCAGGAGCTCCTGGACCGATCGGGGGGCAACCCGTTCTACCTGGAGGAGCTCGTCACGCTCGTCGGGGCCGACCGCCGGGCCGAGACCGGCGCGGCGGAGGCCTCGCCCGGCTTCGGTGAGTCGCTGCCCGACACGCTCCGGGGCCTGGTCGCGGCGCGTGTCGACGGCCTGTCGGCCGATGAGCAGCACGTCCTGGAGGATGCGGCCGTCTGGGGTTCGGCCGGGCCCGTCGGTGTGCTCCAGCTCACCGCCCGGGCGATCCGCGGCGACGAGGACGTGAGCCACATCGTCGACTCGCTCGTGGAGAAGGACGTGCTCGTCGCCGACGGTGACGAGTGGTCGTTCCGGTCCGACCTGGTTCGGGAGGTGGCGTACGCCCGGCTGACCCGACGGGATCGGATGCAGCGGCACCTGGGCATCGCCCGGTACTTCGACCAGCACCTCGCCGACACCGATGCCGAGGACCGCGACGTCGAGACGATCGCCCGCCACTACGTCGAGGCGGTGCGACTGAGCCTGAGCAGCGAGGGTTCCGTGGACCCGGACCTGCTCGACCGGACCGTTCACTGGGCCCTGTTGGCGGCGCGTCGGGCCGAGCAGGCGGGTTCGTACCCGCAGGCCGAGCGCCTCGCCACGCAGGTGCTCGAGATCCTGGGCGACGACGAGCACCGTCGCCGGTTCGATGCGCTCATCTGCAGGTCCCGGTCACGGGTGGAGCAGTGGCAGGTGGCGGGTGCCCGGGAGGACGCCTCGGCCGCCATGGAGCACGCCGAGGCCGTCGGCGACCCTGCGGCCCGGGCGGAGGCGTACCTGAGTCTGGCGGCGGCCGCCTCACGCTCGGGTGAGGTGCTGTTGGCCGAGGAGGAGATCGACGCTGCGCTCGACCTCGTCGACGAGTTGGGCAACGTGGGCGGTCGGGCCGAGGCGCTCCGACAGCGGGGCATGTCCCGCCTGCTCCGGGGGGACAACCGTGGGGCGGAGGAACCCATCGCCTCGGCGCTGGAGGCGTTCCGCGAGGTGGGGGACCGCCGGGGCGAGGCCTGGTCGTTGCAGAACCTGGCGTGGATCGCGTTCACGGACGGGCGGATGGACGAGGCCGAACGGGCGCTCGCCGAGTCACGGACGGCCTTCGACGAGGTCGGCGACTCGGGCGGACTCGCCTGGGTCGAGGGGCTGCGGGCCTACCTGTTGTTCATCCAGGGCGACTTCGACCTCGCCGACGAACTGGCCGCGAAGGTGCTGCGCGAGAGCGAGCGCCGGGGTGACCGGTACGGCGAGGGGATGATGCACGTGGTGCGGGCCGGGATCAGGCTGTGGGGCGGCCGCACGATCGATGCGGTCGACGAGTCGGCGCTCGCTGTCACTGCGCTGCGCTCGGCGGGCGACCCGGTCGGCCTGGAGCAGGCGCTCTCGGTCGCCGGCCGGGCCGAGGTGATGGCCGGCAATGTCGAATCGGGGCTCGACCTGCTCGCCGAGGCCCGGACCCAGAGCGCCTCGACCTCGACCGGCTTCGCCCGCTCCGTCTCCCGCTCGACCGAGGTGCAGCTCGGCCAGCCCGAGGCGGCGATCGCCGACCTCGAGGCGGGGGTCGAGCCGTCGCAGACGCCGGTGGGACTGGACGAGCACCGGACGATCTCGGGGCTGGCGCTGGCCCAGGTGGGTCGACTCGTCGAGGCGCTCGAGGTCCTCGACGTGGGTGACGAGCTCCCGTCGCTCGAGGGCCGCTCCGGCTACTCGGTCTCCGCTGTCGCGCTCGTGTGCGCCGCCGCCGGACGACGGGATGACGCGGTCCGGGCGGCCGCCGACCTGGCCGTTGCGGATCGCGTCACCTACCTGGACCGTCTGGCCGCCGAGCTGGCGGTGGCGTTGGTCTCACCGGGCGCCCACGGTGACGAGCTCGAGGAACGGGCGCGGGCGACCGCCGCGGCCACCGACGATGCACTGGCCCATGCGCTGGTTGCGCTCGCCGCTGCGACCCGTCGCGAGGTCACCGGTCGTCCGTCGGATGCGGAGGCCGAGGACAGCGAGCGTCGGCTCGCCGTCCTCGGCATTCTGGACACCCGCTGGCGTGCGCTGTTCCGCCAGATCGCGGAGGCCGCCGTGGGCGCCGCCGGCGCAACCGGTCAGTCGGCCGGCTGAGGGACCCAGCGCAGGTAGGGCTTGTCGGCCCGCCACCCGTCGGGGAACCGCTCGGCCGCCTCCTCGTCGGAGACCGCCGCTCCGATGATCACCTCGCCGCCCTGCTCCCAGTTGGCCGGGGTGGCGACGCTGTGCCGGGCGGTGAGCTGCAGCGAGTCGATGACCCGGAGCAGCTCGTCGAAGTTCCGCCCGGTCGAGGCGGGGTAGGTCAGGGTCAGCTTGACCTTGTCGTCGGGTCCGATCACGAACACCGACCGGACGGTCAGCGTGTCGTTCGCGTTCGGGTGGATCATGTCGTAGAGGTCGGCGACGGCCCGGTCGGGGTCGGCGATCATCGGGAAGTTCACGGCGGCGCCCTGGGTGTCGGCGATGTCCTGTTCCCAGGCGAGGTGCGAGTCGACCGGGTCGACCGACAGCCCGATGACCTTCACGTTGCGGGCGGCGAACTCGTCGGCGAGCTTGGCGACGGTGCCCAGTTCGGTCGTGCAGACCGGCGTGAAGTCCTTGGGGTGGGAGAACAACACGGCCCAGCTGTCGCCCTTCCACTCGTGGAAGTCGATGGTGCCGTGGGTGGTCTCTGCGGTGAAGTTCGGGGCCTCGTCGCCCAGTCGGATGCTCACGCGGTGCTCCTGTCGTTCCGGGCCGGCGGCCCGCTGCTCGTTCCGGGCCGGGGGCCCGCTGGTCAATTCCCGACCAACATAGTCGGGATTTCCGTGCGGGTCCACGGCTGCGGTTCAGCGGGAACGTGACAACTGTCGCAAGCATCCTGACTACCGGAGTGAGCAGCTGCTTGCTACAGTTAGCAGCGTCCCCTGAGAGAAAGCAGAACGACGTGAGCACCATCCTCGAGCCCGTGACCGAGATCCAGGACCGGATCATCGACGCCATCTCCAGCCTGAAGCAGCCCGTCAGCAAGGCCGTCGGCAAGGCTGTCGACTTCGTCGTCGAGCGTCGCAGCGACCTGCCGTCCCTGCCGTTCGCAGCGAAGCTGCCCACCCCCGGCGAGGTCATCGACAACCAGGCGAAGTTCGCCACCAAGTTCGTGAGCACCTCGAAGACGGTCGCCAACGCCGCCGCCAAGGCTGCGGCGCCCCTGACGGACCAGCTGCTCGATCGCACCGGCGGCACCAAGGCCACCGTCGCCGCCGCCTGACCCACAAGATCGCCCGCAGCGGGATCCCCCCTCGCCGCTGTCGGGTCCGCCCGGTCCGACCTCCCCCCTCGTCGGACACGGTGCCATCGACGGGAGGACCTCCGGGTCCTCCCGTCGGTCGTTCTCAGCCGGCTTCCATCCGTCGTCCGGCGCGGTCCGTCAGGTCCGCCAGCAGCTGCGCCCTCGCCCTGGCCACGCGGCTCCGGATGGTCCCCACCGGGCAGTCGCAGACCTCGGCCGCCTCCTCGTAGCTCAGGCCGAGCTCCTGTGTCAGCACGAAGGCGGCACGTTGGTCGGGGTCGAGCCGGCTGAGCACGTCGTCGAGATCGGCCCGGTGGTCGGCCAGGACGCTCCCCTCGCCGCGATCGGCGAACCGTTCGTCGATGGCGGCCCGTCGGATCCGCTTCCGCACGTGGTCGGCGCAGACGTGGCGCACGATCGAGAAGAGCCACGTCTCGGCGCTCGACTCGCCGCGGAACCGCGGGAGTGCGGCGACCGCCCGCAGGAACGACTCCTGGGCCAGGTCGTCGGCATCTCGAGGGGAGCCGAGATGTGCGCAGAGGCGGACGACCCGGTCCTGGGTCCGTCGCACGAACTCCGCCAGTGCACCGTCGTCGCCGTGCACCGCAGCGCGGAGCAGGTCGGTCGACGGGTCCGATGCCACGGAGATTTCCTAGCCCAGACCCACGCCGCGGCTGGTATCCGGTCGGACGAACGGGCCGGGAACCGGACCGACTGCTCAGGCGACCTGCAGCACGTGGAACACGACGACGACGCCTGCGACCAGGTCATGGCTGCTCTCTCGGCCCGGTTCGACGGCGAGGCCCCGGGGATGGCGGACCACACGGTCCGGGTCCACCTCCGAACCTGCACTGCCTGCAGGGCGTTCCGGGACGCACTGGAACGTCCCGACGCTCCGCTCGCCGACCGGGTGGTCCGTCAGGCTGCGGTGGTCGATCGCGGATCGGTGTGGTGGGTGCTGCGCGTCCTGCTCGGGCTGGTGGCGGCCGGCTACCTGATCGCGTCGGTGCCCGAGCTGTTGTTCTCCGCCGATCCGCACCACGGCCACCTGGCCCACCACCTCGGGATCTTCGAGGCGGCCTACGGGTGTGCGTTGCTCCTCGTCGCCGTGCGCCCGGCACGGGCACGGGCCATGGTCCCGTTCACGGTGGTCCTCGCCGTCGGCATGTTGTTGGTCGCGCTCGCGGACGTGGCGTCCGGCGAGGCCCTCCCGCTCGCGGAGCTCAGTCACTCCCTCGAGTTCGCCGGCCTGCTGCTCGTCTGGATGCTCGCCACCCGTCGTGGCTGGCCCGGTCGAGCGCCGGAGGTCGATTCCGGCGATCCGCCGTCGTCGGGCCCGGTCGTGTCCGACACCGGGGACGGCTCGGACACGGCGCCCGCCGTGCTGCGCGTCGTCCGGGACGAACGATCCGACACCATCCACCCACCGCGAGAGGCGTGCTGACCCGTGACCGGGCCCGTGTCGCCGACAACGTGACGGACCTCCAGTACGGGGAGCTGCGTCGGGCGGCCGGTCCCGCCCTGGTCGTCACCCTCGACGACCAGGTCAACGCCGAAGGGGGCGATCGCGCGCAACGTCGACGTCGATCCGTCGAACGGCAGCGTGCTCATCGACACCTTCGTCATCCGGCGGGTCCCGGCCCTCAGGAGGACGTTCGGTCAGGAGCCCGTCAGGAGTTCGTGACTTTCACGACCTGCGCGGCGACGTGGTCGCCGATCGCGAGCGAGGCCGTGGCCGCCGGGGACGGTGCGTTGAGCACGTGCACGCAGCGCGGCGAGGTGGCGAACGCGAAGTCGTCGACGAGCCGGCCGTCGGCCGAGATCGCCTGGGCCCGGATCCCCGGCCGGGCGGGCCGCAGCGAGCTCCCGTCGAGTTCGGGGACCAGTCGACGCAGGTCGGCCACGACCGCGTCGCGGGACCTCGCCCGTCGCAGTTCGCTCAGGCCCGTCCGCCAGTAGCGGAGCCCGAGACGCCAGAGCGCACGTTGGCGCAGCAGATCCACCGTGTCGTGGCGGTCGACCGATCGGTCGTAGGCCTCGCGTCCGAACGCCAGCACCGCCGTCGGTCCGGCGTGGACCTGACCGTCCACGGACCGGGTCAGGTGGACCCCCAGGAATGGCCAACGGTCGTCGGGCACCGGGTAGATGAGCGAGCGGACCAACTCGTCGGAGGGTGCGGCAACGTCCAGGTAGTCGCCCCGGAACGGCACGATCCTCACGGCCGGCCGGGCGCCGCAGCGGAGGGCCACCCGGTCGCTCTGCAGGCCGGCGCAGTTGACCAGTGCCCCGGCCCGCAGCCGCGAGCCATCGGTGAACTCGACCTCCAGCGAGCCGTCGACCGGGGTGGCCCGGGCCAGTTCGAGGCCGCCCCGCAACGCGCCGCCAGCGGAGCGAAGGTCCTCGACGAGGGACCGGGCGACCGCCGGGAAGTCGACCACGCCCGTGTCGGCCACGTGCAGGGCCGCGACCCCCCGGGCGTGCGGCTCGATCCGTCGCAGTCCGGCGGGATCGACCCGCTCGACCCGCACACCGTTGGCTCGTCCGCGTCGTTCGAGTTCGGCGAGCGCCGGCAGTTGGGAGTCGTCGACGGCGACGACCACCTTCCCGCAGGCCCGGTAGGGGATCGACCGGTCCTCGCAGTAGCGCTCCAGCGCGGCCCGTCCGGCCACGGCGAGTGCCGCCTTGCGGGACCCCGGTGCGTAGTAGAGGCCCGAGTGGGCGACCCCGGAGTTGCGCCCGCTCTGGTGACGCGCCGGTCCGGCCTCCTTGTCCACGACGAGCACGGGGCCCGTGTCCGCTCGCCGCTGCAGCGCCCGGGCCGTGGCCAGGCCGACCAGGCCGGCACCCACCACGACGACCCCGACGTCGGTCGGTGCCCCGGACACGGTCAGGTGAGGGGTCGCAGGACGTAGGCGGTGACGCCGTCGGCCGAGGCGACCTCGTCGAGCGCGACGACCTCGGCCAGGTCGTCCCGATCGTGGAACTCCGGGTCGTCGGAGTACTCGACCCACAGCAGGCACACGGTCCCGTCGCCCGCGGTGTCGACCCGTGCGGCGAGTTCCACCAGGTCGTCGGTGGGCTGATCCGACTTGTACTCGGTGCGCCGCGGGCTGATCAGCGTCTCGACCCCGGACCGGTAGAGGTCGGCCGAGTTGTTCGAGTAGGTGACGCAGTCGTCCGGCAGCGCCCCGATGGCGGGGCTCTGCGATGCGGCCACGGCCCGGGGGGCGTTGTAGCCCACGTCGGAGATCACCGTGTTGATGGGACCGAGCAGGGCCAGGGTGACCACGGCCTGGGCTCCCAGCCACACGCCGGCGACGACCCAGCCGACCGTCCGCCAGCGGTCCCGGTCGAGGAGCACGAGCTCGACCCACCGGAGGAACAGCAACGCGACCGGCACCATGCACGGTGCCAGCAGCCGGATGTCGAGGTCGTCGAAGCCCACCACGGACCGGCTGAGGACCATCAGGCCCGTGAAGCCGACCACGAAGATGGTGAGCAGCCCCACCGGACCGGCCGCGGCCGACAGGGGCCGGAACCCCTGGGTTCGTGCCGCCGTGCCGACGACCACCACCACGATGAGGAGTCCGAGCACTGCTAGCGGGACGTTCGGTCCGTCCGGGATCGACGTCACGAACTTCGCGACCGTCCGGAACGCGGCACCGACGTTCTGGACCGGACCGACCGACGACGGGAAACGCGGCCCCATGGCCGTGTCCGAGACCGACAGGTTGCGGGCCATCCAGGCCACGCTCGGCAGCACGGCCGGGACGGCGTACCAGCACACGTCGATCACCGCCCGGCCGGGGCTCCGGTGGCGTTGCCAGGCCCGGATCGCCAACCACAGGGCGAACACCGGCACCACGTAGAGCGCCTGGTAGCGAACGTAGAAGCCGGCGCAGGTGGCCAGGCCGGCGACGGCGAGCAGGGCCGGCTGCTCACGTTCCGTCGCCAGGAGCAACAACCAGATCGTGACCAGTGAGATGAGGACGAACGCCACCTCGGTCTGGACGAACGCGGCCAGTCCGATGAGCAGCGGGGAGACCGCGAGCCCGCCGACCAGAACCGCCCGCAGCCGCGGGTCGACCAGGACCCGGCGGCCGACGGCGACGGCGGTCACCACCACCGCCGTGAGCATGACGGCGTTGAGGACGACGGCGACCTGGTCGCCCCGCCAGCCGGTCACCGCTGTCCCCAGGGCCAGGACCGCGGGCCACAGCGGCGGCCAGGTCGTCAGCGGTCGTTCGATGAAGAACCCGAGCCCGTCCCCGGCCCGGATCGAGTCGGCGACGGCGATGTAGGCGACCGCGTCGGTGCCCACGGCCGGTCGAGTGATGCGGACCGCGAGCATCGTGAGGACCGCCGGGACCACGGCGGCGGTCGCGACGAACCACCGGCTGAGTCCGGATGGTCGATCGGCGTCGGTCAGGTGCACGGCGTTCGGCTCAGCGGGTCGAGGCGGTGGAGTGGACGAAGCGGTGCCGGTAACGCCGCAGCGCCGGTCGTTCGACGAACCGGTGGAGCGCCGCGCCCACCAGATAGGCGGCCAGCAGCTTGATCGGGATCCACTTGGGGCCGCCCTGGAAGCCGGGGTCCATGAGCTGGAAGAGCTGGTAGTGGGTGATGTAGATCGCATAGCTGAGCACCCCGAAGTAACAGAGCACCCGGACGCTCAGCCATCGGCTCAGGGCGAACTCGTCCCGGAGCCGGACGAAGGCGAAGACGATGACGGCGGCGCAGATCGTCGACAGGGTGAACCCCCACCGCACCCAGTAGTTGCCGTTCGGCAGCTCGGCGAGCACGACCTGGATGGCGTTGTCGGCGTACTCCTTGAGCTCCGACGGCGACAGGCCCTCCGGCGGCTTCTCGATGTCGACGTCGGTCGGGTACAGCGGCACGTAGAACCCGACCAGCTTCTCGACGAGCTTCGAGGAGGAGAGGAGGGCGAACACCATGCCGCCGGTCGCCACCCAGGCCGCCACGTGCAGCCGGCGCTTGGCCGTGGGGCTCAACTCCGTCGGCGCGACGGCGTGGATGATGGCGAGGAGGACGCCCATGGCGATGGCGTCGGGACGCTGGAACCAGAACTGACCCGGACCACCCAGGCCCATGGCCCGGCCGATCCACACGACGACGATGAACGCGATCAGCGCCACGGCGAGCTGGCGGATCCAGTTCCGCTTCAGGCACCAGTACGTGGCCAGCGCACCGACCAGGTAGAACTGCTCCTCCAGTGACAGCGACCACATCTGGCCCATGTACTGGAAGCTCCCGAGCAGCGGTGAGAAGAAGATGTTGTGCACGTAGAAGAGCGTGGCGATCGACTCCCAGACCACGTTGGTGAAGAGGAACTCGGTGTCGGGGTTCGGGTTGGTCACCCGGAGCGCCAGGATCGGCAGGAAGAACACGATCAGGGTGACGATCAGGCCCGGCAGGAGGCGGATGCCGCGCCGGGCGTAGAAGTTGCGCAGCGACATGGCGCCGGTC
This sequence comes from uncultured Microthrixaceae bacterium, assembly GCA_964391365.1. Taxonomy (GTDB): domain Bacteria; phylum Actinomycetota; class Acidimicrobiia; order Acidimicrobiales; family Microtrichaceae; genus SXMI01. The sequence continues at coordinate 9,738 of CAYMKW010000014.1, read as the reverse complement.
GACCGGCGCTCCTCGAAGATGAGGGTCGTGATCAGGAACCCGGACAGCACGAAGAACAGGTCGATGTAGCCGGACAGCGAATCGGCCACCGCGTAGGCGTGCTGGAGCACCACGCACCAGACGCCGACGCCGCGGATGCCGTCGAACGGCTTGACGGAGCCGAGCCGCGGTGCCCGGGACTCGAAGGGGTACAGCGGGACGGTCACGTCGCTGCGGTCCGGTTCGTGACGCGTTCCTTGCGGGCCACCGAGCGCTTCTCCACGAACTGGTAGAGGGGCCAGGCGAACACGAACGCCGTGATCCAGGCCACCACGATCCGCAGCGGCGGGTTGGAGCGGGGCAGGGGCCCGACGAACAACAGGATCGGCAGGGTGTGGATCAGGTAGAGGCTGTACGACATGCGGCCCACCGCCCGGATCGGACGCAGTGCGAGGAAGCGGCTGACGATCCACTCACGCTGGCGGACGATCGCGATCAGCACGACGACCATGCACCAGTTGACGATCGTGAAACCCCACTTGACCCAGTAGTTGCCCGCCGCCAGGGCGGCCATGGCGTCCTCGAAGGCGACCTGGGGGTCGACTCCCTCGGCCGGCTCGGCGGGCAGGTACGGGACGTAGATGCCGAAACGGTCGAGCGCCTTGATCGACCACAGCATCGTGACGCCCATGACGATCAGCCCCACCCAGCCGCCGATGGTGATCGTCCGGCGCTGGCGGTCGGTCAACTGCTCGGGCAGCCGACTGTTGATGATCGCGGCCACGACACCCAGCATCAGGGCGTCCGGCCGCTGGAGCCAGAAGTTGAGCGGTCCGAAGTGGCCGGTGATGCGGGCCACCTGCACGGCGATCGACGCCGCAGCCAGGACCAGCGCCACCTGGACGATCCAGCGGCGGGCGACCATGAGCCCTGCCAGGAATGCGATCGCCACGTAGAACTGCTGCTCCAGCGACAGCGACCACATCTGGTAGAGCGCAACCCCCTGGTTGGGGTACCCGAGCGGGTTGACCAGGTTGTAGACGTACAGGCCGGCCGGGATGATCTCCCGGCGGACGAAGTCGCCGAAGGTGAAGTCGGCCAGGTCGGCGTTGTTCCCGGCCACGGCGAAGAGCACTGCCGCCAGGGCCGTCGCGGCCGCGAGCGTCACGTACAGCGCCGGGAGGAGTCGCCAGGCGCGCCGCTCCAGGAACCGGCGGATGGAGATGGTGCCGCTGCGTTCGCCCTCCTCGAGGAGGAGGGTCGTCACCAGGAACGCACTGAGGGCGAGGAAGATGTCGAGCACGGCCGAGAACGACTCGAGCACGAGCGGGGCGGCGTGGATCGCGATGATCGTGACGACGCCCAGTCCGCGGATCCCGTCGAACGCAGGGACGTTGCGCAGGCGGGGCGCGACGGTGATGGGCTGGTGTGTGCCGATCCCTGCCACGCTGGTCCCGACTCCCCCCGGACGACTCGGCCCTCTCCGGGGCACGACGGTACCACCGGGCCGTGGCGTTCCGGTCGCCCCCGGAGCTCAGACGTCGAGGCTGGCGGCGTCGACGAGCGTGGAGTGTTCGAGCAGGTAGGCGCGACGACGGGCGACGTCGGAACCCATGAGGGTCTCGAACAGCTCGGCGGCGTCCGCGGCGGCCTGCGCATCGTCCATGGTGATGCGCTTCAGGATGCGGGTCCCCGGGTCCAGACAGCTCACGGCGAGCTCCTCGACGTCCATCTCGCCGAGCCCCTTGAACCGCACCCACTGGAGGTTCTCGGCCCGGCGGTTCCCGGTCGACAGCTCCTCGGTGAGGCGGACCTTCTCCTCCTCGGAGAAGGCGTGGACGGGTCGGTCGCCGATCTTGACCGTGTACAGCGGCGGCTGGGCCGCGAACACCCGGCCGTCCTCGAGCAGTGGGCGCATGTAGGTGTAGATGAGCGTGAGCAGCAGGCAGCGGATGTGGCTGCCGTCCACGTCGGCATCGCAGAGGATGATGATCCGTCCGTAGCGGGCGTCCTCGAGTTTGAAGTCCTTGCCCGAGCCACCGCCGATGGCCGTGAACAGCGCCTGGGCCTCGGCGTTGTCGACCACCTGCTTGAGGGTCGACTTGCCGGCGTTCACGACCTTGCCCCGGAGGGGGAGCACCGCCATGTACTCGGCGTTGCGGCCCGCCTTCGCCGGGCCGGCCGCCGAGTCGCCCTCGACGATGAGCAGCTCGGAGTCGGGTCCGTGGCGACGGCAGTCGGCGAGCTTGTCGGGCATGCCGGCCGACGAGAGCGCCGAGGCCTTGCGGCGTGCCTCGAGCGAGGCCTTGGCGCTCACCCGATTGACCACCGCCTGGGCGACCTTGTCCCGCAGTGCAGCGACGTGGCTCCTGCGGCCGCCGCTCTCGGCCCAGTTGGCGAAGCCGTCACGGACGACCTCGTAGACGATCGACTGGACGGCCGGCGTGCCGAGCTCCTGCTTGGTCTGGCCCTTGAACTGCGGTTCGGGGAAGGTGACCTTCACCGCGGCGACCAGGCCCTCCTGGACGTCGGCCTTCTCGGCCCGGTCCTGGCCGGACCGGGCGAGCTTGGCGAGCTTCTTGGTGCCGGTGAGCAGTACGTCGTTCGCGGTCTTGGTGAGCGCCCGGTCGAACCCGGCGACGTGCGTGCCGCCCTCGGTGGTGGGGATCGTGTTCACGAAGCTGCGGACGACCGTGTCGTAGCCGGTGGTCCAGCGGAGAGCGACGTCGACGGTGCAGGTGCGCTCGACCAGGGTCATCTTCCCCTCGACGGGGATCTTCTCCTCGAAGGTGCCGGTCCCGTGGAGGGTGATGACGTCGGTGACCGCCTGCCCGGAGCTCAGCGCGCCGACCAGATCGGCGAGTCCGCCGGCGGCGACGAACTCCTCCTCGGTGGCCTTGGCCCCGCGACGGTCCACGAGTCGGACCACCAGGCCCGGCACCAGGTAGCAGACCTGGGCGCAGTGGGCCCGGACCTGCTCGGCGTCGATCGTCAGTCCGGGGTCGAAGATCTCGAGGTCCGGCCAGAACCGGACCCGCGTGCCGGTGCGCTTGGCCGGGACCTTGCCGACCTGCTCGAGCTTGGAGCCGGCGACGAACCTGCCCTTGGCGTCGATCCGACCCGGTGCGCGGTGCACGAACGTCAGGCGGTGGGTGGCCCCGTCCCGGTCCACCTCGGCGACCAGCTTGGCCGACAGGGCGTTGACGACCGACGCACCGACGCCGTGGAGTCCACCGGAGGACGAGTAGGCCCCTCCGCCGAACTTCCCACCGGCGTGGAGTTCGGTGAACACGATCTCGAGTGCCGTCCGGGTGCCGTCCTTCCGGCCGATCGGGATCCCTCGACCGTTGTCGGACACCTCGACGGAGCCGTCCTTGTGGAGCGTGACCACCACGAGGGTGGCGTGGCCGGCGGCCGCCTCGTCGACGGCGTTGTCCACCAGTTCCCACACCAGGTGGTGCAGCCCCTCGGGGCCCGTTCCTCCGATGTACATGCCGGGGCGCTTGCGGACGGCGTCCAGGCCCTCGAGCAGTTGGATGCTCTTCTCGTCGTAGGCGGCCATCGGCGTCAGTCAAGCACGGGGTCCCGACAGCCCGGGCGATGGCCGCCGGGCGTCGGCGGCCGGACGGCTACCGTCGGCTGGTGACGTCGGAGCCGCCCGCCCCCAGGTCGTTGGCCGACGCCCTCGAGCACCGGCTGGCACCCGTTGCGGTGGCCATCGGGGCCACCGTCCTGTGGTCGCTGGGCAACCTGATGGCGGCCGCCTCCGACCTTCCCGGTCCGCAGCTCGCGTTCTGGCGGATCACCTTCGGCGCCGTCCTGTACCAGCTCGTCTTCCGGCTGCGGGGTGGCCGGATGCGGATCGAGACGCTCCGGACGGCCACGACGGGCGGACTGGCCTTCGGCCTGAGCTCGATCCTCTTCTTCACGGCCCTGCAGACCACCTCGGTCGCGTCGGTGACGGTCATCCTGGCGTTGCAGCCGGTGCTGCTCCTGCCCTACGCGGTCCGTCGGCTCGGCGAACGGGTCGACGGCGCCCGGCTGGTACTCATGGCGCTCGCCATCCTCGGCACGGTCGTGGCCGTGCTCGCCGGCTCGTCGTCCGGGACCCACTCGGTGCTCGGTGACGTCCTGGCGTTCGCGGGGACGCTCGTCGGGTGCGCGTACTTCGTCGGCACGAAGCGGGCGCGTGAGTCGCTCGGAACCATCGAGTACCAGGCGGCAGCGCTGACCGTGGGCGCGGTGGTGGCGCTGGCCGGTGCGTTGGTCACCGGCCCCGGACTCGTGACCCCGGACGCCGGGGACCTGGGCTGGGCGCTGCTCCTGACCGTGGTGCCGGGAACCGGGCACCTGATGATGAGTTGGGCTCAGGCCCACCTGGACGTCTCGACGACGTCGACCATCACCCTGGACGTCGTGGTCCTGAGCTCCCTCGGCGCCGTGCTCGCTTTCGGCCAGTCGCTCGTTCCTGCGCAGGTGCTCGGCATGGCCGTCGTCCTGGTGGCACTCGCGTTGTTCGTGCGGAGGGCGTCGGCGGCGTCGCTGCCGGAACCGGCAGACGTGCCGATCGCCGGGGGCGACTGAGTCACCAGCGGGCGGCCCCGAAACCGAGCAGCCGACGCTTGGTCCGCTTCGAGGCCAGGTCCCGGGCGGTGCGGGGCAGTGTGAGCGGCTCGGGGGCGGCCTCCGGCCGGGACGGAGCGTCGACGGTGCCGACCACGAGGACGAGCCCCGACTCGGGGCCCACGTAGGCCCATTCGATCCGGCGCTCCTGACCGCGGAGCTTGGTGGCGCGCAGCCCGGCGGTGGCCCGGTTGCGGACCGGGAACTCGTCCGCGTCGGTGACCTTGGCCGTCTGTGCGTCGGTGATGGTCAGGACGATGTCGTCCTGACCGTCGACCGCTCCGGCGCCGACGATCGTGGCGCCACCCGTCAGCTTCATTCCCGCCACACCGCCGGCCCCGCGACCCTGGACCGGAACGGAGTCGGCCGGACACCGCAGCGCCTGGGCGTCGGAGGCGACGAGCAGGACGTCGACACCGTCGGGCGCCGGGAAGGCGGCCACGACCGTGTCGCCGGGCTTCAGCTTGACCACGGTGCGACCTGTGCCCGTCCCCGTCAGTTCGGGGACGGTCAGGCGCTTGGCCACGCCCTGGGCCGTCACCAGCAGGATGGGCGGCGGCTCGTCGGGGCCGGTCTGCGGGGCGATGATCGTCCGGACCTCCTCGCCCTTGTCGAGCGCCACCAGTTCGGCGACCGGCGTCCCTCGGCTCCGGCCGCTGACCTCGCCGATCGAGTCGACCGGCACGGGCAGGACCCGGCCCCGGTCGGTCACGACGTGGAGGGTGGCGAGGGTGCTCGTCGCCAACCGCTGGGCGATCACGTCGTGGCGGCCGGGTGTGGCCGGACGTGCGCCCCCGACCGGTTCGACCCCGACGACACCGGTGGTCGAGCGGGCCACGACGCACGGCTCGTCGTCGCGCGACGCCCGCTCCTCGGCCCGTGCCGCCTCGAGGGTCAGGTCGTCGAGCTCGTCGGGACGGGTGATCCGGCTCCGGCGGTCGGTGCCGAAGGTGGCGACGAGCTCGTCGAGCTCCTGGAGCACGATCGTCCGTCGCCGCTTGTCCGAGCCGAGGATCCGCTGGTACTCGGCGATGCGGCCCCGCAACTCGTCGGCCTCGGCCTCGAGCTCGAGCTTGGCCAGTGCGGTCAGCCGCCGGAGCTGCATGTCCAGGATGTGGACGGCCTGCACCTCGGAGAGGGAGAGTTCGGCGACGAGCCGGTCCCTGGCCTCGGCGGCGTCCTCGGACGAACGGATGATCGACACGACCAGGTCGATGGCGTCGAGGGCGACGAGCAGTCCCTCCACCAGGTGCAGGCGGCGCTCGGCCTTGTCCAGGCGGAACTGGGTGCGCCGGGTGACCACGTCCAGGCGGTGGTCGATGTAGTGCTCGCAGAGCTCGATCAGGCTGACCGTCGTCGGGACGCCGTCGACGAGCACGACGTTGTTGATGCTGAAGGTCTCCTCCAGTGGTGTCTGGCGGTACAGCTCGGTGAGGACCGCCCGACCGTTGGCCCCGGGCCGCAGCTCGATCTCCAGCCGGAGGCCGGTGTGGCGGTCGGAGGTGTTCTTGACGTCGGTGACCTCGGCCAGCTTCCCGGCGCGGACCAGTTCCTGGATGCGGGCGACCACCCGCTCGGGGCCGACCAGGTAGGGCAGCTCGGTGACGACGATGCCCTGCCGGGCGCGGGTCAGGTCGACCACCTCGGCAGTGGCCCGGATCCGGACGCTGCCGCGCCCGGTGGCGTAGGCCTCGGCCAGGCTCTCGTCCACGACCAGTCCGCCGGAGGGGAAGTCGGGGCCCGGGAGCACCTCCATGAGCTCGGCGACGGTCGGCTTGGGCCGACGCTTCGTCATGACCAGTCGGATCGCCTCGCCCACCTCTCGGAGGTTGTGTGGTGCCATGTTGGTGGCCATGCCCACGGCGATGCCCGTGGTGCCGTTGACGAGCAGGTTGGGCAGGACCGCCGGCAGCACCGTGGGTTCGGACCGCTCCCCGTCGAAGGTCGGGCGGAAGTCGACGGTCTCCTCGTCGATCTCGCCGAGCATCTCCATGGCGGCCTCGCTCAGACGGCACTCGGTGTAGCGGTAGGCCGCCGGTGGGTCGTCGAGGCTGCCGAAGTTGCCGTGCGGGTCGACGAGCGTGACGTTCCGCCCGAAGTCCTGTCCCATCCGCACCAGGGCGTCGTAGATCGCGCCGTCGCCGTGCGGGTGGTACTTGCCCATGGTCTCGCCGACGACCCCGGCCGACTTGCGGTGCGGGCGGTCGGGGCGCAGGCCGGTGTCGGCCATGGCGTACAGGATCCGGCGCTGCACCGGCTTGAGGCCGTCCCGGACGTCGGGGATGGCGCGGGCGGTGATCACCGAGAGCGAGTACGAGAGGAACGACTCGCCGAGCTCGGTGGACACCGGGACGTCGACGACCTCGCGGGCGTACTCCTCGAACAGTTCGTGCTGGCGTGGCATGCGCCCTGTTGTAGCCGCCCCGTGGGACGGGACGGTGCTGCCCCGGTCGCGACGGATCCGACAGCGGTGCGACGCGGTGGCGCCGGCAGCATCCCGTGGGCCAACATCCCCCCATGGCTGACACCCCGTGGATGGATGATGCGTGCTCACTGGTGGAGGCGTTCCGCTCCGGCGAACGGTCCCCGGTGGAGGAACTCGAGGCGTCGCTGGCCGCCATCGAGGCGAGCGACCTCAACGCGTTCTCGTTCCTCGACCCGGAACGGGCCCTGGAGGCCGCCCGCTCGGCCGACGTCTCGAAGCCCTTCGGCGGCGTCCCGATCGGCGTGAAGGAGCTCGACCAGGTGCAGGGTTGGCCCGACACCGGTGCGTCCCTGGTCTTCGCCGACCGGATCGCCGACCACACGGGCGAGGCCCCGCGACGCTTCATCGAGGACGGCGGTGCCGTGCCGGTCGGTCTGACGGCGGCGTCGGAGTTCGGTGGGCTCAACGTCAGCGTCACCAAGCTCAACGGCGTCACCCACAACCCCTGGCAGCACGGCCGCACCTGTGGCGGCAGCTCCGGCGGGAGTGCCTCCGCCGTGGTCGGTGGCCTCGTGAGCATCGCCACCGCCGGGGACGGCGGAGGCTCGATCCGCATCCCGGCGGGCTACACCGGCCTGTTCGGCATGAAGGGCACCTACGGGCGCATCACGCGGGGCCCCGAGGCCTACTTCCGTCCCGGGACCGTGGTGCCCGGAGTCATGGCCCGCTCGGTCCGCGACGCCGCCCGCCACTACGACGTCGTCGCCGGTGTGGACCTCCGCGATCCGACGACCCTCCCCAGTCAGGGGGGCTGGGAGGCCGGGTTGGGTTCGGTCGACCTGCGGGGCAAGCGGGTGGGGATCCTCCCCGCCATCGCCGGCGTCCGGCTCGAGGACGGCGTGGAGGCACAGCTCCGTCAGGCGGCGGGCGACCTGGCGACCCTCACGGGCATGGAGGTCGTGGACGTCTCGCTCCAGCTCCCGAACCTGGCGGCGCAGTGGGCCATGGGCAACCTGTCGACGCTGCTCGCCGAGCTGGGCGGCCGCTGGCCGCGTTGCGCTCCGCTCATGACCGACGAGGTCGCACTCGGCACGATCATGGCGCAGTCCATGTACAACCTGCACCTGGCCTCGGTCGCCGAGGCACAGCGGATCGAGGCCTACGGGGCCATGGCCGGACTGTTCGACCAGGTCGACTACCTCATCACCAGCACGAATCCCGGCCCGGCGTTCGCCGCCGAGGCGACGACGTCGTCGCCGACCGACAACTTCCTGGACACCGCCAAGTCCAGCCCGGCGATCCGCCTGGCGTTCCGGGGCCTGATGGCATCCCTGCGGGTGGCCAGCGGTGCCTTCCCGAAGATGTCGAACGCGCTCGTCGAGGCGGTCGTGCAGCAGGTGCCGGACCTGGTGACCATGGGTGGGCTGACGATCATCTCGAACATCTACGGCAATCCGGCCTGCTCGATCCCCGCCGGACTCGTGAACGGTCTGCCGGTCGGCATGCAGGTGCTGGCGCCGCACCACCGCGACGCCGAACTGTTCGACCTGGCGTGGGTGTACGAGCGTGAGATCGGCTGGCCGATGGTGGCCCCGCCGGTCAGCGCCGCAGCTGCGGCCGCGGTCTGAGGCGCCCGGCCGTCCCGGACCGGCGCCCGGCGGCGGATCAGACCGGCAGGACGATCTCGGCGGCCTGACGGAGCTGGTCGGTGCTGCCGGCGTGGATCAGGATCTCGGTCACCGCCGACTCCTTCCACGCCGCCACCCGTTCCCGGATCCGGCCGGGGGTGCCGACGAGCGAGATCTCGTCGGCGAACGACACGGGGACCTCCTGGATCGCCTCGTCGCGACGGTCCTCGAAGAACAGGTCCTGGATGCGCTCGGCGGCGTCACCGAGCCCCATCCGGGCGGCGAGCTTCGTGTGGTAGTTCTGGCCCTTGGCGCCCATGCCGCCGATGTAGAAGGCGAGCATGGCCCGGGTCATCCCGAGCGCCGCCTCGATCGTCTCGTCCCGGTCGTCGGTGGTCACGACGAACGGGCAGAGCGCCGCCACCTGGAACCCGTCGCGGGCCCCGGCGAGCTGGTCGGCGTAGACCTCCTGGCGGAACGGCGAGTAGTAGAGGGGCAGCCAGCCGTCGGCGATCTCGGCGGTCTGGGTCACGTTCTTCGGACCCTCGGCGCCCAGGTAGATCGGGATGTGGTCGCGGAGCGGGTGGACGATCGAGCGCAGCGGCTTGCCCAGCCCGGAGCTGCCCTCACCGGTGTAGGGGTGCTGGTAGAACTCGCCCTGGAAGTCGAGCTTCTCCTGGCGGGCGACGACCCGGCGGATGATCTCGACGTACTCGCGGGTCCTGGCGAGCGGCTTGTCCGACGGTCGGCCGTACCAGCCCTCGACCACCTGCGGTTCCGAGACACCGAGCCCCAGCCGGAACCGGCCGTTGGTCAGGTGGTCCATCGTGATGGCGGACATGGCGACCGCCGTCGGGGTCCGGGCGGCGAGCTGGACGACAGCGGTGCCGAGCTGGATGCGGTCCGTGACCGCCGCCAGGTAGGCCAGCGGCGTGAGGGCGTCGGAGCCCCAGGCCTCAGCGGTCCAGATGGAGGTGAAGCCCGCCCGCTCCGCCTCGATGGAACGTTCGACCCACCCGTCGGGCGGGAGCTGGCCCCAGTAGCCGTGCATGAGTCCGAGGTCCATCGCTGATCACCTTCCCT
>CAYMKW010000013.1:0-40228 GCA_964391365.1 uncultured Microthrixaceae bacterium | reverse complement strand
TTCTTCCCGCCCGAGCGGGTCATGTCCCGTGCCCCGGGGTACGCCGACTCGGAGCTGGTCGACGTCACCCTGTCGACCACCGAGACGCTGTGGTCCTACACCGACGCCCAGTACCAGCCGCCGGAGCCGTTCGTGGCGACGTCGGACCCCTACCAGCCGTTCTGCCTGGCTGCGGTGGAGCTCGCCGAGGAGCAACTGGTCGTGCTGGGTCAGGTCGTGGCCGGCGTGAGCGTCGACGCGCTGCGCGTCGGCATGCCGATGGAGCTGGTGGCCGACGTGCTCGATGAGGACGACGAACACACCTATCTCATGTGGAAGTGGCGCCCCGTCGCAGGGTCGAACGGCGCCGACGAGCCGACGGGAGCGCAGTGATGGCGATCGAACAGGTCGCCGTGCTCGGCGTCGGCATGCATCCGTGGGGCAAGTGGGGCCGCAACTTCGTGGAGTACGGCGTCGCTGCGGCACGTGACGCGCTCGCGGATGCCGGCATCGACTGGCGCGACGTCGGCTTCGTCGCCGGCGCAGACACCATGCGCAACGGCTACCCCGGCTACGTGGCCGGGGCCACGTTCGCCCAGGCACTCGGCTGGACCGGGATCCCCGTCACCAGCGCGTACGGGGCCTGCGCCTCGGGCGCCATGGCACTCGAGGCGGCCCGCCAGCGGATCCTGTCGGGGATGTGCGACGTGGCGCTCGTCGTCGGCGCGGACACGACCCCGAAGGGGTTCCTCAAGCCCAATGCCGGCGAGCGGACCGACGACCCGGACTGGCTGCGCTTCCGCATGCTGGGCGCCACCAACCCCACGTACTTCGCCATGTACGCCCGGCGCCGGGTGGACCTGTACGGGGCCACCTCCGAGGACTTCGCCCGGGTCAAGGTGAAGAACGCACGGCACGGGCTGGGCAACCCCTACGCCCGGTTCGTCAAGGACGTCAGCGTCGACGACGTGCTGGCCTCGCCCATGGTGGCGAGTCCGCTGCGACTGCTCGACATCTGCGCCACCTCCGACGGCGGGGCCGCAGTGGTGCTCAGCTCCATGGACTACGCCCGCTCACGGGCCGGCACCGACGGGCTCGTCCGGGTCGCCGCCATCTCCACGGTCACCCCCACGTTCCCGAACACCGTGATCGAGATGCCGAACTTCGCCACCGACTCCGCGGCCGGACTCCCCGTCCCCGATCGCTCGTTCAAGCAGGCGATCGGAGACGCCGCGTACGCCCAGGCGGGCCTCGGACCCGACGACGTCGACGTCGCCGAGGTCTACGACCTGTCCACCGCCCTCGAGCTCGACTGGTACGAGGACCTCGGGTTCTGCGCCGCGGGCGAGGCCGAGGGGTTGCTCCGGGACGGGGTGACCGAACTCGGCGGGCGGCTGCCCGTCAACCCGTCGGGCGGCCTGGCGTGCTTCGGCGAGGCCGTACCCGCCCAGGCGCTGGCACAGGTCTGCGAGATCACCTGGCAGCTCCGCGGCACCGCGGAGGGCCGGCAGGCCGACAACCCGTCGGTGGGCATCACGGCGAACCAGGGCCTGTTCGGCCATGGCTCGAGCGTGATCCTCACCCGCTGACCGGTTCCTCCGCACCCTCGTTCCGCCAGCGCAGGGCCAGGAGCGCCGGCACCACGGCCACGCCGGCGGCGAGCAACGCGATCCCGACGGTGAGGCCGAACCAGCCGGCGATCACGCCGATCAGCCCCGGACCCACCACCAGTCCGACGTAGCCCACCGAGCTGAGCGCCCCGACGAGCGCCCCCGGTCGCGTTCGACCGCGGCCGACGTCGGACATGAGCAGCGGCCAGGTGACCGACACCCCGCCGGCCGCCAGCACCAGGCCGGCGGCTGCGGCCGCCGTGACCGGGGCGAACGCCAGCGCGGCCAGGCCGACGGCGGCCAGCGCCGTACCGACGACGAGCACCTGCCGCGCCCCGCGCCGGGTCTGCACCCGACCGACCGACATCCGGGCGATGAAGGCGACGGAGTACCCGAGCACCGAACTGAGCGCCCCGACCAGCACCCCCGCGCCGACCTGCTCGCGGAGTTGGAGCACCCCCCAGGTGGTGATGCCGCCCTCGACCATCGCGCCCAGGCCGAAGGCCAGCGCCACGGGGATCAGGCCCTCTCGGTGGAGGATCCGCACACCCTCGGCCACCCCCACGTGATCGCCGGCCGCCCCGGCCGGGAGCCTCGACCGGGCGGCCCACACGGCCAGGCACGGGCCGCGCGCGGCGCTGGCCGCCCAGGCCAGACGCCAGGACCAGGCCCCGAGCGCCAGGAGCAGGACGCCGGCGATCGCGGCGCCGAGCGCGCCACCGCCGTTGAAGAGGGCGTGGATCCTGACCAGTCGTCCGGGGTGGTCGGCGAGCGCCGCCGTGGCAGCCACGTTGGCGACCACGTCGACCGGGCCGAACACCGTGTAGACGACGACGATGGCGAGGGCGAGGCCGACGGGCGCAGGGGCCAGCGCCCCGACGGCGGCGGCCACGGCCCAGATCGTCAGCGCAACGGCCATCGCCCGGGAGGTGCCGCGCCGCTCCGCCAGTGCACCGCCCCACGAGTTGGCCACCGAGGCCAGCCCGAGGGCGACGGTCAACGCCAGTCCGAGCCGACCCGGTCCGCCGCCCAGGGCCCGCTCGATCTCCGGGATCGACACGGCCCACGCGCCGACGAACAGCCCGATCAGCACGAACACGGCGGCGACCGGGACGAGGGTCGTCGGCTGAGGACGTGCGGTCGACTGCGAGGCGAGGGGGCGCCCGACCACGTCCCCACTTTGCAACACGTCGGGTTCGTGCTCCAACCCTCGGCGAACGCGGCCGCCCGCAGCGCCGTACCCGTCCGTGCGCCACCGTCCGCGACCGGGCAGTCGGTAGTGTCTGTCCCCGGTGCCGACCCCCCTTCCTCCCGCTGACACCGACGTCGCCGAACCGTCCACGGAGTCGGTCGAGGTGCTCGTCGAGGTGACCGACACCGTCAGCGTCCCCTACACCACGGGACTCCAGCGCGTCACCCGCGAGCTGCTCGCCCGACTGCCCCGGACCGGCTCGCCGGCGTTCCACCCGGTGCGTTGGTCGACGGCCTGCGGCGGCTACCGGGAGCTGACCGGCGACGAGGCCCTCCTCCTCGCCGACCCTCCGGAACGGCTGCCGACATCGACCAGGCTCGCCGCCCGGCTGCCCGGCCCGATCGCCACCGGGGTCCGCCGGACACTGGCCACCGAGCCGGTCAGGCGCGCGCGGGCGGCCGTGGCCCGCCGGTCGACCGATCGGGCCGAACGGGATCGTCACCACCTCTGCCTGTCCGCACCCGACGGCACGGGAACCACCGTCCTCCTGGACCTGGAGGCCGCATGGAACGATCCGGTGCCCCGGACCGAGCTGCTGCCGGCCCAACGGGCGCTCGGTGTACGGAGCGCCGCACTCGTCGCCGACGTCCTCCCCGTGCTGCACCCCGAGTGGTTCGACCCGCAGCTGCTCGCCGACTTCGACACGTTCCTGGACGGCCACCTCCGCCACAGCGACCTGCTCCTGTGCATCTCGGAACGCACCCGGTCCGACCTGCTCGAGGTGGCCGACGCCCGGGGGGTCGACCCCACCACGCTGCGGACCGCCGTGATCCCGCTCGGGGCCGACCTGGGGCCGGACGACGGGGCGCCACTCGACCGACGGTTCGCCGACGTTCCGGAGCGCTACCTGTTGCAGGTCGGGACGCTGGAGCCCCGCAAGAACCAGGACACGGCGCTCGACGTCCTCGAGGCGATCGCCCCGGAGCGGCCCGACGTGGCGCTGGTGCTCGTCGGCAAGCGCGGCTGGCACGTCGACCAGCTCGTCCGTCGGATCGAGCGCCACCCCCTGTCGGGCCGCCAGTTGTTCTGGTTCGAGGAGGTCGACGACGACCAGCTCGCCGCTCTGTACCGCCACGCCACGGTCAGCCTGACCCCGGCGCGCTACGAGGGGCTGGGCGTGCCCGTGATGGAGGCACTCCACTGCGGCACGCCGGTGGTGGCCTCGACCGGCGGGGCCCTGCCCGAGGCCGGCGGCTCGGCGGCCGAGTACGTGGACCCGGACGACACCCGGGGGTGGGTGCGACTCGTCACCCGACTGCTCGACGACCCGGCCGAGCTCGACCGCGCCCGGCGGCGGGCACGGGCCTGGCAGGCACCGACCTGGGACGCCGCCGCCGCCGGTGTCCGCGACGCGATCGCCGAGGTGTTCGTCCCGTGACGACCGTCGACGATCGTGACGACGAACTCGGCGTCGAACTCGACGACGACCCCGGCGGCTCGACGGACCGGCACACGGATGCACCGACACCGTGGTGGGTCCGGGCCGGGATCGCCCTGGTGGTGGCCGTCGGCGTCGTCGCCCGGTTCATCCCCCGGGGCGACCTGTGGCTCGACGAGGCACTGAGCGCCAACATCGCCGAGCTCGGTCCTGCCGAGGCGATGCGGGCGCTCCGCCGGGACGGTCACCCGCCCCTCTACTACTGGCTGCTCGACGCGTGGTCCTCGCTGTTCGGCGACTCGGCCTGGGCGCTCAGGTCGCTCTCCGGGGTCCTCGGTGTCGCGGCGCTGCCGCTCGCCTGGCTCGCCGGCCGCCGTCTGGTCGAGCGCCAGGCCCCGAACAGCCCGTTCCGTCGCGACCTGGATCGACGGGCCGCCACGACCGCCGCCGCAGCACTGGTGATCACGGCCCTCCTCCCGTTCGCGGTCCGCTACTCGAGCGAGACCCGCATGTACGCGCTCGTCGTCCTGTTGACGCTCGCGGGCTACCTGCTGGTGGATGCCCACCTGCGGCGACCGCGCTGGTCGACCGCCGCCGGCATCGCCCTCACCGCAACCGCCCTGCTCTGGAGCCACTACTGGGCCCTGTGGCTGCTCGGGGCGGTCGGACTGGGAGCCCTGGTATCGGCCGGGTGGTCGCAGCGTCGCGGCGACGTCGGCCGGCGGAACGCGCTGCTCGGCGTGGCGGCCGCCCTCGTCGTCGGCGGCGTGGCGTTCCTGCCGTGGCTGCCGACGATGCTCTACCAGGGCGCGAACACCGGGACGCCGTGGGGCGACCCGGTCCGACCCGCGACCTTCGTCGTCCTCGGGTTGATCTACCTGGCCGGGGGCGCGGTCGCCGAGCCCCAGTTGGTCGCCTACCTCTTCGCCGGACTGCTCGTCCTGGGCGTCGCCGGGACGACCAACCGGCGGGGTCGCCTCGAGCTCGGTTGGCGCGTCCGGCCGAACGCTCAGCCGGAGGCGGCCGTCGTCGTGGTGGCGCTCGGACTGGCGTGGGCCGCGGCGTTCGCCACCAGGTCGGCGTTCGCAGCCAGGTACCTCGCGGTCCTCGTGCCGCTCGTTGTGCTGATCGCAGCGACGGGCCTGTCGGCCATCCGTGACGACCGCTGGCGGCGCGGTGTGGCGGTCGTCCTCCTCGCAGGGTTCACCGTCGGGATCGTGGCCGAGGTCGACCGAGGTCGGACACAGGCCGGCGAGATCGCGGACGCCACCATCGCCGTCGCGGCCGACGTCGACACCCGACCGCTCCTGCTCGTCTGCCCCGACCAGAACGGACCGTCGATCGAGCGGGCGCTGCGGGCCCGCGGTGCGACCGATGCCGTCGAGGTCGTGACCTACCCGGCGCTGGGCGACCCGCGGTTCGTGGACTGGGTCGGCTACGCCGAACGCAACGCGGCCGCCGACCCCGCAGCCATCGCCGGCCGGGCCCTCGACCGGGCGGCGGGGCGGACCGTCCTGTACGCCTTCACCGGCAACTACCGGACCCTGGAGGGCCAGTGCGAGGCCGTCCTCCAGGCGCTGGCGACCGTACGGGGCGCACCCGCTGTGCTGGTGCCTCCGGCGGAGCGCAACGAGGACGAGCCGGCGATCGAACTGCTCCGATTCGACCCCCGGTGAGCGCCGCCGGCCGCTGGGCCACCTCGCCGCTGCTCCTGTTCCTCCTGATCGTCGCCCTCCAGCAGATCGTGGTCGTCGACTCCACCGACAACGACCCGTCGCTGGCCCCCTGGACGGCGTTGAGCCTGCTCCGCGACGGCGACACCGACCTGCGGGACGTGCCGGCCGAGGTGCTCGTCGAACGACCGCTGCTCGTGCCCGGCCGACCCGACGGTGTCACCCTCGCCGACGTCGAGCAGGTGCGCGCCGCCCTGGACGCAGCCGGCCCCGACGCAACGGTCCGGGACTACTTCCCGATCGTTCCGGCGCTGCTCGCCGTCCCGGCGGTCCTGCTCGCCGATCTCATCGGTCCGGCCCTGGGCATGGGTGGCGCCGAGCAGATCCTCCTGGACGGTCGGTTCACGCCGTTCCACGTGCTCGTCGCCTCGATCGTCGTGGCCCTCGCCGCCGTGGTCGCCCGGGCCACCGCCGAGCGCCTCCTCGGCGGCAGCGAGGCCCGTCGCCGGTGGCTGGCCACCGCCGCAGCGCTCGTGTTCGCCTTCGGGACGACCGCGTGGTCGGTGGCGAGCCGGGCGCTCTGGCAGCACGGACCATCCCTGCTCGCCCTGTTCGGGGCCCTGTGGCTCGTGCTGGAACTCCGCCGGATCGACCCCGGAACCAGCGATCGCGACCGGGCCGACCGGATCGCCCTCGCCCTGGGAGCGGTCGTGGCCACGGCGGTCGTCGTCCGGCCCACGAACGCACTGCCGGCCGCCGCCCTCCTCGGGTGGGTTGCGTGGTCCCACCGGCGACACCTGCTCCCTGCGTTGGCCGGCGCGGTCGGTGCCGGCGTGCTGTGGATCGCGGTCGCCGCGTTGCTCGGTCTGGGCGTGCCGCCGCCGTACTACTCGGCGGGTCGCATCGACCTGGGAGCGGAGACCCCGGTGGCGCTCGCCGCCAACCTGGTCTCACCCTCGCGCGGTCTGCTCGTGAGCACGCCGGTGGTGCTGCTCGCCATTCCGGGCGCGTGGCTGTGGTGGCGGCGGGCCCGGGACCGGCCGCTGGTCGTGGCGCTGCTGGTCTGGATCGGCGGCGTGCTCCTCGCCGTGTCCGCCTTCACCCAGTGGTGGGCCGGCCACACCTTCGCCGCCCGGTTCGCCACGGAGACCCTGCCCGCCCTCTTCGTCCTCGCCATCCCGGCGGTCGACGCCATCGCACCCGGCCGGGACGAACCGACCGGGGAGTCGGAACCGGCCCGCACCGCCCCCGCCTGGATGCGGACCCGCGCCGCGCTGGTGGTGGTCGTCGCCCTGGCGGTCTGGTCGGTCGGGTTCCACACCCTGGGTGCGTGGTCGCGGCAGACCTCGTGCTGGAACGACCTCCCCGTCGACGTCGACGACGACCCGGACCGCGTCTGGTCGGTCACCGACTCCCAGGTCGGTCGGGCGGTCGGTGCGCTCGTCACCCACGGACCTCGGCGCATGGTGGCCGGGCCGTGCTGAGCCCGGCTGGGGCCGTCGGTCCCCGCAACGGCTGGCTCGACCGGCGACTGGTGGTCCCGGCGGTCGTCGGCTGGGTGTGGGCCCGGATCTGCGTCGGTGTCGGGTTCGTGATCGCCAACCGGCTGACCCCGGACCCGGCCCTGGCCGCCAAGGAGGACTTCCCGCTCCCCCGGGGCCTCATGTCGTGGGACGCGTTCTTCTACGAACGGATCGCCGTGGCGGGCTACGGCGGCACACCCCCGGACGGGGTGCGGTTCTTCCCCGGCTACCCGTTCCTCGCCCGCGTCCTGTCACCGCTCCTGGCGGGCCACACCGACCTGGCGTTGATCGTCGTGGCGAACGTGGCGGCGTTCATCGGGGCGGTCGTCCTGGCGCGACTGGCCCGAGAGGCGATCGACGGCCCGAACGACGGCCCGATCGACGGGACGACCGACGGCCCGGGGTCGGTCGCCGTCCGGACGGCGTGGATCATCGCCGTCGTCCCGGCCGCCATCGTGTTCGTCTGGGCCTACTCCGAAGGGCTCGCTCTCGTGGCGACGGCCGCCACGCTCCTCGCCCTCCACCGGAAGGCCTTCGCCTGGGCCGGTGCGTTCGCGGCCGCCGCCTGCCTCATCCGGCCGACGGGCCTGCTGCTCCTGGTCCCGATCGCCGTCGAACTGCTCCGGCAACGGCCGCGCTGGGCCCCGGCGATCACCTCGCTGGTCGCACCGGTGGCCGCCGTCGTCGTGTCGCTGGCCACGATCCGGGCCACGACCGGGTCGTGGACGTCGGCGTTCGACGAGCAGACGCCGATCCGCGGCGAGTTCCGCAACCCGGTGATCCGGGCCGGCGAGGCGCTCTGGGGGCTCCGGTTCAACACGGACACCGAACTCGCCCCGTACGTCGTGCTGTGGTTCGTGCTTCTGGCGTTCGCCGTCTGGAAGCGGCAGCCGCTCAGCTGGATCCTCTTCAGCGCGGTCACCCTGCTGGCCGCCTGCTCGTCGCAGACCATCGACTCGATCGGACGGTACGGACTGCTGGCGGTGCCGCTGGTGGTGGCGCTCGCGCAGTGGGCCGATCGGAACTGGCGAACCGCCGTCGTCGGCGCCGTGGGGTCCGCCGGGCTGGTGCTCACGACGGTGCAGGTGCTGCAGGGGCGCATCGTCCCCTGACCGGACCGGCCGGACCGGTCAGCTGATGCGGCCGGCCGTCGTCGGTGCGTCGAGCGCCGCCCGGAAGAACTCCTCGTCCTCGAACAGACCGACGTCCCGCAGGAAGATGCGTCCGTAGCGTTCGAAGTACACCAGCTGCTTGGACAGCAGGAAGATGCTGCGGTCGAAGTCCGAGTCGTAGACGCCGTGGGCCTCGGCCGCCGCCCGGATGCGGCGCTGGTCCCGGAACCGCCGGTAGACCGCCCGGACCGACAGCTGCTCCGCCTCGGCCCCGCGCACCTCGGCCACCTTCTGCTGGGGGGCGGTCAGCAGGTCCGCCAGGCTGACCTGGCCGAACGGCTGGGTGAGCACCGGCTCGAGCGCCATCCGCATGAACATCTCGACCTGGGTGTGGTCCATGCCCAGGTCCTGTTCGAGCACCGGCCCGTACATGCGCTGGGCGTGGCTGGCGATGTCGGGCCAGGCGGACTCGTCGCCGAGCGCCGCCTCGATCAGCCGTCGGAAGAACTGGTGCGTCTGGGGGTCGAGCCGCCCCACGATCCCCCAGTCGATCACCCCGACCCGACCATCGGGCAACAGGAGCAGGTTTCCGGCGTGCACGTCACCGTGGAACGTGCCCCAGCGGATCGCCGTGAGCAGGAACCCCTTGATGACCTCCTGGACCACGGGGGCCGGGTCGTAGCCGTAGCTCGACACGGTGGTCAGGTCGTCCACCGGGACGCCCTCCATGAACTCCATCGTGAGCACGCGCCGACCGGAGAGCTCCTCGAAGACCTCGGGGACGGTGATCCGTGACAGCTGCACCTGTTCCAGCAGCCACCGGTAGTGGGTCATGGCCCGGGCCTCGTTGCGCAGGTCGAGCTCCTCGCCGATCTGCTGACGGAACCCCTGGAACATGGCGAGGAGCTGGCCTGCGGCGTACTCGCCGGTCTGCTTGGCCACCAGCTCGAGCAGCGGCTGGAACAGGTCCAGGTCGATCGCGACCTGCTGTTCGATCCCGGGACGGAGCACCTTCACCGCCACGCGCCGGCCGTCTCGGGTCGTCGCCTTGTGCACGACCGAGATCGACGCCCGTCCGATCGGCGTCTCCGAGAAGCTCCAGAACGCCTCGTCCAGCGGCATGCCCAGGTCGCGTTCGACGATCCGACGCACCTCGTCGAACGGAACGGGCTGGCCGGTGTCCAGACAGGAGCGGAACTCGTCGGCGACCCCGTCGCCGAACACGCCCGGCGCCGAACCGATCAGCTGGCCGAACTTCATGAACGTGGCGCCCAGGTCCTCGAACGTGCGTCGCAGCGGTCGGGCCCAGGCATCGGGGGCGATCCGGCGGGTGACCGCGGATCGGACGGCCAGCGGGGCGAAGTGCCGTGAGCTGACCATCCCGATCTCGCGGGCACGCCGGGCCAGATCCGAACGCGGCGAACGGGGCAGCTCCAGCGGGAACACCCGCGGCACCGTCTCCAGTCGGGCCTCGAGCTCGGCTGCGGTCAGGTCGGTCTCGCTCAGATCGCGCTCGCTCACACCACCATCTTCGTCGCGTCGACGAACGACGGCCACCCCCGGTCGCGTCCCCCGGTCGCGCCTGGGTGCATTCAGCGCCCAGATCGGCAGCGGACGCACCGAGACGGACGGGTGGGACGCACGGTGAGGCGAACGCTCAGGCCGAGCGGAGCCAGCGGCGGGCCGAGTCGAGCCGGCGCTCGAGCTGCTCGACGGTCGCCTGCGAGATCTGACGGATCCCGCTCATGCGGTTCAGTTCGGCGTTGACCGCCGGGTGGCTCCACCCCGTGGCCCGGACGAGTTCGCGCACCACGTCCGCGTTCCGCTCCCGCAGGAGGATCCGCTGCTGACGTGGGTCGACCACCGGGGTGTCTCCGGCGGCGGTGGCGTCGTCCTGCCAGGATCCGGCGACGCCGCCTCCGGGGAGCGGTGGCGGCTCGAGCACCAGCTCCACCCCGCCGGGTTCGCGGAGCTCGAGCGCATCGGGCTGTGGGTCGAAGACCCCGAGGGTCGACTGGTCGGTCGAGGACTCGGTGACGACCGCGCCGATCACCCCGAACAGGCTGAGCTGGTCCTCGTCGCCGGCCTCCACCCCACCCTCGTCCTCGGCCCGGGGCGCCTCACGCCGGGCGCGCAGGCTGTGCCGCCGCGACTCCGTCACCGCCGCGGCGTGCCGGCGGAGTCGGGGGTCGTCGGGCAGGAAGACGAACGCGCGCTGGTCCCGCCGTCCCCGGGTGTGGCGGACCACCCGACCCACGGCCTGACGGAAGAACAGTTCGGTCGTCGTCGTGGTCGCGAACACGGCGATCCGCAGCCGCGGGATGTCGACGCCCTCCGACACCATCCGAACCGCCACGATCCACTCGTCGGTCGAGTCGGTGAACCGCCCGATCCGCTCGGACGCGTCGTCCTCGTCGGAGGTGGCCACGACGACCGACGCACCGCGACGACGGAGCTCCTCGGCGATCCCCTGGGCGTGCGCCTGGTCGGTGGCGATCACCAGACCGCCCGCCGCCGGGTCGTCCGCACGGAGCTGGGCGAGCCGTTCGTGGGCCTGGCGGAGCACCGCCGGGAGCCACTGGCCCTCCAGACTGAGCGCCGTCCGGAGCCGCTGGTTGGCGTGCTCCCGGGCCAGTTCGTCGTCGAACGTGGCGCTGAGCACCTGGCCGTCCGGGGTGGTCCACTCCATGAACCCGTTGATCCGGGGGAAGTAGACGGGCCGGACGACGCCGCCGTCGACGAGGGCGTCGCCGTAGCCGTACTCGAAGTCCGACCGGGCCTCGTCCAGGTGGTAGTCCACGAACGGGATGGCGCTCGAGTCCGACCGGAACGGCGTCCCGGACAGGGCGAGCCGCCGCGACGCACCCGAGAAGGCCTGGAGGACGGAGCTCCCCCACGCCCGGTCGTCACCGGCGTGGTGCACCTCGTCGAGCACCACGAAGCCGCCATCGGCGAGCGTCGCCAGTTCCGCTGCCGACGTCGCCACCTGCTGGTAGGTCGTCACGACCCCGTGGACGTCGCCGGGCAGGACCGGGTCCCGGGCCGACCAGTCGGCGTCCAGGTGGAGCCGGAACCTCGATGCGGCCGACGCCCACTGGTGCTTGAGGTGCTGCGTCGGAGCGACGACGACGACGCGCTGACCCGGGTGGTCGGCCAGGTGCCGCACCGCTGCGGTCAGCGCGAACGTGGTCTTGCCCGCTCCGGGTGTGGCGACCGCCAGGAAGTCGGGAGCCGGGTGGACCGCGAACCTCTCGAGCGCCTCGGACTGCCAGGCCCGCAGCCGGATCCGGGTGGGCCGCTCGGCCCGGACCCCGGTGGACCCACGGGAGCCGGCGCCCGCCGCCGCGACCATCAACGGGTGGGGACGGGACGGGCAGGACCGGGGCGCATGGCGGCCGGTACCTTAGGCGTCGTGACATCGATCGATCGCGTCATCGAGCAGATGAACGACATCACCTGGTGGCAGCACGGTTCCGATGCCCGGGCGGAGGCCTGGGCCCGGCTCCGCGACGAGGCCCCGGTGCTGTTCGGCCCGGAGCCGGAGATCGAGGGGTTCCCACCCGGCCCCGGGTTCTGGTCGGTGACCCGGCACGCCGACGTGGTGCACGTGTCCCGGCACCCGGAGCTGTTCTGCTCCGGCCAGGGGACCAACATCCCCGACCTGCCGGTCGAGATCGCCGAGTTCTTCGGGTCCATGATCAACATGGACGCCCCCAAGCACACCCGCCTGCGCATGATCGTCAACCGGTCGTTCACCCCGCGCATGGTCGCCCGGATCGACGCCGACGTCCGCCGCAAGGCCCGCGGCATCGTCGCCCGGGTCGCACCGCAGGGGTCCTGCGACGTGGTGGCCGAGCTCGCCGCACCGCTGCCCCTGCAGATCATCTGCGAGATGATGGGGATCCCCCGCGACAGCTGGCAGCGGGTCTTCGAGCTGACGAACATCATCCTGGGTGACATCAACTCGACACCCGACCTGGGCGCCCTCATGGGGGCGGCGATCGAGATGGCCCAGATCGCCCAGGCGGTCGGCGAGGACCGGCTGGCCGACCCCCGGGACGACCTGGTCTCGGCGATGATGCACGCCGAGGTCGACGGCGAGTCGCTCGAACCCATGGAGATGGCGAGCTTCTTCATCCTGCTGGCGGCCGCCGGCAACGAGACGACCCGCAACGCCATCTCCCACGGCGTCCGGCTCCTCACGCTCCACCCCGACCAACGGGCGCTCTGGACCGCGGACCCGGAGACCGTCTCGCCCACCGCCGTGGAGGAGATCGTCCGCTGGGCCACACCCGTGATCCACTTCCGTCGGACGGCGACCGCCGACACACGCATCGGCGAGGCCGAGATCAGCGAGGGCGACAAGGTCGTCATGTGGTACGAGTCGGCGGACCGCGACCCCCGGGCCTTCGACGAGCCGGACCGCTTCGACGTCACCCGCAGCCCGAACGACCACCTCGGGTTCGGCGCCGGCGGTCCACACTTCTGCCTGGGTGCCAACCTGGCCCGGCGGGAGGTCCGGGTGATGTTCGTGGAGCTCTTCCGCGGGATCCCCGACATCCACACCACCGGCGAACCCACCTGGCTGTCGTCGCCGTTCATCCACGGCATCACGGCGCTGCCCGCAGCGTTCACGCCGACCGACGTGCCCGCCGACGCGCTCACCGAGCTCGACGGCGACTGATCCCACCCGGCCTGACCACGACCGGCCCGAGCACAGCGAGGACCCCATGCCCCAGCTCCCCGACCACTTCCCGCCCCACCCGGCCCGTGACGCCTCCCTGCGTTCCATGGAGGCGGTCGAGGCCGGGAACCGCGACGGCTGGCTGGCCCTCTTCGCCGACGACGCCGTCGTCGAGGACCCCATCGGTCCGTCGCCCATGGACCCCGACGGCCGCGGCCACCACGGCCGAGATGCCATCGCCGCCTTCTACGACGACGTCGTCGCTCCGAACGAGTCGGTGACATTCACCATCGAACGCTCGCACGCCGCCGGGGCCGAGGTGGCCAACGTGGGGACGATCTCCACGACCCTGCCCGACGGCGGTGGGACGGTCCACACCGACCTGGTCATCACCTACCGGGTCGACGACGTCGGCCGGGTCGTCGCGCTGCGGGCCTACTGGGCGCTCGACGAGCTGCGCTTCGGCTGATCAGCCGACGACACCGACGGCCGGTACGACCCGGTACCGTCCTGTCCATGGAACCCTGTGGATCGGACCCCGAGGTCACCGTCGGCTCGATGCTCTACACGCTCGTCGACCCGTCGGTCGGACACGAGGTGGCGTACAACCGCTGGTACGAGCGGGATCACTTCTACTCGGGCTGCATGATCGGCCCGTGGTTGTTCGCCGGTCGCAGGTGGGTGGCCACCCGCCCGCTGAAGGACCTGCGGTTCCCTGCCGAGGTCCCGGGTGACGCCGCCGTGGCCGACCCGGTCGACGCCGGTTCGTACCTGGCGACGTACTTCATCCACGCCGGCCACGAGGCCGAGCACTGGGCCTGGGCCAACCGACAGGTCTTCGACCTCTACGAGCACGACCGTGGCTTCGACGAACGCCACCACGCCCACACCTCGCTCTACTTCACGACCGGTTCGACACCCCGCGACCCGGACGGGGTTCCGGCCCACATGGCGCTCGACCACCCGTACGCCGGTCTGGTGAGCGTCCACGTCGACCGTGAGGGCGAGACGTCCCACGGTGACCTGGTCGGGTGGTTCGAGTCGTCCGCCGCACCGGCGCTGTTCGCCGACGGCCCCGACGGACCGTCGCCGGTCGACCAGGTCCAGCACTGGCGGCCGATCATCCCGAAGGGCGACCAGGGCAAGGCGCCGATGAAGCTGGGCACGGGACCCGGCACCCGGGCGCGGAGCATGTTCCTGGCGTTCACCACGGTGCCGCCGGAGCAGTGCTGGGACCGGATCCGCGAGCTCACCGACCGCATCGACGAGTCCGGTCTGGCGACGGTCCGACTGGCGGCCCCGTTCATCCCCACGATCCCCGGAACCGACACCTACACCGACCAGCTGTGGTGACGTCGCCGGGCTGATGGCCGGGCCCTGACCCGCGCCCGGCTCGTCAGCCGGGCCGGGGCGGTGCGTGGCGTTCGAGGAAGTCGATCGTCCGTGACCACGCCAGGTCGGCGGCGACCGCATCGGCCGGACCCGCCGGCGTGTCCTCGGCGAACCAGTGCCCCGTGCCGTCGTAGCGGTGGAACTCGACGTGCTTGTCGAGCAGGAGCAGGTGGGCCTGCATCTCGACGAGCTCGTCCTCACTGACGAGCGGGTCGTCCTCGGCGAAGTGCCCCAGCACCGGCGCACGGAGCGTTTCGAAGTCGATGTCCTGGGACCCGTAGTAGGCCACCACGGCGTCGATCGAGTCCGGTTGGCGGGTCCCCAACCACAGTGCCCACGACGCCCCCATCGAGTAGCCGAGGACGGCGACCGGCGCGGTCGGCTCCGCGCTGTGCGCCCGCAGCGCGACGACGCTCGAGAGGATCAGCGCCGCAGTGGCGTTCGGATCGGTGGCACCGAGCGCGTCCCGGGCCAGGTCGGCGTCGCCGGGCAGCGCACCACCGAGCAGGTCGGGGGCCAGCGCCGTGTAGCCCGCGTCGGCGAGCCGTTCGACCGTCGCCTTGGTCGACTGGTCGAGCCCCCACCAGGAGTGCAGCACGAGCACTCCGTGGCCGGGGCCGTCCTCGGGGACGACCAGGTAGGCACTGCCGGCTCGAGCATCCACGGCCACAGGGTGTCACGCGGGCTCCTTCGTGGAAGGATCACCTCGTGCCGACCGTCGCCGTGTTGAACCAGAAGGGTGGGGTCGGCAAGACCACCGTCGTGCTCGGGCTCGCCGCCGCCGCCCAGCGGCGTGGCGACGCGACCCTGGTGGTGGACCTGGATCCCCAGGGCAGCGCGGGGTGGGCGCTCGGTGTCGAGGCCGATGACGACCATCTGGCGGTCGGCGACGTGCTCGGCACCGGCGACCCGCGCGTCGCCCGGGCCGCCACCGTGCAGTCCGGCTGGGGTGCCGGCGTCGACGTGCTGCCGGCGAGCCGCGGTCTGGTCGACCGCGAGGCGGACAGGGCCACCTCGGCCGAACCCGGCCGGCTGCGCCACGCGCTCGGCGAACTGGCCGGGGCCTACCGGACGGTCCTGATCGACTGCGCGCCGTCGCTCGGCCCGACGACCCGGTCCGGGCTGGTGGCCTCCGACGGCGTCCTGCTCGTGGCCGAGCTCTCGGCGCTCTCGCTCCGCGGCGCCGATGCGGTGGTCGACACCGTCGAGGAGGTCGGCGAACGGCTCCATCCGGGGCTCGCGATCTACGGGACCGTGGTCAACCGGGCACCTGCGGTCTCCGCCGAGGCGGACCGCCAGCTGGGGGCACTCCAGGAGCATCTGGGCCGGGGCACCGTCTGGCGACCGTTCGTCCCGCAGCGGACCTCGCTCAACGAGGCCGTCGGACGGAGGTGTCCGATCCACGACCTCGGCCGGAAGGCCGACCCCGTCGTGGCCGTCTTCGACCAGCTCTACGACCGGCTGTTGCGCACCGCCGACGACCTGGGCTGACCCGGCCCGGACGCCGCCGCATCGGCGACGCGGAGGCGACCGGCGAGCAGGACCACGACGACGGCCACGGTGGCGCTCATCGCGAACACCGCCGCGAGGGCGACGGCCGGGTCGTACCCCGCACGGTTGCCGGCGCTGACGATCGCCCCACCCACGCCCGTTCCGAGTGCGATCCCGAGGACGTCCGAGAGCTGCAGCGCCGCCGACGCCGCCCCCTCCCGGCCCGGTTCGGCCGCCGCCAGGGTCACGTTCGACAGCGGCGCGTAACCCAGCCCCATGCCCAGGCCGGCCACCGAGGTGGCCACGAACCAGACCCACAACGGCACCCGGTCGACCAGCGCCACCGGCATCAGCAGGGTGCCGAGGACCAGGATCATCCCGGCGAGCCGCTCCAACCGGGCGGCTCCCCACACCGGGTACCAACGGGCCTGGGTCCAGGCACCCACGGTCCAGGTGAGCGAACCGACCGCCAGCGCCGCTCCCGCCACGAACGTGGTGGACCCACGGGCACTGGTCACCGCCAGCGAGACGTAGGCGTCGGCGGAGAAGAACGCGAAGGTGAGCACACCCCGGACGAGCACGGCCGCGGGCAGGCCCGGGGCCGCGCGGCCGGTTCCCTCCGGCAGGAGCCGACGCAGCGCCGGCAGCCCGACGACGATCCCCGCGGCGACGAGCAGCGCGACGGCCCACGGGCTGGCGGCGCTCAGGCCACCCAGGAGGAGCGCGGCGCCGGCAACCAGCAGGAGCACCCGGCCGAGCGGGGTCGGCTCGGCGTGGTGACCGCCGGGCGCCGTGAGGGTCCGCAGCGAGACGAGGGCGAACAGACCGGCGACCGCCGTCACCGGGAGCAGCCCCAGGAACACCCACCGCCAACCGACCAACTCCGCCACGGCCGACGCCGCGAGCGGCGCGAGCAGCGACGGGAGGATCCACGCCGTGGACATGATGGCGAAGATGCGGGGACGTTCCTCGGCTGCGAACCCCCGGGCCACGCAGACGTAGGCCACCGCCGGCACCACGCCGGCTCCGACCCCCTGCAGGAACCGTCCGACGACCAGCACCAGCATCGACGGTGCCAGACCGCCCACGACCAGCCCCGCTCCGAACACGACGAGTCCGACCAACAGCGGACCCACCGGGTGGACCCGGTCGGCGGACCGACCACCGACGACGATGCCGACCAGGTCACCCAGGAAGAACGCCGAGAACGCCCAGCCGTAGAGCCAGAGGTCGCCCAGGTCCTGCTCGACGAGCGGCATGACCGTCGTGACCGCCATGGACTCCACGGCGACGACCGTGACCAGGCTGACGATCCCGACCAGCAGGAGGCGTCGGGACGCCGCGCCCTCGTGCTCGTTCGACCCGCCCGCTCCCTCGATGCGATCAGGCTAGCCACGCCGACCACGCCGCCCGACCGGGCCGGACGGCGTGGTCGAACGCTGCGAACGGGCTCAGCCCATGTTGGCGGCGACGAAGTCCCAGTTCACGAGGCTGTCGAGGAACGTCGTGATGTAGTTGGGGCGGGCGTTGCGGAAGTCGATGTAGTACGCGTGCTCCCAGACGTCGATGGTGAGCAGCGCCTTGGCGCCGTGCTTCATCGGCAGGTCGGCGTTGGAGGTCTTCATGATCTCCAGGCCGGAACCGCTGTCGACCAGCCAGGCCCAGCCGCTGCCGAACTGGGTCGTGGCGGCCTCGGCGAACTTCGCCCGGAAGTCGTCGTAGGAACCGAAGGCGGAGTCGATCGCCTCGGCGACCGCACCGTCGGGTGCTCCACCGCCGTCGGGCCGCATGGAGTTCCAGTAGAACGTGTGGTTCCAGACCTGGGCCGAGTTGTTGAACAGGCCACCGTCGGACTTCATGATCACGTCCTCGAGCGAGGCCTGCTCGAACTCGGTGCCCTCGACGAGCTTGTTCAGGTTCGTCACGTAGGTCTGGTGGTGCTTGCCGTAGTGGTACTCCAGGGTCTCGGCCGAGATGTGGGGGGCCAGGGCGTCCTGGGAGTACGGGAGCGGCGGGAGTTCGAACGGCATGGTGGACCTCTCTGTCGTGTGGGTCTGTCGTGTGGGCGATCCCGCACCCTCGGGTGCGACAGGTCGCCGTTGATCAGGCGCAACCTACCGCGTCGGTCGACGACCCCGAGCCGTCGTCCCGCCCGTCGTACGATGCGGCCGTGCCGGAGCTGCCCCCGACCGAACCGGCGGTGCGCCGTAACCGAGCCGGCGGGTCGGGTCGACGGTGACGGTCCTCGCCGTGGCCGTCGCGGCGGTCTGTGCGGTCCTGGCCGCGGCCGGCACCACCAAGGTGACGCAGCCGGACGGCACGGCGCAGGTCCTCGAGGTGCTCGGGGTACCCGGCGGGACCACCTCGGCACGGGCGCTCGGCGTCGGCGAGGTGGTGCTCGGCCTCGCCGGACTGGCGGCCGGCGGCCGGTGGGCGACATCGCTCGTCGCGTTGGCCTACGCGGCGGCCGCCGGTGTCGTGCTGGCCGCCCGTCGCGCGGGTCTGGGCACCTGCGGGTGCTTCGGCGTCCGCTCCCCGGCCCCCACCGCCTTCCACGCCGTCCTCGACCTGGGATGTGCCGGGGTCGCAGCACTGGGGGCCGTCGTGTCGGTCCCACCGCTCGCCGATCTGGTCGGGGAACTCGGCCCGCTCGCGGCAGCCGGTGCCCTCGGTGGCACGGTGCTCGTCGCCGCCGGGATCGTGGCGGCGTTCCTCCGACCCGCCGGCTGAGGGCGGGCGGCGGTCAGTCGTCCTCGGACCCGTCGGCGGTCACCGGGATGAACCGAACGCCCACACCGGCGACCAGGACCGTCAGCGCGATCACCGCCCAGGTCGATCCGCTGGGCATGTCGAGTTCGAAGAACTCGGACAGGGCCGGTACGGCGAGCACCACCAGGATCGATGCGGCCATGGCGCCGACCAGCGCCCAGCGCCAGGGCGGCAGCGACCGGGTGAGCTGCAGGAGGATCGCGAGGCCGACGCCGAGCAGGGTGATCTTGGTGGCGGTCCGGGCCTCGACCAGGCTGAGTCCGTCGTCGCGGAGCGCCACGCCGTAGACGACGAGTGAGGCGACGGCCGCCACCAGCCCCGCCGGGACCGCGAAGCGGACCACCCGCCGCACGAACCCGGTGCGGGCCCGTCTCGGATCCGGGGCGAGGGCGAGCACCAGCCCGGGCAGACCGACGGACAGGGTGCGGACGACCGTGAGGTGACGGGGCAGGAACGGGTACTGGGCCCCGAACGCAGCGATCACGAGCGCGATCGTCGCCGAGTAGACGGTCCCGTAGATGAACAGGTTGGCCGCCCGCTCGACGCTGTTGATGACCCGGCGGCCCTCGGCCAGGACACCCGGCAGGACCGAGAACCTGTTGTCGAGCAGCACCAGCTGCGCCACGGCCCGGGTGGCGGCCGAACCGTCGCCCATGGCGATGCCCATGTCGGCGTCCTTGAGTGCCAACACGTCGTTGACACCGTCACCCGTCATGGCCACGGTGCGCCCCCTCGACTGCAGCGCCTGCACCATGGCGCGCTTCTGCTGCGGCGTCACCCGCCCGAACACGGCGTTCGACTCGAGTGCGTCGGCCAGCTGCTCGGGGTCGTCGGGCAGGTCGCGGGCGCTCACGTGGGCCTCGGCCCCCGGCACGCCCGCCCGACCTGCCACCGCCGCGACCGTCTCCGGGTGGTCGCCGGAGATCACCTTCACGTCGACGCCCTGGTCGACGAAGTAGGCCAGCGTCTCCGGGGCGTCGGTGCGGATGCTGTCCTCGAGCAGGACCAGCGCCCGGGGCTCGAGGTCGGCCGGCAGACCGTCGGGCGTCCCGTCGGGATCACGGGCGATGGCGGCGGCGGTGGCGATCAGGACGACCCGCCGGCCGAGCGCCGCCTGCGCCTCGACCGCCGTCGCCACGCGTGGGTCGCCGCCGGCCAGGATCTCGGGCGCCCCCAGGTAGGCCGCCCCGTGGTCGACCCACTCGACGGCCGAGTACTTCCGGGCCGAGGAGAACGGAACGGTGTCGACCACCGTCCATGCCGGCGGGTCGGGGTGACCGGCGGCCACCGCCCGCATCGTGGCGTTGGGGTCGGGGTCCGCTGCGGCCGCTGCGGCCAGGACCACGTCGACGGGTCCGCCGCCGTCGTCCGGCAGCACGTCCACCCCGGCGTAGACGATCTCGCCGGTCGTGATCGTCCCGGTCTTGTCCAGGCAGAGGGTGTCGACGCGGGCCAGCAGCTCGACGGACGCGAGCTCCCGGAGCAGCGCGTTGCGCCGGGACAGCTTCACGACCCCGGCCATGAACGCCACGCTGGTGAGCAGCACGAGGCCGTCGGGCACCATCGCCACGCACGCGGCGACCACGCCGGTCAGGGACTCCTGCCAGTCCTGGTTCGCCAGCGACCGGAGCAACAGGATGATCGCCACCGGCGGAATGGCCAGCATGAGGAACTCGAGGATCCGGTTCACCCCGGTGCGGAGCTCCGAGTGGACCAGGGTGAAGCGACGGGCGTCGTCGGCCAGCTGGGACGCGTACGACTGCGCCCCGACCCTGGTCGCCCGGAACGTGCCCGTGCCGGCGGCCACGAAACTGCCCGAGAGGACCTCGTCCCCCTCACGCTTGCGGATCGGGTCGATCTCACCGGTGAGCAGCGACTCGTTGAGCTCCAGACCCGCCTCGTCGACCACGGCACCGTCGACGACCACCTGCCGGCCGGGTGACAGGACCAGCAGGTCGTCGGCGACGACGTCCTCCACGGCGATCTCCGACTCGGTGCCGTCCCGAACCACGACGGCCCGGGGCGTGTTCAACACGGCGAGCCGGTCCAGCGCCGCCCGGGCCCGCACCTCCTGGATCGTTCCGATGAGCGAGTTCGCCACGATCACCCCGACGAACAGGGCGTCGGGTCCGAGCCCGTTGGCCACGACCACGAGGACGAAGAGCACCCCGACGATCGCGTTGACGGGCGTCAGGAGGTTCGCCCGGAGGATCTGGGCGGTCGTCCTGGTCGGGGCCGCGGGCACGTGGTTCGTCCGGCCCTCGGCCACGCGGGCCGCCACCTCGGCCGAGGTCAGCCCCTCGACCCTCCAGTCCGCACCCAGCTCGATGTCGCCCGATGTCACCGGCGGAGCGTAGCGACGCCACCCCCGTGGCCGGGCCGATCCTCGGACGCGGCCTAGCTTGGGAACGTGCCCCCCCAGCACCGCGCCGAGGTCCACCGCACCGACCGCATCGGATGGTTGCGCGCCCTGGTGCTCGGGGCGAACGACGGGATTCTGTCGACCGGGGCGCTGCTCCTCGGGGTCGCCGGGGCCGGTGCGACCCGTGGCCAACTCGTGGTCGCCGGCGTCGCAGCGGTCAGTGCCGGTGCGTTCTCCATGGGGATCGGCGAGTACGTCTCGGTGAGCAGCCAGCGCGACACCGAGGACGCCGATCGCGCCACCGAGGCCGCCGAGCTGGAGGACGACCCGGAGTCCGAGCTCGCCGAGCTCAAGAACATCTACGTCGACCGCGGGCTCGACGAGGGACTCGCCCTGCAGGTCGCCGAGGCGCTCACCGCCACCGACCCGCTCGCCGCCCACCTCCGGGACGAGTTGGGGATCACCGACGAGATGCGCGCCCGACCGCTCCAGGCCGCCTCGTCGTCGTTCGCCAGCTTCGCGGTCGGTGCGTCGATCCCGCTCCTGACCGCCGTGCTCGCTCCGAGCGCCGGTCGGGCCATCGCGATCACCGTTGCGACGGTGGTCGCCATGGTCACCCTGGGGGCGGTCGGTGGCCGCCTCGGCGGCGCGTCGCTGTGGCGGGGTTCCCTGCGAGTGGGGATCGGCGGGAGCGCCGCGCTGGCGCTCACCTACCTGATCGGTGTGGCGTTCGGGACGGCGGTCAGCTGAGCGGCTGCCGTGTGCCCGACGGGCTCACTTGCAGCCGGTGCCGTTCCAGGCCGACTTCCACCCGTTGTTGATCATCCACATGGCGGCGTCGTCCTGCACCCACGTCGGGGCGTCCATCGCCCGGGCGTACTGTCCGCCGCCGACCTTCGGGGCGACGTTGCGCCAGGTCGTGTCCAGGAACTGGTACGCACCCGAGGCCGTGCTGCGGGGGTTCTTGGCCCGGTAGCCGTTGATGTGCGGGTACGGGCCACGATCCGACTCGTGCTGACGCACGCACGTGAGGAACGGGTGGAGCTGCGTCTCGCGTCGGGCCTGGTCGATGACCGCCTGGTCGACCGAGTTGGCACCGAGTTGGCCGACGATGGAGACGACGGCGTTCGGCTGGCACGCGCTCGCCGCGGCGACGAGCGTCAGCACGCCGGCGACGACGCCGGTCCGGATGCGGGTGCGCCGCCCTGCGGGGGCCTCGGCGCCGGTGTCCGTGTCCTCGGACTCGATGTCCCGGGCGGATCCGGTGGTTGCTGCTGTCGACATGTCGGTTCGATCCTCTGGTCGCTGCGTGGTGCGTCGCTCGGGTCCCGTGGAGCGGGAGTGCGTCGCACTGATCGGTGCCCTCTGTTGCGGGCGCGCGACAGTATTGCGGAAATCGCGTCGTTTCGTAACATCGAACGGTCGGTTCGTGACACAGTTCACGCAGTTGCCACAATCGGCGCTGGTTACCGCCGGTAGCCCAACTGGGTTAGTGTGCGCAGGCCGACGACGCCGTCGGACCTGCGCCCCGGGCGCCAGACCCGATCTCCGCCGGAACCGACCTCGGCCCCGGCCCGACCAGGACGGTCCGCCATCTCCACCGACACGACCACGGCGACCGGGAGGGACGACGACCGTCTCCCCCACGGACGCATCTCACCCGTCAGTTCCATCCCGTTCTTCGTCGCCCACCTCGTCCCCTTCCTCGCAATCTTCACGGGCGTGACGTGGACCGCGGTGATCCTCTGCATGGTCACGTACTGGGGCCGGATGTTCTTCATCACCGCCGGGTACCACCGGTACTTCTCGCACCGTTCGTACCGGACCAGCCGCGCCTTCCAGTTCGTGCTCGCCTTCGGGGGTCTGACCGCGGCCCAGAAGGGCCCGCTCTGGTGGGCCGGCCACCACCGGATCCACCACCGCTACACCGACACCATCGACGATCCGCACACCCCCCGGAAGGGGTTCTGGTGGAGCCACGCCGGGTGGATCCTGTCCCGCGACACCAAGGACCAGCCCGCGTCCACCATGAAGGACTTCGCCCGGTTCCCGGAGATCCGTTTCATCTCCAAGCACGACTGGATCGGCCCGTGGAGCCTGGCGATCGTCTGCTTCCTGATCGGCGGCCTGCCGGGTCTGCTGATCGGGTTCTTCCTCTCGACCGTGCTCCTCTGGCACTCGACGTTCATGATCAACTCCCTCGCGCACGTCTTCGGACGGCGACGGTTCGAGACCGCCGACACCAGCCGCAACAACGCGCTGCTCGCCGTGCTCACCATGGGCGAGGGGTGGCACAACAACCACCACCGACAGGCCAGCGTCTGCCGGCAGGGACTGGCCTGGTACGAGATCGACGCGACCTGGTACATCCTCGCCCTGCTCGAGAAGCTCCACATCGTCTGGGGTGTCCGCCGGCCTCGCGCCGGTGGCGAGCTGGTCGACCTGACCGAGGCCCACGACGCCGACTTCGACCCGGACCGGGAGTCAGCGGTCGCCTGATCCGTCCGGGCACCCTCTAGGGTGAGCGGATGGGTTGTGGATGTCTCATCGCACTGGCGGCGGCGCTCTCGCCCCGGTTCGCCCTCTTCCTGGTCTGGGTCTTCACCGACCGGATCCCCGCCGCGTTCGACGGCAACTGGCTGTTCCCCATCCTGGGATTCTTCCTGCTGCCCTGGACGACGCTCGCATGGGCCGTGGCCTGGTCGCCGGTCGTCGGGATCGAAGGGTTCGGTTGGGCGATCGTGGCGCTCGGACTGGTCGTTGACCTGTCCACGCACGCCGCCGCCGCGCAGTCCCGGCGCCTGGAGCGCTCGGGCCGGTCCTGACCGACCGTGGCCCGATCGCTCGAGGAGCGCTGGCACACCTACCTGCGTCGTCCTTCCGAGCAGCGGTCGATCGCGCCGGTCCTGTTCCTGACGGTCCTGTCGATCCTGTTCACACCGATCGCCGGCGACACGCTCCTCGGTCGGACCGCGATCATCGGGCTGGTCGGCGTGGCGGCGGTCATGGCCCTCACCCGGACGGGTGCCCACGGGCGGATCCGGTCGGCCGCCGTCGTGGCCGTGGTCATCGCGATGGTGGCGGCCGGCGGCGTGAACACGACCACCGACGTCGGGACGGGAACCTGGCAGGAGATCGCCGCCATGGCGATCTTCACGCTCCTGCTGATCGTCACCCCGACCGTCGTGCTGCTGCGACTGCTGCTGCGGCCCCGGATCACCCTCGACACGCTCGCCGGCGCGCTCACCGCGTACCTGCAGATCGGGATCTTCTTCGGGGCCCTCTACCGCCTGATCGACCTGATCGAACCGGAGGCGTTCTTCACCGGCGCGCTGGTGCCCGATGCCCAGGTGTTCCAGTACTTCAGCTTCATCACCCTCACCACCGTCGGCTACGGCGACCTGACCCCGGCCACCCCGATCGGCCAGACCGTCGCCATGTCCGAGGCGATCTTCGGCCAGGTCTTCCTCGTCACCGTGGTCGCCCTCACCGTGTCGAACCTGGGCAAGGAGCTTCCCCACCGCCGACGCCTCGACGAACGGGTCGAGGACGAACGGGTCGAGGACGAACCCGAGGACGCCGAGCTCGACTGACCGCCCGACACCGACCACCGGAGACCGGGGACTCGTCCCCACTTCCAGCCCGCCTCGCGGTTCGTCAGGATCAGGTCAGGAGAGGCACGGATGGTGAGGATCATCGGGAGCATCTCCGGCCCGGGTGGGAAGGCCCGGGCTGGAGTCCCCACCCGTCAGAGCGAGCAGCCCGGTCCTCCGACCTCGATCACCTGACCGTCGTCGGTACCGATCCAGCCCGACGCACCGGCCTCCCGCATCAGGTCGGCCCCCTCCCTCGGTCCCGCCACGAGTGCGGCCTTGGCCAGCACCTCGGCCCACCAGGCCTCGGCCGCAGCCACCGTCACGCTCGTGACCCCCGACTCCGCGGGTCGGCCGGTCGTCGGGTCGACCAGGTGGTGGATCCACCCGCCGTCCTCCGACGGCCAACGGCGCACCCGGGTGCTGCTCGTCGCCAACGCGCCACCATCCAGCACCGCCACCGTCGCCACCCCGTCGCGGTGGGCATCGTCCACGGGAATCCGCCAGCCGCCGGTCGGGGCCGTCCCGGCGACCCGAACGTCGCCGCCGACCGACACGCAGACCGAGTCCGCGCCCCGGGCCAGGAGCTCGGCGGCCAGCAGGTCCGCCGCCAGACCCTTGCCGATCCCACCCAGGTCGAGTCGCAGGCCGACCGGTCGGACGACGTGGCCCCGTCCCACGTGCACCCGGGACATTCCGGGCACCCGCCGGCCCGTCGGGACCGGACGCGGCCGCGGATCCAGCGCCCGGAAGTCGCGGTCGTAACCGGCGTGCTCGACGGCGTCGAGCACCGTCGGGTCGAAGCGGCCTCCGGTGGCCGACCATGCCGCCCTCGCCCGGATCAGCGCGCGCTCGAGCAGCGGGGACACCGAGGTGCAGGATCGGGGTGACCGGTTCAACGCCGACAGATCGCTGTCGGGCCGGAACCGGCTCCAGCTCGCCTCGCACCGCTCCAGCAGGCCGTCGACGCAGCTCGCCGAGTCCGGCGGCGCGTCGTGGGCGACGACATCCACCCGGGTGCCCATCGCACGGGCCCGGTGGCTCCACCATCCTCCCGGGTGCTCAACCGACACACCGGACGCAGCCCGGTCGGCTCGTAGGTCGGTCAGCACGACGACGGCCCGCATCGGGGCAGCTCCGGAGGTGGCGGCGGCGCCGTCGTGGGGGGCGACGTGGTCGTCGGCGTGGGCCGCGGAACGGTCGGCGTCGGGTTGGTCGGCGGCGGTGTGGACGAGCGCACGGGGGGCGGTGCGACCGGCTGGGGAGGTGGCGGCGGTTGCACTCGCGCGGGCGCGTCGGCCGCCCGGACCGAGTCCGCCGGCGCCAGTGGTCCGGGCGGTGCCGGCAACCGGGTCACCGGGTCCAACCCGGCGGGAACGGTCACGGTCGGCAGGACCGCTGCGCCCGGCACGGTCGGCACGGTCGGCAGGACCGCTGCGCCCGGCACGGTCGGCACGGGCGGCAGGGCGGTCGGCGAGGTGAGGTCCGGCGACGGCGCCGATGCATCGACACCGACCATCGGTGCACCCGGGGCCCCGACCGACAGCGGTCGGACCGCTGCGGTCGGCAACCCCAGGTCGGGGGGCGAGGTCGAGGTCACACCCTGGGCGCCCGCACCTCCGGCGAGCACGGCGACCAGTCCGGCACACGAGGCACCGCTCGTCGCGGCGACGACCCGTCGGCTCCGACGGGCGGGGTGTCTGCGACCGGACGGTCGGGAGGTGGTCGGCCGGGGCACCCGGTCCCCATCGGCGGAGGGAGGGCACCACCTTGAGCGCCCGGACCGGCGCGCTCACCGGTCGAGTCGGCGTCCCGTCAGGGCTTGCGCCACCAGATGCCGGTCCAGTCCACCGTCCGGATCTCGGCCGTGATCCCGTGCTCAGCCCGGTAGTCGTCGACCGCCGCCCGGCAGGGCGCCCAGCCGCCGTAGTCGTCGACGATCACGAATCCCCCGGACGACACCTTCGGCTCGAGCGCGCGGAGCGCGTCCATGGTCGATCCGTAGAGATCGCCGTCCAACCGCAGCACCGAGAGCTGCTCGATCGGTGCACCCGGGAGCGTGTCGGCGAACCAGCCCTCGAGGAACCGGACCCGGTCGTCGAGCAGGCCGTACCGGGCGAAGTTGTCGCGCACCTCGTCCGCCCCCACCTTGAGCACCTCGACGTGCGACCAGTCGATCCCCACGTCGGTCGGATGTGCATCGGCGGCCGGCGCCGGCAGGCCCTCGAAGGAGTCGGCGACCCACACCCGTCGGTCCGGATCGTCGAGGGCCCGCAGGACGCCCCGCATCAGGATGGTGGTCCCGCCGCGCCACACGCCGGTCTCGGCGAAGTCACCGGGCACACCGTCGAGCACGGCCGTCGTGCAGCACTCGACCACGTTCGACGTGCGCGCCGTGCCCACCATGGTCTCGGCGGTCGGGGGCCAGTCCCGACCCTCCGCCCGGGCGGACGGATCGGATCGACGGACCAGTCGCCACCCTCGCTCACGCAGCTGGGCCCGCAGCGCATCGACGTCGCCGGGCCACTCCCGCAGGTCGGCGTCCCACCACTCCTGGTCGAGGAACAGCTCCCGGGTCAGGCAGCCCGCCAGCAGGTCGAGGTAGGCACGTGCTGCGGGTTCGAGACGGTCGACGGCGGCCACGGGCCGGACGGTACTCTCCCGCGGTGAGCGAACCCACCGAGGACCTCGTGGTCGACGGGCGGGTCCGCATCCGCGGCCACGACCTGGTCGAGCGCTTCACCACCTCGGGTGGGCCCGGCGGCCAGCACGCCAACCGGTCACAGACCCGTGTCGAGCTCAGCGTGGACCTACGGACCTGCACCGGGCTGCGGGACACCGATCGGGCACGACTCCTGTCCCGCTTCGGCGACCGGGTGGTCGTCGTCGCCGGAGAGGAGCGTTCGCAGACGAGGAACCGCCAGCTGGCACGACGCCGGCTCGCAGCACTCCTCCGCAACGCGCTCGCCGTCCGTCGACCCCGCCGGGCGACCCGACCGACCGCTGCGTCCCAGACCCGGCGGCTCGAGGCGAAGCGCCGACGTTCCGAGCAGAAGCGTGATCGCCGGCGGCCGGCGGACGGTGAGTGACCCCGGGGTCGCGCCCACCGGGAACGGTCAGCCCCGCACGGCCTTGACCAGCAGGTAGACGCCGAAGACGACCTCGATGCCGACGGCGAGCTGGGTCTGGTAGCGGGTCACGAGGCGGTGGAGCGACGCGAACCAGCCTGCCGACGGTCCGGGTGCGACCACGCGCACGAGGAGCGGAGCGATGATCGGGGCCGCCGTGATGACGAACGCCAACACGACCGCCACGACCTGGTCGGTCCGGGGCGCGGGCGAGGCCGTCACCGCACGCATCGCCGGCAGGTAGAGCAGGATCGTCGAGAAGTTCGACAGCATCATCACGATGCCCAGGACGAATGCGGCCTGCGGAGCGGCGAACCGCGCCGATCCCGCGGTCGCCGCCGTGTCGTCGGGACGGTCGCGTTCGGTGGTGATGGCCTTCAGGCCCGTGTGCAGCGCGAGGAGCAACAGCAGGAACCCGAGCGTCCCATCGATCGCTCGGGTGACCGGGTTGGCCGACGTTCCCAGACCGGTGCCGTGGTTCGTCACCGCCAGCCCCAGGACCGTCAGACCGCTGAGCACGACCAGCGTGCCGGCGACGTAGGCGGCACCCCGGGCGACGGGACGCTTCGGCGACGAGAGGATCAGGAGCTCCAGGCCGAGCACGGTGGGGCTCACCGCCGCTCCCAGCGCGAGCGGCACGACCTTCGTCAGGAGGTCCTGCACCTCACGCCCCGTCCAGGGCCTCGGGCACCAGGAAGGTGCCCCGGAGCCCCTCGCCCCAGGCGGCGAAGTCGGGTGTCGCCGGCAGCCCGAGGGACCGGAGCTCCTCGGCGATCGGCCCGACACCCAGGTCCACCGTCACGTCGGCGGGGTCGACCAACCCGGTCGGCAGGTCGATCGTCAGCGGGATGCGCGTCGGGACACCGTCGATGTACGAGTAGGTGATCGTCGACTCCGGGGTCGGCGATCCCGCGGGCGCCACCCGCGGCAAGGAGACCGTCAGGGCCGCCTCGTCGCCCTGACGGAGCCGGAACACGACACGGTCGTCGCTCAGGTCCACGTCCAGGTCCTCGACGGTCTTGGGAAGACCCATCACCCGGTTCCCGGCCGCGCACGTGAACTCCTGGTCGACCGGCATCCGCCACTGGAACGCGCCGACCTCGTCGGGCCGACCGACCGGGTGGACCAGCAGACCGAGGTTGACCTCGAGGTAGTCGCCCCAGGGGTTGCGCCGGTAGTCGCACAGCGCCAGCACCAACGTCGCCCGATCGGGCACCGGTTCCGCGACGACGAACGCCTCGCCCGGCAGGAGCGGTCGGGCCGCCTCCGCCGGGACCGTGTACACGATCGTCGCGGAGTTCATCTCCTCGACCACGACCGGGAAATCGATCGACACCCCGTCGATCTCGCCCCAATGGGTCGTCTGGCCACCCTCGGTGTTCACGGTTCGGTGACTCCTGTCTCCGACCCCGAAACGGGCTCCGGGGTCGTCGTCGCTGTCTGGCACTATGTCAGACGTGGATCCCACTGCGGCGGCTCGCACCGGCCGGCCCGAACTCAGCGTCGTCGAGGACACCCCGGTCGTGCCCGAACCGGTGCACGTCTTCCCGTTCGCGTTCGGTGATCCGCTGAGCCTCCCGTTGCGAGCCGTGGGCATCTGGCCCTTCTCGGCGCTCGTCGCCGTGACGGCGAACGAGCTCCAGGTGCGCTTCGGTCCCTGGTCGCTCCGGACTCCGCTGCGCAACATCTCCAGCGCCTCGGTCGTCGCCGGCCCGGGCTGGCTCGACGTCGTCGGCCCGCCCCGGGTGGCACTGCGCGACGGGTCCGTCACCTTCGCGACCGTCCGTCGTCGCGGCGTGCGACTCCGGTTCCTGGACCCGGTGCCCGGCGGTCTCCCCCTGTCCTTCGTCCGGCACCCGTCGGTGACCGTGACGGTCAAGGACCCCGAGGGCCTCGTCGCCCTGCTCGACACGCTCCTTCGCCCGGGCTGAGCCGGGTCCTTCGCCCGGGCTGAGCCGGGTCCTTCGCCCGGGCTGAGCCGGGTCCTCCGCCCGGGTCCTCGTCGTCGGTGGGGCATCCGGGCCCGGCCGTCCCTATCATCACGCTCCGTGAGCGACTACTACCCCTACGCCGACCGGTTCGAACCGTTGCAGGCCATGCCGGAGCACGGCCGCAGCCACGACGAGATCCTCGCCGAACTGCAGCAGATGGCACTGGAGGAGAACGGCCACTGGGAGAACGGGCGCTGCTCCGGCTCCATGTACTGCGGTGACCACGACCACTACGCCTTCCTGACCCAGGCGTTCGGCATGTACGCCCACGCCAACGCCCTGCAGCGCGACATCGTCCCGAGCGCCACCCGGTTCGAGGGCGAGATCATCGCCATGACCCTCGACATGCTGCACGGCGAGGCCATCACCGACTCGACGCCCGGTGGCCTGATCACCTCGGGCGGCAGCGGCAGCATCGCCCACGCCATGCTGGCCTACCGGGAGGTCGCCCGGCAGACGCGGGGCGAGCGGACCTTCAACGTGGTGAAGCCCGAGACGGCGCACCCGGCGTTCGACAAGGCGTGCCACCTGTTCGGGATCGAGCTCCGACGGGCGCCGGTCGACCCCGACACGACGCTGGTCGACGTGGATGCGGTGGCCGGACTGATCGACGACGACACCGTCGCCATCATCGGCTCGGCGTGCAACTACGGGTACGGCACGGTCGACCCCATGCCGGCGCTGTCGGACCTGGCCCTCGACCGCGGTGTCGGCCTCCACGTCGACGGCTGCCTGGGCGGGTTCATCCTCCCGTGGGGCCAGGAGCTCGGCTACCCGATCCCGACGTTCGACTTCCGGCTGCCCGGGGTCACGTCGATCTCCGCCGACACCCACAAGTACGGCTACGCCTTCAAGGGGTCGTCGGTGGTGTTGTTCCGCGACGTCGCCATGCGCAACTCGCAGTACTTCTACCTGACCGACTGGACGGGCGGGAAGTACTGCTCGCCGAGCATGGACGGTTCGCGTTCCGTCGGGCTGCTGGCCGCCACCTGGGCGTCCATGGTGACCCTCGGCCGCGAGGGCTACCTCGAGTACGCCCGACGGATCTTCTCGACCGCCGACACCATGCAGGAGGCGGTGCGCTCGCACGGCGACCTGCGGATCCTGGGCGACCCGACCTTCTGCTTCTCGTTCACCGCCGACGACTTCGACATCTACCTGGTGAACGACCGGATGCGACTGAACGGCTGGCGGTTCAACGGCCAGCAGTACCCGAACGCCATCCACATGGCCGTCACCCGACCGCAGACCCAGCCCGGCGTCGCCGAACAGTTCGCCGTCGACCTCAACGAGGCGGTGGCCTGGGCCCGGGAGCACGCCGATGAGCAGGCGGCGAGCAGCGCCGTCTACGGCGGCGTCGCCGGAGGGATGAACGACGAGGCCGACGAGTTCATCCGCATGGTCATGGCCGACATGATGGACCACCAGCTGGGGGTGCCCGAGTGAGCGCCGCACGAGTCGTCGTCCTGGGCGGGGGCGGAGGAATCGGCAGCGTCGCGGCCCGGACGCTGGCGACCACCGACGACGCCGGCGAGATCATCGTCGCCGACCTCGATCCATCAGCGGCACAGGCCACGGTCGACGCGATCGGTGACAGCCGCTGCCGCGCCGTCGCCGTCGATGTCACGGACGCCGCGGCCACGGCCGCGCTGCTCGACGGTGCGGCGCTCGTCGTCAACTGCGTCGGGCCCTTCTACCGCTTCGGCGCGCCGATCCTGACCGCCGCCATCGACGCCGGGGTCGACTACGTGGACGTCTGCGACGACCTGGACGCCACCCGGGCCCAGCTCGCCCTCTCCGACCGGGCCGCCGAGGCGGGCGTCCGGGCGCTGATCGGGATGGGCAACTCA
Organism: uncultured Microthrixaceae bacterium; assembly: GCA_964391365.1. Classification (GTDB taxonomy): domain Bacteria; phylum Actinomycetota; class Acidimicrobiia; order Acidimicrobiales; family Microtrichaceae; genus SXMI01. The sequence goes on along the minus strand of CAYMKW010000013.1, from coordinate 8,441 downwards.
CCCGGGTTGGCCAACATCTTCGTGGCCCTGTGCGCGGAGCTGTTCCTCGACGAGGTCACCAGCGCCGACATCATGCACATCCACGGCGGCGAGGACGACGAGGGCCCGGCCGTGCTCAAGCACCGGATCCACGCGATGACGAGCGACGTGCCGCTCTTCGTCGACGGCGAGTTCGTCGAGGTGCGCCAGCTCGAGGAATCGGGTGCGGCCCACGTCCGGGACGTCGACTTCCACGGAGTGGGCAACTATCCCGCCTACCCCTATCCGCACCCCGAGACGATCACCCTGCCCACCGTGTTCCCGGCCCTGCGCCGCGCCACCAACCTGGGCGTCGTGTTCCCGCTCTCCTACTTCTCGATGACCCAGGACCTGGTGGCCGCCGGCATGGCTTCGGAGACGCCCATCGAGGTGCCGACCGCGGACGGCCCGGCGCAGGTCGCGCCGATCGACGCCATGGTTGCGCTGCTCCGGGCCGAGCGGCCACGCCTGCTCGCCGAGGCCGGGGTCACCGGGCCGGCGGGTTGCCTCAAGGTCGTCGTCACCGGCACCGCCGGCGGCGAGGAGCACACCTACGAGTGCTCGCTGTTCTCCGAGACCGAGGGTGCCGGGGAGGGCACCGGGATCCCGGCGGGCCTCGGCGCCATCCTGATGCTGCGTGGTGTGATCCGGGGTGAGCCGGGTGTCCACCCACCGGAGGCGATCGTCCCCGTCACGCCGCTGCTCGACCTGGCCGCCGACGTCGTGGCGGTGATCGGCCTCTCGAGCGGGAACGCCCTGCCGCTCCGACTCGAGCACATCGCCCCCGACGGCACCCGGGAGGAGATCCCGTTCTCGTTCGGCTCCGGCAGCTGACGGGCTGGGGTCACGGAGGTGCACGACGTGAGTGAGGACGACGTCGTCCTGGCGGTCGACCTGGGCAGCGGTGGACCCAAGACCGCCTACGTGTCGCTCTCCGGCGAGGTCATCGACCACGTCCACCAGCGGGTCACCATGACGACCCTGCCCGACGACGGCGTCGTCGAGGATCCGCTCGAGTGGTGGTCGGCGATCTGCGACGGTGCGGCCGAGCTCGCCGCACGCGGCACGGTCGAGGCGAACCGGATCGTCGCCGTCGCCGTCACCGGCCAGTGGGGGTCCACCGTGCCGGTCGACCTCGACGGCGAGCCCGTCGGTGACTGCATCATGTGGCTCGACCAGCGGGCCGGGTCCCTGGCTCGGGACCAGCTCGGGGGACGGCTGGCGGTGGACGGCTACCGACCTCGACTCGCCGTCGAGTTCGTCCGTCGTTCCGGAGGCGCACCCAACCCGCAGGGCAACGACCCGCTCGGCCACCGCCTGTGGATCCAGCGCTGCGAACCCGACCGGTACGCCCGCACATCGACGTTCCTCGAACCGATCGACTACGTGAACCTGCGCTTCACCGGCAGGGTTCGGGCCACGCAGGCGACGATGCTCGCCTCGTGGCTCACCGACAACCGTCGACTCGATGTCACCGACTACGACCCGATGCTCGTCGGATTCGCCGGGACGGATCCGACCCGCCTGCCGGAGTTGCTGCCGATCCGTTCGGTCGTCGGTCCGGTCACCGCCGAGGCGGCCGCGGCCACGGGCGTCCCCGCCGGGATCCCGGTCGTGACCGGCCTCCCGGACCTGCACACCGCGGCCCTGGGGTCGGGGGCGATCGACGACCACCACGGCCACCTGGCCATCTCGACCTCGGCATGGGTCGGTTGCCACACCCCGGACAAGCGCACGTCGCTGCAGCACCAGATGGCGACCGTTCCGGCGGCGATCCCCGACCGCTACATCCTGGTCAACAACCACGACTGCGGCGGCGTGAGCCTCGAGTGGCTCCGCGACCTGGTGATCGCCCCCGACGACCTCCTCGGTCGCGGGGACGTCCCGTCGCTGCGGCAGCTCGACGAGCTCGCGGCGAGCGTGCCGCCCGGCGCCAACGGGGTCATGTTCGCCCCCTGGCTGAAGGGTGGCCGCACACCGGTGTCCGACACGTCCATGCGGGCGTCGTTCCTCAACCTCGGCATCGACTCCGGACGGGCCGAACTGGTGCGTGCAGTACTCGAGGGGATCTCCCACCAGCTCCGCTGGATCCTCGAATCGGCCGAGAAGGTGCTCCGGCACCCGATCCACGACCTCCGGGTCATCGGGGGCGGCGCCCAGTCGGACCTGTGGTGCCAGATCCAGGCCGACGTCCTGGGCCGTCCGGTGCACCGGGTCGCCCAACCGCTGCTGGTCAACGTCCGCGGTGCGGCACTGTTCGCCGGACTGGTCACCGGCCGCATCGATCAGCGGTCGCTCGCCGAGCGGGCCCGGGTCGAGCGGGTGTTCCGACCGGATCCCGCCGCCGCAGCACTGCTCGAGCAACGCCACGAGCAGTTCCTGGGCCTCGCCAAGGGCCAGAAGTCGTTCCACCACGCACTGAACCGGCGTCGCCACGGCAGGTGAGATCGACCGGCGGAACGGGTCTCCGGACCCGCCGCCGGGGCGAAATGACCTCTGGCGGATCCAACGGACCTGCCGATAGCCTCGCCGTGGGGCAGGCGGGAACCAGCTCGGACCTGAGCACCGCTGCGCCCGAACGGACGAGACCGACACACCGTGGACACCCCCCGCACGACCTCCCATCCGACCGGCCACGCGCCGGTACGGTCGCGACCGGCCCGGTGGATGGCCGTCGTCGTCGTGGGACTCGCGGCGGCGCTCCTGCCCGTGTCGTGGGCACCTGCCGGCGCCCAGGAGGACAGCACCACCACCCAGCCGTCCACGCCGGACACGTCGACGACCACCACGACCGTGCCGGAGTCGACCACCACCACGACCTCACCGTCGACGACCGTTCCGACGTCGAGCACGGTTCCGGACACCACCGTGCCGGAGTCGACCACCACCCTGGTCCCGACGACCGCCCCGTTGCCGCCGACGATCGACGATCCAACGGCTCCCCGGAGCTGGAGTCTGGCGCCCCGGTTCGACGCCCCGGTCGACGACTCGATCGAGGGGGTCCAACGTCTGCTCGGACAGGTCGTCGCCGAGCTCGACGCCCTGCAGGCCCGGCGGGGCGTGCTCACGAGTCGCATCCAGGACGCCGCACGTCAGGTCGATGACCTCCGCACCCGGATCACCCAGCTCACCGAGAAGCGGAAGGCCCGGGCCGTCACCGCATTCATCAACGGCGACGCGATGATCGGGCCGAAGATCCAGGTCGACGACGAGCGGGTCCGCATCATCACCTCGATCGAGGGACTCGAGTCCACCGACGCCGAACGGCGGAGGTCGATGGAGCGTCGGATCCAGACCGTCGAGACGCAGGCTGTCCGGGACCAGGCCGAGCTCACGGCCTCGGACGCCGAGCTCGCCGAGCTGACCGCCGCCCGCCAGCTCCTGCAGGACAAGCTGACCAGCGCGCTCGACACCACGCTCGAGGTTCCGGTCGGACCGACCGACATCGCGCTGACTGCGGCCGCCGCCTCCGCCAAGCGGCGGTCCGCTGCGGCGCTCGCGGCCGCCGGCGACGGGGCGGCAGCGCTGGCGGCCGCCGACGGCGCCCAGCGGGAACTCGAGCGGCTCGCCGCCCTCATCGCCCGCCCGACTCCCGGCGCCTACAACGCGGACGGCAGCCCGAAGTCGATCGGGCCGACCCCCGTCGGCGATCCGACCCTCGTCGCCCAGCAGCTGCTCGCCGCATGGTCCACGCTCGAGGACCGGCGCATGACCGTGATGCTCTTCGCCCTGCAGCAGGTCGGCAAGCGGTACGTGTGGGCCGCCTCCGGCCCGAGCTCGTACGACTGCTCGGGGCTGTTGATGCGGGCCTGGTACCTGGGCGGGGTGAAGCTCACGCACTTCTCGGGCAGCCAGATCGCATCGGGCCCGTCGGTGCCCGCCGAGCAGCTCGCACCGACGGACCTGCTGGGCTACGGGCCCTCGAGCAGCGAGCACATCACGATGTACGTCGGTGCCGGCCGGGTCGTCGAGGCGAAGGGCTCCGCCTACGGCGTGATCGTCAACAACGCCCGCTACTCCGACCTCGCCGGCACCTCGCGGATCCTCTGAGCGTGGCCGAGCTCGAGTTCTACCCGGAGGGCACCCCGTTCTCCGGCACGATCGGCCGGACCCTGGAGACGTCCTCACCGGCCTGGCCTGCGCCGCCGACCGCGCCCGAGGGGGCGCCCAACGTCCTCATGGTCGTCCTCGACGACGTCGGCTACGGACAACTCTCGGCGTTCGGAGGGTTGTGCGAGACCCCCAACCTCGACCGGCTCGCCGAACGAGGACTGCGCTACTCGAACTTCCAGACCACGGCCCTGTGCTCCCCCACCCGGGGTTGTCTCCTCACGGGGCGGAACCACCACACGCTCGGCCTCTCGGCGGTGAACGACATCTCGCTCGGCTTTCCGGCGCACGACGGCGTCATGGGGTTCGAGCACGGGTTCGTCTCGGAGTCACTGGTCGCCAACGGGTTCAGCACCTTCGCCGTCGGCAAGTGGCACCTCACCCCACCGCAGGACGCCAGCCAGGCCGGACCGTTCCACCGCTGGCCTCTCGGCCGCGGCTTCGAGCGTTTCTACGGCTTCCTGGGCGGCGACACCGACCAGTTCCACCCGGATCTCGTCCACGACAACCACTGGGTTCCCCAGCCGTCGCAGCCGGCCGACGGCTACCACCTGAACGCCGACATCGCCGACCACGCGATCCAGTTCCTGGCGGATCTGCACTCGGTGTTCCCGGCCAAGCCCTGGTTTCTGTACTTCGCCACCGGCGCCGGACATGCGCCGCACCAGGTGGAACGCGAGTGGATCGACCGTTACCGCGGTGCGTTCGACGGAGGGTGGGACGAGTACCGCCGGACCGTCTTCGACCGGCAACGAGCGCTGGGGTTGATCCCCGATGGCGCCGCCCTGCCCGAACGAGACCCGGACGTTCCGGCCTGGGACTCGCTGAGCGATGACGCCCGTCGCATGTACGCCCGACAGATGGAGACCTACGCGGGGTTCATCACCCAGACCGACCACCACATCGGTCGGGTCCTCGACTTCGTCGAGTCCATCGGTGAACTCGACAACACGGTCGTCCTCGCTCTGTCCGACAACGGTGCGAGCGCCGAGGGTGGCGAGCACGGCACCCGGAACGAGAGCCTGTTCTTCAACTTCGCCCCCGAGACCCTCGACGACAACCTCGCCGTCTACGACGAGTGGGGCAGCGAGGACACCTTCAACCACTACGCCTGGGGCTGGACCTGGGCGGGTGACACACCGTTCCGGCGCTGGAAGCGTGAGACCTACCGGGGCGGGATCACCGACCCGCTGATCGTGTCGTGGCCGGCGGGCATCGCCGCCCGGGGCGAGGTGCGCCACCAGTACGTCCACGCGATCGACATCGCCGCGACGATCCTGGACGTCGTCGGGGTGCAGCCGCCCACACACATCCGTGGCGTCGAGCAGTCCCCTGTGCACGGGGTGAGTGCCCGCAGCACGTTCGCCGACGCCGACGCACCAGCGGTGCGCACCACCCAGTACTTCGAGATGATGGGGCACCGGAGCATCTACCACGACGGTTGGAAGGCGACGTGCCCGTTCCCGGGGCCGAGCCTGGCCGAGGGGATCGAGCGGGGTCACCCGTTCGGGACGACCGTGACCGAGGAGCTCCTCGATCGGCTCGACGCCGAGGAGTGGGAGCTCTACGACCTGACCACCGACCCGACCGAGACGGTCGACGTGGCCGCCGACTTCCCGGAGCGTCTGGCCGAGCTGCGCGGTCTGTGGTGGGCCGAGGCGGAGCGCCTCGGCGTGCTTCCGATTGCCAGCGGGAGCCTGGAGCGGCTCCTCACGAAGCGGCCGCAGCCCGGCGGTCACCGACGGGTGAACGTCTTCTACCCCGACACGGCACCGCTGCCGTTCGCGCTCTCGCCGAGGGTCAGCGGCCGGACGCACCGGATCGCTGCGGCGGTCGACTTCGCGCCCGGCGACGCCGGGATCCTGGCGACGCACGGCAACCGGCACGGCGGGTATGCGTTGTTCGTCGCGGATGATCGGTTGCGCTACACGTTCAACTACATGGGCATCGAGCGCTGGACCCTGAGCGCCACCGAGCCCATTCCGGCTGGGGCCAGGGAACTCGCCGTCGAGGTCGCCACCACGAGCGGACCCCAGGGGCCCGGCCGCGGACCCTCGGTCGGTGTCGTACTGCTGGTCGACGGTCGTGTGGTCGGGGGTGGACCGCTGCCGTACACGACGCCGACGCTGCTCTCCATGGTGGGCTTCAGCTGCGGTTACGCCGCCTACGACAGCGTCGACCCCGACGCCTACCTGGCGCCGTTCCGTTACGCGGGCTCGCTCACGAACGTGACGGTCGACGTCTCGGGCGAGTTGCACACTGATCCGGCGGCCGAGATGGTCCGGATCATGACCCAGCAGTGAGCGGGTCCCCGAGCGGTCGGGTCAGCTGAGACGCGCCGTCAGACCCGAGGCCCGGGCAGCCGGCCGCTCGACGGCTTCCCGGATGGCCGCCTCGGTGGCGACGATCGTGACCCGCTGCTTGGCGCGGGTGACCGCCGTGTAGAGGAGTTCCCGGGTGAGGATGCGGGACGGCGGCGGCGGGAGTGTCACGACGACGTGGTCGAACTCCGAGCCCTGGGACTTGTGGATGCTCATGGCCCACTGGGTCGTGTAGTCCCCGAGTCTGGCCGAGGGCACGCCGAGCGGATCCGGTTCGCGGGCGAACCAGACGTCGTGGAACTCGCCATCCGGTTCTCGGACGGCGACACCGATGTCGCCGTTGAACACTCCGTTCAGGTAGTCGTTGCGCAGGACCATGACGGGTCGGCCCGAGTACCACATCGACCGGGCTCCGCGTCGCTGGCGCAGGTGCCGTTCGATCCGTTGGTTCCAGTCGTCAACGCCGCCCGGACCGCGACGGAGGGCGCAGAGCACCTTCACTGCAGCGAGCCGTTCCAGGAGCTCGTTGACGATGGCCGAACCGCGTTGCTGACCGGAGGCGACCTCACGGGCGGCTGCGACCAACTGATCGGCCTGCATGGTGAGGTCGCGATCGAGGGCGGCCTGGGCTGAGGCGCCCACATCGGACTCCGGATCGATCCAGTCCACTCCCACCAGACCGGCGCGGAGCTGCTCGACGACCAGCCCCGAGTCGCCGGTACGGATGGAGTGAGCCAGATCGGGGATCTGGGCCTGACCCTCAACACGATGCATGGTGACCAACTCGGCGGCGCTCGGGGCGAGTTTCGCCGGCGGACCCGGATCGGCGCCCCCGACCGGATCCCGGCCGAGGAGGTCACCCAGAACGCTGCCTGCCTCCACGCTCGCCAGTTGGTCAGGATCGCCGACCAGGACCAGTGACGCGGTCGGGGGAACAGCGGCGAGGAGGTGGGCCATGAGCCCGAGCGACACCATGGACACCTCGTCGACCACGACCAGATCGGCCGCTATCGGCTGACCCGGACCGTGGTGAAAACCACCATCCCTCGCGCGTCCGAGCAGCCGGTGAACCGTGGTTGCCTCGATGGACTCGAGAACCTCCTGCTCGCTGCGGTCGAGATCATCGCCGAGCATGACCGCTGCCCGGCGAATGGCCTCAGTCATGCGGGCAGCTGCCTTGCCAGTCGGCGCCGCCAGACGAATCCGCTCACCCGTGGCGCCGGCGGCACCGGAGCGGACCCAAGCTGCGAGCATCGTGGCGACAGTTGTCGTCTTGCCCGTTCCCGGGCCCCCGGAGATGACGGCCAGAGCGGACCGGGACGCGGCCTGTGCTGCGTTGACCTGGGCCGGGTCGGCCGGAGCCCCGTGCCGCCGAGCAGCGGCCTGGAACATCTCCGCAACGCCGGCTTCGTCCGGGCCGATTGCGCCTCCACGGTCGAACGCGGCGCGTGCGGAGAGGTCGGCGGCCACGAACCGCTCGAGGACCCAGTGACGGTAGAGGTACAGCAGCGTGCCCTCGACCACGACGAGCGGAACCTGACCCGGATCGGCGACCTGCGCAACGGGCGACGTCGCCACGAGTTCCGCCCAACCGTCCGGTTCCGGCCAGGCGAGAGCGTCGAGCAACGGCGCAACACCGGTGGACGGGACCGGCTCGGTGCCGACAGCAGCGTCGAGCGAGCTGTCAGGTTCCTCGGCGGTGCCGACGGTCGAGACATCGGCTGAGGCAACCACGAGCGGGACGACCTGTTCAGCAACTCTGGCCAGGTCGACGCAGACCGAGCCGTGGTCGGGGGCACGCAGCGCCAGCGCGAGAGCGAGGACGACCTCGAAGCGCTCCTCCTGACCCAGCGACGCCATGACTGCCGCCGCACGCGCCTGGTCAGCGCGCACGACTCCGGCGTCGACGAACGGTCGCAGGCCATCCGGGAGACCGGGGAAGTGATCGCTGGGCATCATGCTGGCTCCCCGATTGCGCCCCGGGCGAGCAGC
>CAYMKW010000012.1:28717-43523 GCA_964391365.1 uncultured Microthrixaceae bacterium | reverse complement strand
CGCTCTACGGGTCGATGCCCCTCAAGGATTCCAGCGAGATCCGGTCCCACCACGCCGACGAGGGGACGTTCACGGAGGTCCGGCTCACGTTCGAGGTGCACGGCGAGACATGGGTCGTCGAGCGCAGCCCCGCCCAGAGGCGCCCCGCCCAGAGGGGGACGAAGCGCACGGTTCCTGTTGGTCCGTCGGTCCACCTGCATCGAGTCGGCGGCGGCGAGACCACTCCTGCCGCCACCGGCGTGATCGAGGTGCGCAATCAGATCCAGGATCTGGTCGGTCTCAGTGCCAGCCAGTTCCAGCGGGTCGTCCTCCTTCCCCAGGCGAAGGTCACCGAGTTCCTGCTCGCCACGTCGACGGACCGGGAGGAACTGCTCGAGCAGCTCTTCGATGGCCGCCTGTTCGACGAAGTGGTCGAACGGCTGAAGGCCCGGAAGGATGAGGCGGCCCAGTCGATCGGGTCGATCGACCAACGACTTCGGAGCCTCCTCGACTCGACCGCGCGTGAGCTCCGGACCGCCGAGGAGCTTCTGGTCCCGACGTCGGGTGAACCGAACGAGCCCGTAGACGCCAGCGACAGCGAGCACGGGCAACCCGAGGAGCTCCCCGACGACGAGGCACAACCGGATGCGGTTCCGGAACCTGGCGAACTCGACCCGGAGTCGCTTCGGGAGCGGCTCGCCTCGGCCAGGGTCGCCCTCGATCAGCTCAGGCAGGACTCCGAAGCAGCCAGCACCGTGGCCCGGGATCTCGCCGGACAGCTCGCCGAGGCGCAGCAACTCGTTGAGCGGTTCGACCAGGCGCTCACCGTGGGCGCCAAACTGGACGACCAACGCGACCGAGAGCCGGCGATCGCAGAGGCAGCGAGCCTCGCTGAGGCCTCTGCACTCGCCCGACCCGTTGTGGAGGCTGCCTCCACGCTCAAGAGCGCTCAGCAGCACCAGGTGGCAGCACGCCGGGTCGAGGAACAGGCCATGGCGGCGGCGCACGACCACCTCATTGCGCTCGGGGTCGAGGAATCGAGACCGGAGCCGCGCGGCCTGCGCGACGAACTCACCCGACTCACCGCCGATCACCGCGACATCGTCGATCGCTTGGGCGCAGTCCAGACGCTCAGGGCCTCCGTACGCGACCTCGAGCAGCAGCTGGAGGATTTCCAACGCAAGATCGAAGCGCAGGACGGACTCGTTCAGGAGTCAGATGCAGCCATCAAGGATCTGGACCGAAGGATCGCCGAGATGTCGGCCAATCCGATCGACGCTGAACAACTCGCACACCAGACGGCCCAGGCGAACGCTGCGCTCAAGGCTCGACGAGAACTCGCTGAAACCGAGCGCGCCGGCACAAGGGCCGCAGACGAACGAGACGAGGAGGACCGTCGCCATGCCGACCTCCTCGGGCGTTATGTGGCGACGCAGATTCCCCAGCTCGCGTCACGACTGTCCCCCGGTGAGGCCTGCCCCGTCTGTGGAAGCCTCGATCACCCGTCGCCTGCCTCGGCCTCCGACGACGAGCAGGTCACCCTGGAGCAAGTGGACGCCGCCGCCGAACGGCGCGGCCGGGCCGAGCGCACGCTGGCAGGGGTGGCCGCTCGCGCCACAGAGCTCAGACGCCTGCTCGGAGACCAGGCATCGGCGTCCGAGGCCGAACTCGACGCGGCGGTCCGGCAAGCCCAGCAGGCCGAGGCGGTGGCGGATCAGGCCCGGAGCGAACTCCAGCGACTGACCGCAGACCGCGGCCACACACAGATCCGGCGCGATGAGGCCCGAACCGCTGCAGCGGAGTTGCAGGGCGGGCGCGCCAGAGCAGAGCAGGAGCTCGCCGGGCAAAGCGTCCATCTTCGGTCAGCAGAAGGAGAGGCGGCCGGCATCGACGCAGCCATCGTTGCGGCCCGGACCGGGCACCTCGAAGCGCTCCAGCAGTTGATGGACCCTCTCGATCTGGCAGTGAACGCGCGATCCGAAGCGGACGGAGCTGTCCGGCTCGCCCTGCAGAACGCGGATGCATCCCTGAGAGCGAGCCCGTTCGACTCAACGGAGGATGCAGCCAATGCGGTCCTCGATCCCGAGGAAGAGACACGTCGCCTCAATGCGCTTGCGGCGATTCGACAACAGATCCAGGAGTTGGGCGGCGCCCTCAAGGCCCTGACCGAGTTGGGCATCCCCGAGGTGCGTCCGGTCAGCGAGGGGCAGCGAGCGGCCAGCAGTGAGGCGGCCTGCCTGGGCGATTCGCTCGGCAGGGGGCTGACCATGGGCGAGGCAGCCATGCAGCGGTCCGAGGACCACCTGTCGGACTACACACGCGAGGTGGAGGAGTCGGGCTCCGCCCGCGAGCAGCACGAACTGCTGGCCCGGGCGCACGAGATCTGCCACAAGGGAGGCAAACTCCGCTGCAGCCTCACTCGCTGGGTGCTCGCCCAGGAACTGGAGCGGGTCACGATCGCCGCGAATGTGCACCTGCAGTCGATGACCAATGACCGCTATGCGCTGCGGGTCAAGCGAGAGGTGAGCGATGCCCGCACAGCGCACGGCCTGGAGCTGGAGGTGTTCGACGCCGAAACCGGGCAGGCCCGGAGCACCTCGTCGCTCTCCGGCGGTGAGCAGTTCCAGGCCTCACTCGCGCTCGCCCTGGGGCTGGCCGACGTGGTCAGTCAGGGCGGGGTGGGCAGCGGACACCGCTTCGAGGCCCTGTTCGTCGACGAAGGCTTCGGTGCGCTCGACCCGGACGCCCTCGACGACGCCATCGAGACGCTCCAGTCGCTGCACGCCACCGGTCGCACCATCGGGGTCATCACCCACGTCGAGGCCATGAAGGAGCGGCTCCACGTCGGCATCCAGGTGGAGCGACGACCCGACGGTCGGGGCTCCCGACTGACCGTGCTCCCCTGAGCGCAGGGCGGAGCGCTCCGGTCAGTCGGTGGCCGCCGCCTGCATCAACTCCACTGCCCGAGCGACCCGTTCGGCGTGGATCGTCTCCTCCCGCCCGTTGAGACGGAGCAGCTTGGCGACCTCCGGATCGTCGACCTGATCGGCCCACGCCTGATAGCCGGCATCGGCCTGCTGCTCACCGGCCACGACGAGCGCCAGCAGGTCGGCATCAACCGCATCGGGCAGCGGAACCGGGTGGGTCGCCAGCTGTTCCTCGGACGGCTCGACCTCCTCGCCCAGCGTCAGTCCGATCGCCTTCAGGATCCTGCGGGCGTGCGCCAGCTCCTCGGTCCCGTTGCGACGGAGCAGCTCGGCCGCCTCCGGATGGTCGATCCGCTCGGCGAGGCCCACGTAGAACTCGTGGCCGGTCCGCTCCAAGCGGAACACCGCCCACATCGACTCCACGTCGAGCGTGGCGACACCACCCAAGCGGGCGTTGGCGGTGTAGAAGTCCTCGAGTTCGTCCATCGATCGAACCTACCCCGAACCCGTCGTTGGTGGACGCGCCACCGCAACGCTCCGCGAGTCGCCAGCGGATCGACGCCATCGCGCCACCACTACTGTCTCGGACGTGCGGCGAGCACTCGGACGTCTGACCAGGTCATCGGTGATCGCCGTGGCCGCTTCGTTCGTCCTGGCCTCCCCGGCGTGGGCGACGTGGTCGGTCGTCGGGGTCGACCCGAGCACCGGCGAGGTCGGCGTCGCTGTCGCCAGTTGCGTGCCTGCCGACGTCGGACGGGTCGCCGTCGTGGTTCCGGGCGAGGGAGCAGGCGCGTCGCAGGCCAAGATCAACGTGGCCTCGGGCGGTCCGATGGCCCGGGCGATTGCCACGGAGGCATCGCCGGAGGATGTGATCGAAGCGGTGACCTCACCGACGTTCGATCCGGACGCCACCAGCCGACAGTTCGGCGTCGTGCTGCTCGGCAAGGGCGGTGCCGGCTTCTCGGGCGCCGGGAACGAGCCGGTGTCACTCGATCGGCGCAACGCCGAGGGCACCGTGTCGGTGCAGGGGAACATCCTGACGTCCGAACGCGTCGTCGAGGATGCAGTCGAGGCGTTCGATCGCGTCGAGGGTCCGCTCGCAGACCGGCTACTGGCGGCCCTCAAGGCCGGGGCCGAGGCCGGTGGGGACTCTCGCTGCGGCGAACAGACGGCGTCATCCGCGACCCTCATCGTCGCCGAGCCCGGCGACCCGGTCTGGGCGTACACCGACTCCGGATTCGCAGGAAGCCCAGCGGGGAGTGCCGCGGTCCCGTCGACGTACATCTCGATCGTCAACCGTCGCGGCGGCGCGAACCCGGTCGACGACATGATCGCCGCCTACGAGTCGGCCACTCCGGTCGACGGCAGGATCAACGTCCGGGAGGTGCAGTTCGGCGGCGAGGCGGTGTCACTCATCGGTGTCGTCGTGGCCGTCGTGGTGGTCGCAGTCCTCGCCGTGATCATCGCCGTCGTCGTGGGAACCAAGCGACGTCGACGGGCTCGGGAGGACGACTCGACCTGAGCCGGCCGGCCCGCTGACAGGCCGCCACCCGCCGCTCGAGGGCGGTGAACGCAGCAGCGGCGTGCGTGAACCGGGTGTTGGCGGTGTGGAAGTCCTCGAGCTCATCCATGCGCGGACGCGAGCCTTGCGACGGACGGCACGACCCCGCGCTCCGGCGTCAGGCCCGACAGCGGGCCGTCCGGTTGATCGTCGCGTCGTGCATCAGCACCGGCACACCGTTCGGCTCCTCGGCCGTCGGCGCCGTCCACTGCACGTCGGTCTCCAGCACATCGGCGCCCGCGTCGATCGCAGCCCGGAACGCCGACAGTGCGTTCTCGCTGACGCCGTCCTCGCCGCCACCGCGGTGGGCGACCATGACCGGCGCCGGATCCGACGCCTCGCCACTGGTCGACCACGCCTCGTACTCTGCGGGGCGGTCGGTCGCGATCCAGTCGACGTTGGGCGGTTCGATCATTGCGACCTCGGTCCAGCCCGGAGACGGCACCGCTCCACCGAACGGTGGCGAGCCCTCTGGCGAATCGCCACCCGTGGCGACGTTGAACCACACGTAGACGGGGATCCCGGCATCGGCGAACGCCTGCGGCACGTCGTAGGTCGCCCCATCACCCGGGAAGACCCCCCGGAAGTACAGGACGTTGATCACCCCCAGCGCGTTGGCCGACGGCGCCCTGGTGCGCATCTCCTCGACCGTGGGCGGGACGAACGCATCCTCGCTGCCGATCCCCCGGAACCACACCCTGGTCCACTCCGGCTGCGACCCGGCGAAGTAGGCGAGAGCCGACTCCTGAAACGAGCCGACCAGCACCTCGCTGATCCCCGACCGCTCCTCGATCATCGACCGGTATTCGTCGAGCTGCTCCGTGCTCCACGTGACGGTGGCCCCGCCCTCAACGTCCGGGAAGTACTTGACCTCCGGGAGCACGCCCACCCCGGCTTCGTCGGCCAGGTCGAGGAACTCGGCGAAGGTCGGGATCGGCTCGCCGTTGACCAGCTCGAAGCGCTGCAGCTCGGCGAACGTCACGTCACGAACCCGGGTGTCCGGCTCCAGCACGCACGGTCCGGCCGGGACGGTCGTCGTCGGTGCCACCGTCGTCGTCGACTCGGAGGTCGGTGACCCGGTCACATCCACCTCGGACTGCTCGTCCCCGGAGCTGCACGCCCCCAGCAGCAACCCGGCGACGATCCCCGCCACCGCCAGCGCTCGTCCCCGCACATCGACCCCCTCGAGTGAACTGGGGGTGATCGTAGCGAGGACTCCGGATGAACGGAGCAGCCGGGAGCGGCGCCCCGACCGGTCGGACGACGACTCGGCGTGATCGGCTGCTGGCGCCCTCGGCAGGATTCGAACCTGCGACCGGCGGATTAGAAGTCCGCTGCTCTATCCAGCTGAGCTACGAGGGCCGGATCGGAGTCTCGCACGCTGTCCGACCGACCCCGCAGTGGGCTGCCGGGACGAACGCTGGGACTCAGATGACGGGCGGTCTGGAGCGCCGCAACCGGAACACACGGAGATCCCGGCCGCTCGTCTCGGCATACCGGTCGAACAGCGGCCACTGCGCCAGCAGGTCGGGCCAGACCCGCTCCCGCTCGGCGTCGTCGAGCAGCTCGGCCCGCACGGCGAACTCTTCACCCCGGAACGCCACCCGGGCTTCGGGATTGGCGACCAGGTTCGTCGACCATGCAGGGTGTCGTTCCCGTCCGAAGTTGGACCCGACGACCACGAAATCCTGGCCGTCCCGCCACGCCGCGAGCGGGACGGTCCGCTGCAGCCCCGATCGGGCACCCGTCGTCGTCAACACGACGACGGGGAGCACGGCGTCGGAGAAGGTCCAGCGGCCTCCCGTCAGCCGATGGGCCAGATCGTCGAGCTTCGGCACGAAACGAGGCCCGTTGCGCTGGAACGCCCCGCTCGAGGCCAGCCGACCGACGGCGACTCGCAGGCTCCTCTTCACCGAACCGGCCACCGGAGCACCGTAGCGAGCGGGACGCCGATCTGCGTTCCAGTCGGCGGTCGACTGCGGGCTAGAGTCCCCTTCCCGCATGGTGGCCGTAGCTCAGTTCGGTTAGAGCGCCAGGTTGTGGCCCTGGAGGTCGGGGGTTCAAATCCCCTCGGTCACCCCAAACGCGAGCGGAGCGAACCGGTTCGGCCGGTGCGGACCGTGTCGCTACAATCAATGGGCCTGCTCCGGCAGGTACCTGCGCCTCTAGCTCAATTGGTCAGAGCGTCGGACTCTTAATCCGCAGGTTCTGGGTTCGAGTCCCAGGGGGCGTACCACCACCGCCGACGCCGGACGTCGGTCGAGAACGGCCGGGCCGGCGTCGTCAGGGCGTCGAGGCCCCGGCCCCCGGAGAACCGATCTGCCCTGCTTCGTCGATCCCGGAGCCCGGATCCCTCCCACTGCCGCTCCGGGGCCCCCACACCCACAGGCAGGCAGCGGAGACGACCAGCAGCCAGCCGGTGCCGAGCAGGAGCCCCCCGACCACGTCGGTCACCCAGTGGACGCCCACCACCAGCCTGGCCGGACCGTTGAGCAACCCCACGCACCAGCAGGACACCGCCAACACGGTCGACCACGCCCTGGGTAGGAGGAACCACAGCACCAGCCCCATCGTCACCCACGCGGTGACTCCGCCGAAGGTGTGGCCCGAGGGGAACGAGGTGCCCATCTCCAGTGGTCCGAAGTCGACCCACGGTGGGCGCTGCCGGGCCACGGCCACCTTCGCCAGGTCGGAGATGAGGTAGCCGACCTCCGTCACCAGCAACTGGAACACCGCCCAGCGCCATTGGCGCAGGACGAGGAGCACGACCGCGAAGACGATGACGATCGGCCCGGTGCGCCGACCGGAACCGATCCACGAGAGCGCCTCTCCGAACTGGAACAGCAGTCCGTTCGACAACCCCAGGTCGCGGAACCACTCGTTGAGCGGCAGGTCCCGGGCGTCCATGCCCGCCCGATTCCGCGCCACCAGAACGGCCAGCGCGACGCCGAGCGACAGCAGCACGGCGCCGCCGACCGCCAGCCCGGGCGCAACGCTCCGGGGAGGCAGGGGCCACCACCGGCGTCCCTCCAGTCCGGCACGACCGACGTACGGCTGGAGGGCGTTCGCCACGGCCGGACCGCGGTGGTCGGCATCGGCTGCGAGTGACGAGGATTCCACCCGTCGAGTGTGGCTGATTCCGGACGCACTCCACGCACGCAACCAACGGTCGACACACGCGCGACAGCGGGCCGGGACCCGGACTGTCCGGTCCCGACCCGCTGTCGTGCAGTCCGGCCGACGATGTGCCGGCCGGGTCGATCAGTCCTGGGCCCGCTGGCTCCGGGCGGCCCGGACGCTCAGGACCACCATCGTGGCACCGACCAGGACGAGCGCCAGTCCGAGCGGTGCGGCCGGCCGATCGGACGGACCGGTGAGCGCCAGCTCTGTCGTTCCGCTCAGTGCCGGCGACGGCGTGCGGACCACCCGGGTCTCGGTGATGCCTGCCACCGACACGGGCGGCAGGACGGCCGTGGTCGGAACCGTCGTCTCGCCGGCGACCTCTGCGGTCGTGGTCGGAGCCTCCGTGGTCGTGGTCGCCTCCGTGGTCGTCGTCGCCTCCGTGGTCGTGGTCGCCTCCGTGGTCGTCGTGGTGCTCACGCACTTGCTGCCCCCGTTGGATGGGCCGGAACAGCTCGGCGCACCCATGGCGGCTCCCACCGCGGGCGCCGCAAGGAGCGCGCCGGCGAAGAGGAACGTGCCGAGGACGGCGAGGCGGATGGTTCTGGGTGTGCGGTGTGTGTGCTGCATGGGAGTCCCGTCGTGCCCGACCGGGGCTGGTGCAGGCCCGGTCGCCAGACGGACCGGGACCTTCGTCTTGTCGACGTCGCCCACCCCAACGACACTGTGCGGGTGAGCGAGCAACCCGATGACCGCCAGCACCTCGTCTGCCTCGACCTCGAAGGCGTCCTGGTTCCCGAGATCTGGGTGGCCTTCGCGGAGCGGACCGGCATCGAGGCGCTCCGCCGGACGACGCGCGACGAGCCCGACTACGACGTGCTCATGCGCTACCGCCTCGACCTGCTGGCCGAACACGGTCTGGGACTGGCCGACATCCAGGAGGTGATCGCCGGGCTGACGCCGCTCGAGGGTGCCCGGGCGTTCCTCGACGAGCTCCGGACACGCACCCAGGTCGTCATCCTCTCCGACACCTTCGAGCAGTTCGCCGCCCCTCTCATGGCCCAGCTCGGCTGGCCGACGATCCTGTGCCACCGCCTCGTCGTCGAGGACGACCGGGTGGTCGACTACCGGCTGCGCCAACCCGACCAGAAGCGTTGCGCCGTCCGCTCGTTCCACGACCTCCGTTACCGGGTGGTCGCCGCCGGCGACTCCTACAACGACACCACCATGCTGGGCGAGGCCGACCGGGGGTTCCTGTTCCGCTCGCCCGCGAACGTGCAGGCCGAGTTCCCCCAGTTCCCGGCCGTCGAAACCTACGACGAACTCCTCGAACACCTCACCGCAGCGCTCCACCGGGACTGAACGCCGACACCGCCCGGGCGCCCGATCGATCTCCGGCGCGAACGGCCACCGATCGGGCCGGCGATCCCGTAGCCTCAAGGAGTGCTCATGTTCCGCTCCGGGGGATCGGGACCGCGTCGCCTGTCGGCCGGCGATGCCACCACCCGGCTTCGATCTCCGAAACCCACGTCGATGAAGGTGAGATCCCGGTGAAGGGCGTCGTGTTCAACATCGTCGAGGACGTCGTCGACGAGACGCTGCCCGCCAACGCCTGGGACGACGCCGTCGAGTCCGCCGGGATCCGCGGGGCCTACACCTCACTGGGCAGCTACCCCGACGAGGACCTGGTCCGGGTCGCCGAGGAGCTGAGCAACGCGACCGGCCTGCCCACGCCCGACGTGCTCCGCCACGCCGGTCGTCACGGGTTCGCCCATCTGGCGGCCCGACACCCTGACCTGCTCGACGGCCTCGACGACCTTCAGGCACTGCCCACCCATCTCGACGACGTCATCCACCCGGAGGTCCACAAGCTCTACCCCGACGCACGGACCCCGACGTTCCGTGCCGAGCGACCCGATGACGACACGGTCGAGCTCCACTACGAGTCGCATCGCCAACTCTGCGCCCTCGCCGAGGGTCTCGTCGCCGGGGCCGCCGATCACTACGACGTGGCGGTGGAGATCACCCAGCCGACATGCGTGCTCCGCGGCGACGACGCCTGCGTGATCCGGGTGCGGACACCATGATCGACGGGACGACCGCCGACGGATCGACTGACAACGCATCCGAGGTCGCCCGCCTCGAGCGGCGGTGGCAGCGCGAACGCGAGGCCCGGCTCGAGGCCGAGCAACTCGCCGAGAGCGGCCTGCGGAGCCTGTGGGAGGCCAAGAACGACCTGGACCGCCGGGTCGAGGAACGGACGGCCGAGCTGGTGCGGACCCGGGCGCTCGCCGAGGCATCCGAACGGGCGAAGACCCGGTTCCTCGCCGATCTGGCCCACCAGGTCCGGACGCCCCTGCAGACGATCCTCGCTGCGATCGAGCTCGCCACCCCGGCCACGCCCCAGGACCGGGACCGACTGTCGGTGGCTGCCGACGCCGCCGTCGAGCTCCGCGACCTCTTCACCAACCTGATGCGGCTCGCCGAGCTCCAGGTCAACCCGCAGCCACCACGCCCGACCGAGGTCGACCTGCGCGATCTGGCCGACGATCTGGCGATCGCGTGGCGGGAGCGCATGCTGTCCCGGGGGCTGCTGCTCGTCCCCCACGCCGACGGCAGGGCGCTGGTCGACCCCGACCGGCTCTCGCAGGCCGCCGATGCGCTGCTCGACAACGCCGTCCGCTTCGCCGTTCCCGGTCCGGTCGAGCTACACCTCACCTCGGCCCCGGACGGCGTGCGACTCCGTGTGGTCGACAGCGGGCCGGGCCTTGCCGACGACCTCCTCGAGGCCGCCTTCGTTCCGTTCACCACCTTCGGGGCCGGGAGCACCGGCGGCGGAATCGGACTGGCACTCGTTCGAGAGCTGGCCCTCACTGCCGGCGGGACAGCCACCGCCACCAGCGGCCACGGCGAAGGACCGGGCGATGGACTCTCGGTCGAGTTCCTGCTCCCCGTCGAGGGCGGGCAGGCCGCCGCCGGCCCCGCCGACCGGCGGGTCGGTCCCGACCGACGACGAACTGTCCACTCCGCACCCACGGAAGGCGATCAACCGTGACCACCGTCTTGATCATCGAGGACGCACCCGATGCCGCCGAGCTCGCCGCCGAACTGGTCCGCTCAGCCGGCCACTCGCCGATCCTCGCCTCGGACGGAACCACGGCACTCGACATGATCCGGTCGTCCGCGCCCGACCTCATCCTGTTGGACATCGGACTGCCCGACACCGACGGCATCGAACTGTGCCGTCAGATCAGGGAACTGACCGATGCGTTCGTGGTCATGCTCACGGCCAGCGACGACGAGGTCGACAAGGTCGTCACCTTCAAGCTCGGCGCCGACGACTACGTCACCAAGCCGTACTCGCCCCGGGAGCTGCTGGCCCGGATCGAGGCGCTCCTGCGACGGTCGCGCCGCGAGCCGGAGGCCGACCTGACGGAGCGCAAGATCGGCGACCTGCGGGTCCAGCCCGACGCCCACCGCGTCATCGTGGCCGGCGAGGACGTCACGCTCACACGGATCGAGTTCGCCATCCTCGACGTGCTGACGGAGCACCCCGAACGGGTGCTGTCGCGGGAGACCCTGCGGGCACGGGTCTGGGGCGCGGACTGGTTCACCGGCGACCACGTCGTGGACGTCCACATGGCGAACCTGCGCAAGAAGATCGACCCGCCGGGCGGCCCGTCGCGGATCCACACGGTCCGCGGTGTCGGGTTCCGCATGGCCGACGACAGCGAACGCTGAACCGTTGACCGGAACCACACCGGCGGACCCCGCCGGCCGGACCCCCTCGCCGATGCCGGTCCCCGAGGAGGTGTTGGCACTCGCCGAACTCCCCCTCCCCATCGCCGCCTACTCGCCGGACGGCTCCGTCACCTGGTCCAACGAGGCGTTCCGCGACCGATTCGACGGTGCCGCCTCCACGGCGGAGCTCCGGGACCTGGACCGGCGGCGGATGCGGGCACTGCTCGCCAACATCGCCGACACCGTCACCCTGGTCGACGAGGAGGGCACGGTCCTCTACACGAGCGGATTCCACTCCGACGTGCTCGGCTACGACTCCGACAGCTGGCGCGGCCGCTCGATCGCCGAGCTGACCCACCCGGCCGACCTGGACGACCTGCTGCTGCTCCGTCAGCGAGTGATCGAAGCCCCCGGCCACGAGGTCCGGGCCGAGGTCCGGGTCCGCGACGCCGGCGACACCTACCACGTGGTCGAACTGACGGCGGTCAACCTGCTGCACGAACCCGCCGTCCGAGGCATCGTCATCACCACCCGCAACGTGAGCACCCGCAAGGAACTCGAGCAGGAGCTGGCGCAGCGTCGGGACGAGGCGGTCGAGGAGTCACGCATGCGCGCCGAGTTCGTGGCGCGGGTGAGCCACGAACTCCGCAACCAGGTGCACGCGTTGCACGGACTGACCGAACTGCTGGGTCGCAGCGACGTGCCGGCACCGGCCCGGGAGCTGGCGGTGTCCGCCCAGCGCCAGGCCGAGCAGTTCGAGTTCCTCGTCAACGACCTGCTCGAGTACTCGCGTCTCGAGGCGGCGGGCCAGGCCCCCGAGGTCCGACCGTGCATCGTCCGACAGGTCGCCGCCGACATCTGCTCCAGCGCCCGTCGGCTCGCCCGGACCGGCGTGACCGTGACCCTCGACGTCGCCGACGACGTCCCGATCGCCGTGGCCACCGACGAGCCGCGACTCCGACAGGTGCTGTTGAACCTGGTCGGCAACGCCGCCAAGTTCACGCACCAGGGTTCGATCTCGCTGGTCATCACCCGGAGCGGACAGGACGAGTTCGCACTCGCCGTTGCCGACACCGGCGTCGGGATCGACCCCGGAGACCTGGATCGGATCTTCGTCCCGTTCGAACACGCTGCCACGGCAGGCACCCAGCGAGGCGCCGGACTCGGCCTCTCGATCTCCCAGCGGGTCGTCGAGCTGCTCGGCGGCCGGATCGACGTCGCCTCGGAACCCGGCCGCGGCAGCACCTTCACCATCACGCTGCCGTGCCGCGAGGTCGACGCCGACGACCTGCCCGTCGACCCACCGGACACGACCGCACCGGCCCTCGATCTCTCCGTGCTCGTCGTCGAGGACAACCCGGTCAACCAGCAGCTCGTCGCCGAGCAGCTCCAACGGCTCGGCGCCCGACCTGTCGTCGTGGCGAGCGGCGAGGAGGCACTGGAGTTCCTCGGATCGGCCGCTCCGTCGCGTCCCGACTGCGTGCTCATGGACTGGCAACTCCCCGGAGTGGACGGGCTCGAGACGACACGACGCATCCGCGCCACCGCTGCGCTGGAGGGCCTCCCCGTGCTCGGGATGACGGCGAGCGCTCTGCCCGACGATCGCGCTGCGTGCCTGGCGGCCGGCATGGACGGTCTGCTGGTCAAGCCGGTCGGTCTCAGCGACCTGGCGGCCGCACTGCAGCCCTACTCGGCCACGGAGCGGAGCGCGACCAACCTGGGCGCGGTCGACCAGCTCGTCGACGATCTGGGTTCACTCGCTCCCGTCCGTTCGATCATCCGCTCCTACCTGGACGAGCTCGAACGTCGACACGTCGCCGTGACCGACGGACTCGCCAGCGGCGACGAGACGGCGGTGAGGCGAACGGCCCACACGCTGCGCTCCACGAGCAGGACGCTCGGCGCCCGGCTCGTCGACGAGCTCAGCACCCAGCTCGAGCTCGGTGAGTTCCCGCCGGCGGACGACCTCGTGGCCCGGTTCGCGACCGCGGTCGACGACACCCGGTGGGCGCTCGAGCGTTGGTTGTCGGAACACCCGGCCTGATCCGCCGTCGGACCTCAGGTCGGCACGAAGCGGACCTCGAACATGGTGGGCCAGCGCTTCCCGGTGACCAGGAAGCGGTCCGTTCCGGGGATCGACGCCACGCCGTTGACCACCTCCGGCGGGGCCAACCCCTCGGGAACCGGCATCGCCGCCACGCGAGCTGCCAGCGCGCTCGTGTCCACCACGGCGTCGACCGTCCCGCAGCGCAGATCGATCCGGACGATCTCGTCGGCCCGCCAGCGGTTCGCCCACAGGTGCCGACCGTCCCATTCGAGCTCGTTCAGCTGGTCGGTGGAACCGCCGGAGCGGCGAACGGTCAACTGCTCCAGCGGCTCGAACGTGGCGGGGTCACGGACGACCAGGGTGTCGGAGCCGTCGCTCTGGACCAGGCGACCGTCGTCGAGCGTCGTGAGGCCCCACCCCTCGCCCGGGTAGCGGAACTCCCCCACGACCTCCAAGGTGCCGGGGTCACGGACGAAGGCCACGCCTTCGGTCCAGGTGAGCTGGACCAGTCGACCGTCGACCGTGGCAGTCAGCCCCTCGGCGAACGCGTCACCGGGGACCGGAGCCTGCCGCAGGACGCTCCCCGTGGTCGGGTCGAGCTCGCGCAGCGACGACGCACCCCGCAGGCCCGTGCTCTCGAACAGCCGCCCACCGAGGAACACGAGCCCCTGGGTGAACGCTGTCCGATCGTGGGAGCGCTCGGCGACCACCTCGGCCTCGAAGCGCTCCGGCGGCGCCACCACGCAGTCATCGGGTGTCGACGCCTCGGGCACCGACGCGACCCGGGGCGTCGGTTCGACCACGCCCGGTCCGGCCGACTCGGCCCCGCCGCCACCGCATCCGAGCAGGGGCACTCCGACCAGGGCTGCGACGACCGCCGCCGCGGAGCGCCGACGACCGGTGGTCACGCCGACTCGCGGCGTCGTTCCGGCTCCAGGAGTTCGAGCGTCGTCACCGCCTCCAGGTGGTGGGTCTGTGGGAACAGGTCGACGAGTTCCACACCGACAGCCCGGTAGCCCAGCTCGCCCAGCGAGGCCACGTCGCGGGCCAGGGAGGCGGGGTCGCAGCTGACGAGCGCCACTCGGGGGGCACCGGTGCCGGCGACCGCCGCCACGCCGTCGGGCCCCAGGCCGGCGCGGGCGGGGTCGGCGACGACGACGTCGGCCGGGGTTGGGCGCCAGCGCCGCACGGCCAGCTTGAGGGTCATCGCATCCAGCCCCTCCAGGTTGACCCGCGCATCGGCGACCGCCGAGGCCGACCGCTCCACCAGCACCGGGGCCCGCGTCCCGAGCAGCCGGCTGAAGAGACCGACCCCGCCGTACAGGTCCACGAGCGCCGCATCCGGCCCCGGGGCGCCGAGCGCTCGGCGGACCGCATCCCCGAGCGCCCCGCCGCCGTCCGTGCTCGACCGCGTGACCGCGGCCGACGCCT
>CAYMKW010000012.1:25835-28707 GCA_964391365.1 uncultured Microthrixaceae bacterium | reverse complement strand
CGAGCGCCTCGGCGCCGTCGGGCCGGGCCTGCCAGAACGACTGCGCCGACACCCGCAGGCGCTGTCCGTGGAGCTCCTCGTGGATCCACGCCCGACGGCCCCGGGCCAGCTCGTCGGTTCCGACGACCCGGACGTCCGCCGGTACCACGACGCCTGCCGCGGTCGGGTGGGCCACGACCATCCGCTCGCCGGTTCGGGCCCCCACCCGGATCACCACCTCGCTCGCGTCGTCGAAGACGCCGTCGACGAGCAGTTCCTCGACCAGCGGGTGCGCCACGCCGCAGGACCCGACCGCCACGACGTCGGCACTGCGACGGGCCCGGAACCCGGCGCTCCCCGACGAGACCGCGGCGCGCACCGTCGTCCGGTAGGCCGCTGCGGGCAGGGGCCTGCCGGGTTCGACGGGCACGTCCTCCAGTCGGGCCAGCCGCCGGAGTGCGTCCAGCACGACACCGGCCTTGAGCGCAGGCTGGTCGGCCGGTGCCGCGTACTGCAGGTCGCACCCGCCACAGCCCCGGGGCAGCTCGGGACAGGGGGGCTCCACGCGCTGGGGCGCAGCGTCCACCACGTCGACCGTCCGGGCCCGGACCATCCGGGGGCGGACCTCGGTCACCTCGGCCACGACCCGTTCCGAGGGAAGCGCCCCCTCCACCAGGACGACGCGTCCGTCCTCGAACCGGCCCAGGCTCTCGCCGCCGGCGACCATGCGGACCGTGGCCACGTCGACGACGCTCCCCGGGGTGAGCTCGTCGATGTGTTCCACCGCCGCAGCGTAGGTGGCGACCGGGTGCGGCGCGGCAGCGGGGTGCGGCCGGTAGCCTCGCAACGGCCGGCTGATCGGAGGAGCACGTGGAACACCAGGGCGCGGACGGCCCCGACGGAGTGGCCCGGGGTGTGGAGATCGCCCCCTCGGTGCTGAACGCCGACTTCGCCCGTCTGGGCGAGACGTGCGTGGAGCTCGAACGGGCGGGCGTCGGCCGCATCCACTGGGACGTGATGGACGGCCAGTTCGTCCCGAACATCTCGATGGGGCCGGCGGTGATCGCGTCCTGCCGCCCGCTCGTCGACCTGCCGTTCGAGGCCCACCTGATGGTCCGGGAGCCCGACGGCCTCATCGCCCCGTTCGTCGACGCCGGCTGCAGCCGGGTGCTCGTCCACCCCGAGGCGTGCACGCACCTCCACCGGACGCTGGGGGTGATCGCCGACCTGGGTGCCGAGCCGGGCGTGGCGATCAACCCGGCCACTCCGCTCACCAGCATCGAGTGGGTCCTCGAGGACGTCCGACAGGTGCTCGTGATGACGGTGAACCCCGGCTTCGGCGGGCAGGCCTACATCTCGTCCATGGAGGGCAAGGTCACCGAGCTGCGGGGGCTCATCGAACGTCGGGGGCTCGACGTGCAGATCGAGGTCGACGGAGGGATCGCCGCCGGAACGATCGGCGACGCGGCCCGCTCCGGCGCGGAGGTGTTCGTCGTCGGGAGCGCCCTGTTCCGCGACCCCGAGGGCGTCGCACACGCCGTGGCGGACATCACTGCACGCGGCCTGGACGCCCTCGCAGCCTGCTGACCACCGTGCGCACACCGACCCCGATCCGGGACCGACCCGTCCTCCGCCGGATCGTGGTCGCGCTCGTCGGCGTGGTCGTCACCGGATCGACAGCCTGCGGCGACGGCACCCCGGACTACTGCACCCAGTTGAGCGAGATCCGATCGCTCGACGGCCTCACCGCTGCGCTCGACGCCGGAGACCTCGACGCCGCCGACGTGGCGGCCGGGCAACTCGTCGAGGCGTCACGCTCCGCACCGGCGGAGATCGCCGAACCGACCCAGGCGCTGGCCGAAGGTGTCGTCGGCATCGTGGCGCTCCTCCGCGCCACCGACGAGGACCCGGGGGCGGTCGAATCGCAGCGGGCCCGGCTCCAGGAACAACTCGGCACGCTCGCCGACGACGCGGCCGTCGTCTCGCAGTGGGCCGAGGAGCAGTGCGGCTTCAGGTTGTCCTGAGCCGACCCGTCACCCGATCAGCGCATCTCGCCGCGGCGGACGATCACCTGGTCGATGATCCCGTACTCCTTGGCCTGCTCGGCGGTGAACCAACGGTCCCGGTCGGAGTCGGTGTTGATCTGCTCCTTCGTCTGACCGGTGTGCGTTGCGATCCGATCGGCGAGCAGATCCTTGATGTACTTGAGCTGCTCGGCCTGGATGGCGATGTCCGACGCCTGACCGGCCATTCCCGCCGACGGCTGGTGCATCATGATCCGGGCGTGCGGCAGGGCGTACCGCTTGCCCGGGGCGCCGGCGCACAGCAGGAACTGCCCCATCGATGCGCCGAGCCCCATGCAGATCGTGCCCACGTCCGGGGAGACGAACTGCATGGTGTCGTAGATCGCCATGCCGGCGGTGACCGAACCGCCCGGCGAGTTGATGTAGAGCCAGATGTCCTTCTCCGGATCCTCACCCTCGAGGAAGAGGAGCTGGGCGGTGAGGAAGTTGGCGACCTGGTCGTTCACCTCGGACCCCAGGTACACGATCCGGTTCCGGAGGAGTCGGTTGTAGATGTCCGCACTCGGGTCCATGCCGCTCGACTGCATCACCGGGACCGACACGTCACCCGACGCGCCCGGCAGGAGGATCTCAGGTTCAGGGTTCTGCATAGGGACCCAACCTAACGCAGGCGACCTCCGGCGACGCGCCGGGCCGGGGCCACTAGCGTGGTCGCCGCTGCGGACGTGGCGGAACTGGCAGACGCGCCGGGTTTAGGTCCCGGTGCCCGGAAGGGTGTGGGGGTTCGAGTCCCCCCGTCCGCACCAACGACGCCCCCGGGTCCGGCCCGGGTCCGGCCCGAGGAACCCCCCGGTACCCTCAAGGGCCAT
>CAYMKW010000012.1:17773-25825 GCA_964391365.1 uncultured Microthrixaceae bacterium | reverse complement strand
GACACCGCCGTCCTGTTGCTCAGCTGCCCGGACCAGACCGGCGTCGTCGCGACGGTCGCCGACTTCGTGTGGCGCAACGGCGGGAACATCATCGACGCCGAGCAGCACACCGACGACGTCGACGGCGTGTTCTGCCAGCGGGTCGAGTTCACCCTGGCCGACTTCGCGTTCGACCGCGGCCAGCTGCCAGGGGCCTTCGCACCCGTGGCCGATCGCTTCGGCATGGAGGTCCGCATCCGTTACTCCGCCGACCGGCCGAGGTTGGCGATCCTCGCCTCACGTGCCCCGCACTGCCTGGTCGACCTGCTGTCCCGCTGGTCGGCGGGCGAGCTGGCCGCCGAACTCACCCTCGTCGTGTCCAACCACCCGGACCACGCCGACCTCGCAGCGTTCCACGGCGTCCCGTTCGTGCACGCACCGGTCGAGGAGGATCCGGCCGCCCAGGACCGCTTCGTGCGGGAGCTCCTCGTCGACTCGGGGGTCGATCGGGTGGTCCTGGCCCGCTACATGCGGATCCTGTCGCCGGAGTTCGTCGACACGTTTCCGTACCGGATCATCAACATCCACCACTCGTTCCTGCCGGCGTTCGTCGGCGCCGAGCCGTACCGGCAGGCATCCGAACGCGGGGTCAAGGTCATCGGGGCGACGGCCCACTACGTGACCGCCGAGCTCGACGAGGGGCCCATCATCGAACAGGACGTGACCCGCGTCTCCCACCGTGACAGCATCGACGACCTGGCCCGTGCCGGGCGGGACCTGGAGGTCGCCGTGCTCGCCCGGGCCCTCAGGGCGGACCTGGGCAACCGGGTGCTCGTCCGGGGTCGGCGGACCATCGTGTTCCACTGACCGGTCGCGGTCCGCCGCACCGATGCCCGAGGGGGCACACTGGGGCGTGCCCGAAGGTCACACCATCCACCGGCTCGCCCGGCGGCTCAACGAGACCCTCGGCGGACGCACGGTCGGGGCGTCGTCGCCCCAGGGCCGGTTCGAGCAGGGCGCCGCCGCCATCGACGGGCAACCCCTGCTCCGGGCCGAGGCGTGGGGCAAGTACCTGTTCTGCGATTTCGGCACCGGCACGGCGCTCCACGTGCACCTGGGTCTCATCGGGAAGTTCCGGACCGTGGCGTTCCCGCCCGAGGAGCCGACCGGCGCCATCCGCCTCCGACTGGTCGGTGAGGCGACGACCTGGGACCTGTCCGGGCCCACCAGGTGCGACCTCGTCCCTCCCGACGAGCAGGACCGGATCGTCGACGGGCTCGGGGCCGACCCGCTCCGCCGCGACGCCGACCCGTCGGCGGCCCGAGCCCGGTTCGCCCGGACCGACCGGGCGATCGGGGCCACCCTGCTCGACCAGTCGATCATCGCCGGCATCGGCAACGTCTACCGGGCCGAGATCCTGTTCCTGTGCGGGATCCACCCGGCCCGGGCCTCGTCGACGCTCACCGACGACGAGTTCGACGAGCTGTGGTCCCGGACCGTCCACCTGCTGAGGATCGGCGAGCGGAGCGGCCGGATCACGACCACCGACCCCGACGAGATCGGCGTCCCGCGCAGTCGGATGCGCCGCGAGGACCGGCTGTACGTGTACCACCGCGAGCACTGCCGCCGGTGCGGGACCGACCTGCGGACGGACCGCATCGGCGGGCGGCCCATCACCCACTGCCCGTCGTGCCAGCCGGTCGGGCGACGCCGTCGGCGGCAGCGGGCCGCCAGCCGCTGACTGACCGTTCTCGGTGCACTGAGCCCCGTCTACGGGGGCTGGTTGCGCCGAGAACGCACGGGAGGCCGGCCGCTGACCTACGGTCACGTCGTGAAGGTCCACGACCTGCCGACCCCCTGCCTCGTCGTCGACGCCACCGCACTCGACCACAACATCCGGACCATGGCCGCCGTTCGTCCCGGCCGTCGGCTGCGCCCACACGTCAAGGCGTTCAAGTCCACCGAGATGGCCCGACACGTCGAGACCGTCGGGGGCCACCACTCCTTCTGTGCCGCCACGCTGCGGGAACTCGAGGGCCTCGTCGCCGCCGGGGTCGGTGACGACCTGCTGCTGGCGAACGAGACCCTCTCGGCCGACCGGCTCCGGGCGCTTGTCCGATCCACCGGGGCAACGGTCACCGTGGCGGTCGACTCCCCCGAGACCGTCCGGGTGGCCGCCGATGCCGGCGCCTCGGTGCTGGTCGACGTCGACGTCGGTCTCCCCCGGTGCGGGTGCCCTCCCGAGCAGGCGGGAGCGATCGCCGACCTGGCCCGATCGCTCGGCTGCGAGGTCCGTGGCGTCATGGGCTACGAGGGCCACCTGGTCGGCAACCCCGACCGAGCCGTCCGGGCCGCTGGTGTCGAGGAGTCGATGGCACTGCTGCGGATCGCCCACGACGCCGTCGGCGGCGAGATCGTCTCGGCCGGTGGGACCGGCACCTGGTACCTGCACGAGTGGGCGAGCGAGGTGCAGGCCGGCTCCTACCTGCTGATGGACACGCACTACGACCGGCTCGGCCTGCCGTTCCGTCAGGCGGTGAGCGTCGAGGCGACGGTGCTGTCGGCGTCACCGTCCCGCGGGGTCGCCGTGCTCGACGCAGGCCTGAAGAGCTTCGGGATGGATCACGGCGAGCCGCTCGTGCCGGGCTGGACGGTGTTCTTCTGTTCGGACGAACACACGACGATCCTGCCGACGGACGGCGCCGGAGCGCTGCCTGCGGTCGGTGACCGACTGCGCATGGTGCCCGCCCACGTCGATCCGACCGTGGCCTACCACGAGCGGATGGTCGTGGCGGACGGAGAGGACGTCATCGAGACCTGGCCGGTCGACCTCCGCAACTGGTGACCGCACCCCCGGGGGGGCGTTTCGTGCGTTCGGCGCAGCGTCCTCGGTGCGCTGAACCCCGCCCACGGGGGTTGAATGCACCGAGAACGGGCGGCACCTGATCGCACCGGGCCCGGCGACCCGGTGACCGGCGCTGCCGGCACGGCAACCATCGCAGGGTGCCCGCCACGACCCCAGACGTCGACCGTCGGCTCCTCGTCCGCGCCAGCGAGCACCACGGCCTCATCTCCGGTGCCGAGGCGCTCCGGTTGGGACTCACCCAGAAGCAGATCGACCGACGGGTGGCCCAGGGTCGGTGGGACCGACTCCACCCGGGTGTGTTCCGCATCGCTGGGTGTCCGACGAGCGACCGGCAGGCGCTCGCGGCTGCGGTGCTGTGGACCGGCGGCGCCGCCTCGCACTCGAGTGCCGGCGCGCTGCTCGACCTGACGCACACACCTCGACAACCTCACGTGACCGTTCACCGCAACGCCACTGGACGTCGACGAGGACTGGTGACGCATCGGAGCTCCGATCTGGCAGCTGTGGATCTCACCCGACTCGAGGGAATCCGTTGCACGAACGCCACTCGCACCTGCATCGACCTGGGCGCCCACCTGACCGAGCCACAGCTCGAGCGGGTGATCGATCGCGCGCTCCATCTCGGCCTGACCCACACCGACCGTCTGATCACCCGATTCCTCCAGCTCGCCCGACGAGGTCGAGTCGGCACCACCACGGTGCGATCGGTGCTCAGTCGAATCGACCCTGCGCTCGCTCCGGCCGAGAGCGACCTCGAGTCGATGCTCATCGGCGTGCTCCGGCGTCACGGCCTGCCGGCCCCGGCGCGGCAGCACCGTGTGACGATCGACGGCCACCGGTTCCGGATCGACCTCTGCTACCCCGAGCAACTCCTGGCGATCGAGAGCGACGGATTCGCCCACCACGGCCACCGCCACGCGTTCGAACACGATCGCTTCCGCCAGAACCTGTTGGTCCTCGCCGGGTGGCGAGTCCTCCGCTTCACCTGGCGACAGATCTGCTCCGAACCCGCCGACGTCGCAGGGCAGGTCGCTGTGGCGCTCGCCGAGCGGACCTGAATCGTTCTCGGTGCGGCCAACCCCGCCTACGGGGGCTGGATGCACCGAGAACGGTGGAGTCCGCGTCTCGACGATCAGCGGAGCTGGTCGACGAGCGCCCGCAGCGCCCGACCACGGTGCGAGACCGCGTGCTTCTCCGCCGGCGACATCAACGCGAAGGTGCGGCCATCACCGTCCACCGGGACGAACACGGGGTCGTACCCGAACCCGCCGTCGCCGGTCGGACGGTCGATGACCCGCCCCTCGACGATCCCCTCGGCCACGAGTTCCTCACCGTCGGGCCCGGCCAGGACGATCACGCAGCGGAACCGGGCCGACCGCTGTGACGGCGCCACGGCCCCACAGTCGTCGAGCCGCGCCAGGAGGAGGGCGACGTTCGCGGCATCGGTGGCATCGGGCCCGGCGAACCGGGCCGAGATCACCCCGGGGGCGCCGTCGAGGGCGTCGACCTCGAGACCTGAGTCGTCGGCGAGCGCCCACTCCCCCGTTGCGTCACGGAGCGCGTACGCCTTGAGCCGGGCGTTGCCGAGGAAGTCCGGGGCGTCCTCGACGACGTCCGGCACGTCGGTCGGCCGCGGCAGGACCTCGATGCCGAGTGCGGACGTGTGGAGGAGTTCGGCCAGCTCGCCGGCCTTGGCACGGTTCGCCGAGGCCAGCACGATTCGCTCCGGCCGGGGCCGCGACCCCGGCACACCGGCCGACCCGTTCAACGTCCGAACGTGCGGGCCGACGGCGGCACCGATACGTACTCGCGCTGCACCTCGCAGATCGTCGCGATCCCCTGTTCGGCCAGACCGAGGAGCTCGTCGAGCTCACCCCGTGAGAACGGCGCACCCTCGGCGGTTCCCTGGACCTCGACGAACGCCCCGGAGCCGGTCATGACGACGTTCATGTCGGTCTCGGCACGCGAGTCCTCGACGTAGGGCAGGTCGAGCACGGGCTGCCCATCGACGACACCGACCGACACCGCGGCGAGCAGGTCCGTCAACGGGTTGTCCCGGATGATCCGGGCGCCGACCATGCGGGTCAGGCAGTCGTGGAGCGCCAGATAGGCACCGCAGATCGAGGCGGTCCGGGTGCCACCGTCGGCCTGGAGCACGTCGCAGTCGACCAGGATCTGCTGCTCGCCGAGCGCGTCCATGTCGCAGACCGACCGGAGGGCTCGGCCGATCAGCCGCTGGATCTCCTGCGTGCGACCCTTCGGCCCCTTCGTCTCGCGGCGGATCCGCTCGGGTGACGACCCGGGGAGCATCGAGTACTCGGCGGTGACCCAGCCCTTTCCCGACCCGCGCATCCACCGGGGCACGTCGTCGTCGAGCATGGCGGTGCACAGCACCTGGGTGTCACCGAAACGCACCATCACCGATCCGCCTGCGAACGCCGTGGCGTCACGTTCGAAGCTCACCGGCCGCAGCTCCGCCGGCTGCCGTCCGTCTGGTCGCATCCTGTCCTCCGCTTCCGCCGCCCGGACGACCGCCGTCGGGCACCCGGCGACCCTACGCGCCGAGCGCAACCGACTCGGTGCATTCGACGCCGGATGCGGTCATCGGCGCACCGAAGCGCCGACCACCAGCGGCGGACGCCGGCCTCAGGGCCAGCGGATCTGCTCGGCCCGCTCGAGTTCCGGACCGAGCAGGCGGCGACCGAGTTCCTCGAACCAGTTCACATCGCCCGTCGTGACGAAGGTCGCCGACCCACCGCTCCGGCGGTCCCGAACCAACCCGGACCGGAGCATGACGCGCCGCACCTCGAAGGCGGTCTCGTCCGCCGAGGACACCAGCACCACGTCCCGGCCCATGACATCGCCCAACGTCCGGGCGAGGTACGGGTAGTGGGTGCAGCCGAGCAGCAGGGTGTCGACCTTCGCGTCGATCGCCGGCTCGAGGAGCCGCTGGGCCAGCACGTGGACCTGCTCGGAGTCGAACTCTCCCCGCTCGACGAACTCGACGAACCCCGGACAGGCCAGCGCCACCAGGTCGAGGTCGTCGGATGCCTCGGCGACGGCCCGCTGGTAGGCGCCGGAACCGATGGTGCCGACGGTCCCGATCACGGCCACCCGGCCGGACTCCGAGGCCTGCACGAGCGCCCGGACGCCCGGGTCGATCACGCCGATCACCGGAACGGCGAAGCGGTCCCGGAGCGAGTCGAGGGCGGCGGCAGCCGCCGTGTTGCACGCCACCACGAGCAGCTTCACGCCTCGTCGGTCGACCAGTTCCTCGGCGATCTGGTGGGCGAAGCCGGCCACCTCGTCGAGCGACCGGGGGCCGTACGGGTAGCGGGCGGTGTCGCCCAGGTAGATCAGGTCCTCGCCCGGGAGCAGGTCGATCAGCGCCCGGGCCACCGTCAACCCACCGAACCCGGAGTCGAACATGCCGATCGGCCGGTCAGCCACGGCTCCACGCTAGTCCTGCGACCGACCCGGCCTGCGGGAGGATCGGCCTGCGGGAGGACCAGCCCCCCGGGTCACCCCTAGAAGTAGATGACCTGCTCGGCGTTGGCGGCGGCCTCGTCGAGGTCCAGCGTCCACGCGCCCGTGGACAGGTACTTCCAGCCGTAGTCGCAGACGATGTAGACGATCACGCCCCGGTCGATCCGGTTGGCGACCTTGACCGCTCCTGCGAGCGCAGCGCCCGCGGAGATGCCGGAGAAGATCCCGATGTCGGCCATTCTGCGTGTCCACTCGAGCGACTCGCGCGGCCGCACGATCGACTTCCCGTCGAGCAGGTCGAAGCCGCCCCACTTCTCGAACACGGGCGGGATGTAGCCGTCGTCCAGGTTGCGCAGGCCCTCCACGGTCTCACCGGAGGGCGGCTCGACGGCGAAGACCTTGACGTCCGGGTTCTGTTCCTTCAGGTAGGTGCCCACACCGAGCAGCGTCCCGGACGTCCCCAGCCCTGCCACGAAGTGGGTCACGTCCGGCACGTCCCGCCAGATCTCGGGACCGGTCGTCCGGTAGTGCGCCCGGGGGTTGGCCTCGTTCCCGTACTGGTAGAGGAACACCCACTCGGGGTGCTCGGCGGCGATCTCCTGGGCTCGGCGCACCGCCCCGTTGGACCCCTCGGCGCCGGGCGACGGGATGATCTCGGCGCCGTAGACCTCGAGCAGCTGGCGCCGTTCGATCGACACGTTCTCCGGCAGCACGATCTTGAGGTGGTAGCCCCGGACCCGGCAGATCATGGCCAGGGCGATCCCGGTGTTCCCCGACGACGGCTCGATGATCGTGCGGCCCGGGGTGAGCGTCCCGTCGGCCTCGGCCTCCTGGACCATGGCGAGGGCGATCCGGTCCTTGACCGAGCCGCCGGGGTTCTGGCCCTCCATCTTGCCGAGGATCCGGACGTCCGGGTTGGGGCTCAGCCGCGACACGTCCACGACTGGTGTGTTGCCGATCAGGTCGAGGACGGAGTCGTGGACGGTCATGCGAGAGGGTCAACCAGCCGCCACCGCAACTGATTCCTGACCAGCATGGTAGGGAATCGGGGGCCCGATCCACCACTTCCGTCAGCGGATGTGACCGGAGACCGTTCAGTCGAGGCCCGGAACCTCGATCGGCTCCTCGGTGATCTCCCCGTCGACGATCCGGTAGGACCGGACCGACGGCTCGTCGTCGCGCAGGGACACGATCACGTAGTGCCACCCCGGATCGGGCGCCTGGGCCACGTCGGTCGGCGACGGGTAGGCGTCGGTGTGGGTGTGGGAGTGGACGACACCGATGATCTGCCAGCCGTTCGACTCGGCATCACGGTCGGCCCGGAGGTGGTCGCGGGGCGCCACCGTGTAGAGCTTCGCCGAGGCGGCTGCGTTCTCGCACGGATAGAAGTGCCGGACGACCGCCGAGATCCCGTCGGCCGATGGCGAACCGGCGAGCAGGCCGCAGGCCTCGAGCGGGAATCCGCGCAGGGCGTGGGCGACCATCTCGGTGTGGAACTCCGGCGCCATCTCCAACACGTCCCGCAACCTAGCGGCGGCCGGTAGCGTGCGGGGTGAGATGAAGCCCACCGGCGACCAGGTCGTGGCCACC
The DNA here is from genome assembly GCA_964391365.1 of uncultured Microthrixaceae bacterium. GTDB lineage: Bacteria > Actinomycetota > Acidimicrobiia > Acidimicrobiales > Microtrichaceae > SXMI01. Next base: position 17,904 of record CAYMKW010000012.1, on the reverse strand, counting down.
AACCGCCAGGCGCGGCGCAACTACGACCTCGGCGACACCTACGAGCGCGGCATCCTGCTCCGCGGCAGCGAGGTCAGGTCGCTCAGGGAGTCCGCCGTCCAGATCGCCGAGGCGCAGGCCGTGGTCGAGGG
>CAYMKW010000012.1:15696-17763 GCA_964391365.1 uncultured Microthrixaceae bacterium | reverse complement strand
GGGGCGGCGAGGTCTGGTTGCACGGCCTGCACATCGCGCCGTACTCCCATGCCCAGTCGCACACGGGCCACGATGCCGTCCGGCCTCGGAAGCTGCTCCTGCACCGTCGGGAGATCGACCGGATCCGCCACCGGATGCAGACGGAGCGACTGGCGCTCGTCCCCCTCCGCCTCTACTTCAAGGAGGGCCGGGCGAAGGTCGAGATCGCCGTCGGGAAGGGGAAGCGGACCGTGGACAAGCGCCAGGACATCGCCCGGCGGGACGCCGACCGGGAGGCCGCCCGGGCGGTGGCCCGGGGACGACGGGGCGAGTCGTGAGCGTCCGGGCCGCCCGACGATCCCCGGTGCTGGTGGCCGAAGTCGTGTCGCTCGCCTGTCTGGTGCCGCTGACGGCCGCCGCCCGGCAGGACGACACGACCTCCACCACGACCGGGCCCCGCAACGACCCGGCCCCCTCGGACGCCACCGCCGGTCAACGGACACCGTCGGTCGGACCGGCAGCATCGGACCCACCGGTGGTGAGCACGTCACCGCTGTCCCTCGTCGCCGGTCTGCTGGCAGGCAAGCCGATCCTGCCCGTTCCCCTGGCCGACCCGTTCCTGCTCACCGAGCCCGACGCCAACTACATCTTCGCGACCAACACCACCACGGCGAACATCCCGGTGTACCGGGCGGCCAACGGGGACGACGGCACCGTCGACTACCTCGGCGACGCCCTGCCGCAGGTTCCGTCGTGGACGGCCAAGGGGTTCCAGTGGGCCCCGTCGGTGTTCGCCCGCCCCGACGGCACGTTCGTCATGTACTACGCCACGCCCCAACCCCCGACGTCGGACGGTTCGCCGCGCCGGCAGTGCATCTCGCGGGCGACCTCGCGGGCCGCCGGCGGCCCGTTCGTCGACGATTCGACCGGGCCCATGATCTGTCCGGTCGACCAGGGCGGAGCGATCGACCCGAGCGTGTTCTTCGACGGGACCACCCCGTACCTGCTGTGGAAGGCCGACGGGGACTGCTGCAACCTGCCGACGATCATCTACAGCCAGCAGCTGAGCGCTGACGGACTCAGCACCACGGCGGACCCCGTCGAGCTGATCCGGGACACGCAGTCCTGGGAGGCGAACCTGGTCGAGGCACCCTCCATGATCACCAACGCCGGGAAGTACGTCCTCTTCTACTCGGCAAACGACTGGGCGACCCCGAACTATGCGATCGGGGTGGCGGTCTGCGAATCGGTGACCGGGCCCTGCACCAAGCCCCTCGACGAGCCGTGGTTGTCGAGCATCGACTTCTACTCCGGGCCGGGGGGCCAGGAGTTCTTCGATGCCCAGGGCCGGATCTGGATGATCCACCACGGGTTCCTGCCCGGCCAGGCGAGCGCCGACGGCACACGACGGCTCTACCTCGACGCCCTCGAGTTCACCGGTGACAACCCGGTCCCGTCCCGCGTGGGTCGGAGCGTGGCGCTGTTCACGATCATCCTGCTCGCCGGGGGCGCCGCGGTTGCGCTGCTCCTCGCCGTGCTGCTCCTCCGTTGGTGGATCCGTCGGCGGCGGTCCCACCACACGGCGCCCGGCCGCGAGCCGCCGGCCGCCGCGACGGACGGTGTCACCGACGACCTGTAGAGTGTCGCCAACACGGGGCTGACTGGTTTCGACGTCGGGATCTGGAAGTCGAGCGTGCGACCCGAGTTGTCTCAGACTCGCTAAACGGGGACACCACAAGAACCGCCAACGAGCAGTTCGCTCTCGCCGCCTGATCCATCAGGAGGTAGAGAGTCATCGTGACCAGCAATGGCGCACGGGGCCGGATCCCCACAGCCCGGCAACAGAAGTGGGGATGGACCGCAGGGAGAGACCGCTGACGGCGTGAAAGACCGCTGACGCCGGGGAAAGACCCGGCAGCTGACGCGAGTCAGCCGACCCGCCGGTGCCACGGCTGCGAGTGGCAGAGCGGGAATGGTCGTATCGGGTTCGGTAACCACCAGGCGGACGGGGGTTCGATTCCCCCCAGCTCCACCACGGGGTGTTCGGGACTGCTTCGAGTGGGGGCGACAGGTCACACTGTCACCCCC
>CAYMKW010000012.1:1212-15686 GCA_964391365.1 uncultured Microthrixaceae bacterium | reverse complement strand
CACCCCACCTGAGCCGCCTGCATCCCAAGCGCCAGTAGGGATCCCGAAATCAGGGGAACACCCCACAACGGGGTGTTCGGCTGAATCCGGGGACCTGTTCCCCTGCGTTCGCCGATCTCTCCCTTGATCTCGAGCCGACGATGCTCAGCTCCTCACGACCTCTCCCGCTTGGCGATCGACACGTCGTACTTCCTCACGGCGAGCTCGTAGGCCTCGGCGAGGAGCGGCTGCATCTCGGCGAACGTCTCTGACGACGGCGAGAGCACCTGGACCCACCCCATCCATGCGTACACCGGATGCGGCATCAGCACGTCGGTCGCGGTGAAGTCGTCGTCGGCCAGCACGACACCACCCTTGGGCGGACGCGCAGGGCGTGGGCCGAACATCTGCTCGTACACGGCCGGGGGCAGTCCCACTGCGAGCCTGAACACGCCGGGACGGTCCAGATGGGACGCCCGGTCGTTGGCGCCGTCGTGCTCCTTGATGGTGCAGAAGTAGACGCCGTTGGGGAGGACCCCGTCGGGGTTGTAGAAGAGCGACGTCTCGCCCCAGGTCGCTTTCGGGACCAGTCCGCCGAACGTCGTCATCAGCGCGTCGAGCACGTCCCCGGGAGTCACGTCGGAGACGGTACCGCCGCAAGCTCGAGCGACCCGGAGCCGGGACTGCTGCGCGTGAGGGGGGACAGGTCGGCTCAGGCGGCCCAGTCGTTCGACGAGTACCCGGACGGACACGCTCTCGACCGAGTCGAGGTTGCACGCACAGCGCCGTGGGACCGGGTCGACCCCCAGTTCCAGCACGACCTCGTCGGGCAGACCTCGAGTGGTCGTCGTGCACGGGGCGACCAACGCTCGGCCCAGCCGAGGGACGGTAACGGCGAGTCGCACGACCAACCAGCGACAACGCCTCGTCTGGGCGCTCGGGACGTCACCGCGGTGACGTCCCGGGGCGAACTCCTACGAACCGGTCGTCACGGGCGACGAACTCGTACAGGTCCTGCTGACAGGCGTTCGCTTTCGGGATGGACCTGCGGGGGGGTCGAACGCCGTCAGGCCCCGACGAGTTCGCTGTGCGGGGTCAGCCCGTACTGCTGGCCCAGGTAGGCGGCGTCGGCGTCGACGACCTCTGCCGGTCCCTCGACCTCGACGATGAACACCCCACCGGTCGGCGATTCGGTCCGCATCTCCAGCCGGTGCTGGCCGTCGCCCAGGTCGGTCAGTGTCAGGTCCACCACTCGAGTCGTTCCCATTGGATCCCCCACTCGCTCGGAGCCCCGGCGTGGTGCCGGAGCGCTCCTCGTCATCCAATCGCTCGATGTGACGGAGTGCACTGGGTGGAACCTCCCGCCGCTGGGCCGGGAGACCCACCGCCCCGGGGACCCGGTTCTCAGCCGCTCCAGACGAAGTCGGCCGGGTCCGGCGAGCGGGTCCAGTTCCAGTAGTCGACCAGTCGCCACGGCGACAGCACCCGGATCGTCCCCGCCGGGTTCCGGTACCAGCTGTGGCGGATCGACGGGTGGGACCACACCATGCCGGCGAGCTCCGCCTGGAGCCGGTCGTCGTAGTCCCGGGCGACGTCAGCCCGCACCTCGACGCTCCCGCCCCGGACCGCCAGTTCGGCGAGGCAGCCGACCACGTAGCGGACCTGGCACTCCGAGTGGAACACGAGGCTGCCGCCATGGGCCAGGTTCGTGCCCGGGCCGTAGATGCAGAACATGTTGGGGAAGTTCGGGACGGTGATGCCCAGGTAGGCCTGCGGATCGTCACCCCACTGCTCGGCCAGCTGGACACCGCCGCGCCCCACGATGTCCATGGGCCACAGGTACCGGTTGGCGTGGAAGCCGGTGGCCCAGACGAGGACGTCGGCGTCCACCGGGCTGCCGTCGTCCAGTACGACCCCGCCCTCGACGACGCCGGTGACCGAACCCCTCCGGAGTGTCACGTCGTCACGTCGGAGGGTCGCCAACCAGGTTCCATCGTCCTGGAGCGTCCGCTTGCCCAGACACACGTAGTCGGGCACGACCGCCTCACGCAGCTCGGGGTCGTCGGCGACCTGGTCGACGATCCACTGGGTGAACACCTCCCGGGCGGCGTCGTTGACCTCGCTCACCGAACGGTCCTGGTGGGGCCAGTCCGGGTCCACCCGCATGGCGGGCAGGCCACCGTCACAGGCCGGCCAGAACAGCAGGAACCGGTACCAGCGGCCGTAGGCGGGCAGGTGGCGCAACGCCCACCCGACGCCCTCGGGAACCGCCTCGTGGTAGTGGGGATTCGGGAACATCCACGGCGCCGAGCGCTGCACCACCGTGACGTGCTCGGCCTGCCCGGCGATGGCGGGGACCAACTGGAACGCACTCGCTCCCGTGCCGACGACCACCACCCGGCGCCCGGTCACGTCGAGGTCGTCGGGCCAGGCCGCCGTGTGGACCTGCACACCGGCGAAGTCGTGCCGACCGGGGAGGTCGGGTACGGCGGGCCGGTTCAGCTGGCCGACGGCGCTCACGAGGACATCGGCCCCCAGTTCCTCGACGGCCGGGTCGCCGCCATCGGCGGTGTTGCGCACGGTGAGCACCCAGCGAGCCGACTCCTCGTCCCAACGGGCCGAGACGACCTCGGTCGAGCAGCGGACGTGATCGAGCACGCCGAACTCCCGGCCGCACCGCTCGAAGTACTCCTGCAGCTCCGGTTGGCGGGAGAAGAACTCGCTCCAGCCGTCGTGCTGGGCGAAGGAGTAGCAGTAGGCGTGGTTGCCGACATCGACCCGGCAACCCGGGTAGCGGTTCTCGAACCAGGTCCCACCCACGCCGGGGTTCTTCTCCAGGATCGTGCAGGTGTGTCCGGCCTGCAGCAGCCGGATCCCCGCGAGGATCCCCGACATGCCGGCGCCGATGACGGCGACGTGCAACCCACCGCGCCGGGCGCCGGGCTGGTCGGCATCCGGAACGGCGCGGGCACCCGGAACGGCGCGGGCACCCGGAACGGCGCGAGCATCGGCACCGTCGAGCTCGAGCTCCTCGAGCAGCATCGGGACGTACTCGTCGGGGACCTGCTCGGCCACCAGGTGGCGCATCATGCGGCGCACCGTGTCCGGTCCCGGTGGCGGGGGCAGGACACATCCTCCGTCGCGGTACTCGGCGATGAGCTGCAGGGCGCGGGCCCGGACCGTCGCCCGGTCCTCATCGGACATGAACCCCTGGACCTCGTTGAGGTAGTTCCCCACCGGGGCCGGCAGGTCGTCGAGCACGGCGGCGTCGCCGGACAGGTGGACCAGCGACATCAACAGTGTCGGGACGCTCACGTCCTCCAGGAACCGGGCGATGGTGGCGTCGTCGTCCGTGATCGGCTCGCAGCCCGATGGCGGTCGGCTGTCGTGCAGGTCCACGTCACTCGTACATCTGGAACCGCGGCGCCCGGCCGGCGAGGCGGTCCTCGTTCTCGGCGGCGACCAGGCGCTCCCAGAGCTCGACCGGGTGGGTACTGATGTAGAAGCGGCCGGCGGCGAGCTGCCGGAGCGCCTCCTCGGCACCGGCACGCGGGTCCACCCCGGTGCGCATCGCCTCGTCGATCCCGGCCCGGGCGAGCGCCACGCCGTCGTCGTCGCCGGCGTCGCCCAGCGAGGCCGGCCGGTTCCGTTCGGCGTCACCGATGTTGGTGGCGACCATCGCCGGACAGAGCACGGCGGCTCGCACGTGGGTCACCCCGGCCAGCTGCAGATCGTGGTGCAGCGCCTCGGCCAGGCCCACAGCGGCGAACTTCGACACCACGTACGGAGCCGACACGGGAGCGGCCACCACTCCGGCCACGGACGCCGTGACCACCACGGTTGCGGGAGCAGCTCGGTCGATCATCCGGGGCACCACGGCCCGGACGCCGTGGACCACGCCGCCGACGTTGACCGACTGCACCCAGGTCCAGTCGTCCTCGGTGGCCTGCCAGACCCGACCGCCGGCGAACACCCCGGCGTTCAGGAATGCCAGGTCGATCCCGCCGGTGGCGCCCCAGGTGCGCTCGACGGCGGCGTCGACCGCACCGGCGTCGGTGACGTCGACGGGCTCGGCGCGCACCACCGTGTCCGGGAACTCCGCGCCGAGGGCCTCGACCGTCGAGGCCAGCGCCGGCTCCTCGACGTCGAGGAGCGTGACCACGCCGGCACCCGCCGAGGCGACGGCCGCCGCCAGTCCCCGACCGATCCCACTCGCCCCGCCGGTGACCAGGACGCTCGCTCCGCCGAGGTCGCCGATGCCGGGCCCCACGTTCACCTCGGACACGTCACACCTCCTGTCGGGCCGCGGCCAGGACGGTGCGGGCGAAGTCGACGCTGGGGGCGTCCGAGGCGAAGTAGTGCTGGGCCCCGGCGTGCAGGTCGCGGAAGCACCGCTGCAGGGGCCCGTCCCGCAGCGCGGCCGTGCCCGCCAACGAGTAGGCCTCCTGCGCGATCGCAACCGACTCGCGGTTCACGTGGACGCAGGCCTGACGGACCAGGTTGGCCGTCGCCTCGGACAGCATGGCCCCCGACGCCTCGCACTCGGCCTCCGCCTGCCCGGCCACCTGAAGCGTCCAGGCGTGACCGGCACGGTGCCGGGACTCGAGGCGGGCCAGTTCGATGAGCACGTGGTCCGAGTCGGCCATGGCGCTCGCCGCCCCCATGCGCGTGCCCGTGGCGACGACGAGCGCCAGTTCGTCGAGCATCCGGCGGGTCACACCCAGCGCCCAGGCGGCGTGGCCGACCGCCGTCAGCGGGATCACACCGAAGCGGTGCTTGGCCGATCCCCGGTGGACCACCGGGGCGAAGAAGTCGAACGCGCAGGACTGCGGCACCCGGACGCCGTGGACCCCGTAGTCGATCGACTGCGTGCCTCGGAGGCCCAGGACGTCCCAGTTGCCGCGAGGCTCGATCTCGACCGCCGGGAAGCAGCCCATCAGGTAGGCGGTGTCGCCGCCGTCGGCGGGTGTGGCGAAGAACCCGGCTCCGGCCAGGTCGGCGTGCAGGATCCCGCTGCCGAACCGGTACTCGCCGTCGACCACCCAGTCGGCGTCCTCGGCCAACGCCGTGCCGTTCGGAGCGAACTGGCCGGCGACGACCGGCAACCGGCCCGACGACCCCGATGCCGACAGCACCCGGTCCACGCCGTCGTCGGGCAGGTACGCACCGAAGTACGCGAGCGCCGTGTCGGCCGCGAACACGCACCATCCGGTCGACGCGTCGGCCCGCGACAGCTGGAGCCACACCTCGACGACATCCGCCAGCGGCAGGTCGGACCCGCCGACCTCACGGGGCACGCTCACGCCGAACAGCCCGGCGTCGACCACCAGGTCGATCGCCTCGCTCGACACGCCGTCGTCGGCCGACAGCGCGTCGATCGCCGCCACCAGATCCGGGTCCACGCCGATCGTGTCCACGACCACCCCCACGTCCCCTGCGTCGACCGCGATCACGGCCGAACGATCTGCCAACCGTAGCGGCGGTTCGCGCAGCGCCGCGCAGCGCGGAGTCCGGGGGCGACGAAGTCAACCCGCAGCGGTGTCAGGGCCGGGTCCGACCGACCGGTGTCCAACCGCTCCGGATGGACACCGCGCGCTCGGTCAGGGGCTGGACCGGGCGGCACCGCTCGCCGACGGGATCGGAGGACCGCTGGGGTTCACCGGGACCGTGGTCGTGGTCGACGACGCCGGGTCGGACGAAGCATCGTCCTCGACGATGATCTGCCACGGGCTCTCCCACGGCCGGTCCGGTCGAGGCGTGTCGCCCAACGTGAACCACTTGGCCTCATAGGCGAAACCCTGGTGGAGCACTCGGGATCCTCGTGCATACGACGCCAGTTCGGACCACTTCGGGTAGGTGCCGTCGGGAACGTTCGGACGGGGAGGCGGCCTGTCCGTGGGGAGCACCGGTCCGAGGAACCGCCACGGTGAGTCCCACTCGTTCTCGACCGGCGCGTCGGGCATGTCGTTCTTCGTCCACCACTTGGCTTCGAAGACGTTCCCGTGCCAGACGACCTTCTCCCCCATGACGTACACCGTCTCGGCCTGCCAGATGGGATACGGGCTCGTTCGGGCATCGTCGACGACCGCTCGTACCGACGGTCGATCCACCGAGCTCGGCGCGGTGCTCCCGTCGGTCGACCCGCTCGGACCAGGTCGACCGGACAGCTGGTTGAGGGTCGCAGCGAACTCCCCCGGCCGCTGATCCTCGCTGCTGCACGTGTTGCTCACCGCGGCACCGTCGATCTGCTTGCCGCACGGTGCGTCGCGATTGGCCGACCACATGGAGAGGCGACCCAGACCTCTGCGTTGGGCGAAGTCGAGGAGGGACCGAGCATCACCGAGCGTGAAGACATCATCAGGAGTGTCGTTCTGGCCGATCATCGGGGTGGCACCGACTCGGGCCCAGACGTCGGAGTCCGACATCGTGCTCCCCACGCTCCGATACGCCCGTGCGAGCTGGCCGTGGAGCGACACGAGCGCTTGTTCCGAGGCCTGCCACATCGACGTGCCGGGCGGTCGCCCGGCCCCATAGTCCATGACCATTCCGTTGACGCCGGTGAGGTCGACCCCCGCCTCGAGAGTCGTCAGCACCATCCGCAGACCCGCGGACGTCATTCCGTCGACTCCGACCGGCACCGTCAGCCAGACGGCGAGGTCGTCACCCCGCCCCTCCGCCTCGTCCTGGAGGATTCTCAGCGCGGCCGCCCGGCGTTGATTGGCGGCCTCATCTGACTGAGCCTCGCCTTCGACGTCGATGTCGATCGTGGTCAGGTCGTAGCGATCGATGACCTTCCGGTATGCCGATGCGAGGTCCTCCGGGGTCTCGCAACGCAACGCCAGCTCGTCGTTGATGAGCCCGCCGAACGAGACGATCGGCTCGCCACCGGCCGTGCGGAGGCGGGCGATCCGCCGGTCGAGGTCGAACGAGGTCGCCGCTCCGTCGAGGTCGACGAACGTGCCCCAAGTCGGCTCGCAGCGCCCATCACGATCGGCCACCACGAAGCCCAGGACAACGTCCTTTCCGCCATCCTCGGTCGGCGTCTCGAACGGGTAGGTGGGAACGAGGGTCGCATCGACGTAGGGAGCGAACCACGCCCCCTTCAGGCCAACCGCCGACTGCTCGACCACCTGTCGCGCCAGGAAGAACGCCCCAGCGGACGCGCCGGCGACGAGGACGATCAGGAGCAGGAGACGGAGCGGCGACAACCGTCGACGAGGCGGAGTTGCGGTGGCGTCGTCAGCGGAGCCGGCGACGTCCCCATCGGAGGACTCGGTCGCTTCCCCTCTCCATGTGGTCTCGGTCACGTTGAACTCCGTTCGTACGCCGGCGGTCCAGGGCGGCGTGTGATCGGATCGCTCCGACTCGTGCCCGGAGCGAATCCAGTCCGACCTGGTCATCAGCAGCGTATTGACCGGGCTGTGAGTGCGGCATGGGTGGATCCACCAACGGTCACTGGGCCGAACGACCCTCTCGGGAGGCAGAAGTTCCGGATCCGTTGCTGTCGACCTCGAGGAGCCCTACAACCGGAGCATGTCCACGCTCAGCGCATCCCCCGACAGCGACCACGGAGCCCGATCGCTCCGGGGACCCCGGCGTCAGATCGGGGCCGACAAGCGGCTCGAACCGCAACCGTGCGTTCCACGGTCTCCAGACCGTCGGTGGATCAGTGCTGCACGATTCGCGATCGTCGCAACCATCGTGGCGTGGACGGCCTACGCCATCGACCAGGTCATGCGTGTTGCAGCGAACGCCCCATCGCTGCGCGGATGGGCCGAGATGCTCGTCTACTTCGCCATCACCACCCTGCTGACGGGATCGTCGTTGGCGTACCTGTTCGCAAGGCTCGGCTACCTGTACCGGACCCGGGACCACCACCGCGTCCCGAGAGCAACGATCGACGACTTCTTCACTGAATCCGAGCCCTCGCTCACGGTGCTGGTCCCCTCGTACCGGGAGGACGGCAGGATCATCCGCCAGACCCTCCTCTCAGCAGCGCTTCAGGAGTATCCGAGCCTGGGGATCGTTCTTCTGGTGGACGATCCGCCGAATCCGACGACGGCGCGCGACCTCGAGCTGCTGGAAGACGCTCGCAGCACGCCTGAGTGGGTCCAGCAGTTGCTCGAGACCCCACGCCGGCGCTTCACCTCGGCGCTCGAGGCGTTCGAACGCCGAGCCGCGGGCGAGGCCCCGCAACCGGAGGACCTCAAGCGACTGGCCGAGCACTACCTCGAGGCTGCAACGTGGCTCAGGACAACGGCGGACGACCTCGACCTGGCGGATCACTCCGATGAGTTCCTCGCCGAACAGGTCTTCGGGCGACTCGCTTCGGAGATGGTCGAGGTTGCGAATGCTCTCGTCGACGCCGCCAACGAGGAAGTGATGCTGAGCGAGCGCCGAGTGCATCAGCTCCACCGCCGCCTGGTGTGGACGTTCACGGCGGACCTGTCGGTGTTCGAGCGGAAGCAGTACGTGTCACTCTCCAACGAACCGAACAAGGCCATGAACCTCAACAGCTACATCGGGCTGATGGGTCGGAAGTTCCGCGAGCAGGAAACCTCCGGCGGCAGGGTGCTGATCGAGGTCCGGAGTGGGCCCTGCGACTTGGAGGTACGGGATCCGGACTATGTGCTGACGCTCGACGCCGACAGCATGCTCCTGCCTGAGTACTGCCTCCGACTCGTCCATCACATGGAGCTGCCGGAATCATCCAGGCTGGCGGTGACGCAGACGCCGTACAGCGCCTTCCCGGGCGCACCCACCCGAATCGAGCGGATCAGTGGAGCGACCACGGATCTCCAGCACATCGTCCACCAAGGGCTCACTCGCTACGGGGCCACGTTCTGGGTGGGAGCGAACGCCGTGCTCCGCAAGATCGCACTCGACGAGCTCTGCGAGATCGACCTCGAGGACGGTCTCCCGATCCGCCGCTACATCCAGGACCGAACGCCGATCGAGGACACGGAGTCGAGCATCGACATGCGCCTCCTAGGCTGGCAACTCTACAACTTCCCAGAACGCCTCAGCTACAGCGCGACTCCTCCGGACTTCGGCTCCCTGTGCATCCAGCGCCAGCGATGGGCCAATGGCGGACTCAACATGCTGTCGAAGTACCGACGCCTCGTCCGCCGACGGGGGATCCCGTCGGCCAGCGTCTCGATTGGGGAGGCACTGCTCCGATTGAACTACTTGGCGGCGATTGCGTGGGCCAGCATCGGGCTCTTCATCCTCCTGGCCTTCCCCTTCGATGACCGACTGATCAGCCCGATCGCGCTCACCGCCGCGGTTCCGTTCTTCGTCGCAATGTCGACCGACCTTCGCCGCAGCGGTTATCGGCGCACCGACGTGTTCCGTGTGTACGGATTCAACCTGCTGCTGCTCGCCGTGAACACGGCGGGTGTCGTCAGATCGATCGGACAGTCGATCGGCGGACAGCGACTCGCGTTCGCCCGAACACCGAAGGTCAAGCACCGAACCGTTGCTCCCCTGACATTCATCATCGTGCCGTACCTCATCGTGGCACTGTCGACGTGGACGCTCTGGCGCGACATCCAATCCCAGGCGCTCTCACACGCTGCGTTCGCTGCATCGAACGCCTTCCTGACCCTCTACGCGCTCCTGGCGTTCGTCGGACTCCGGTACTCACTCGCCGACGTCTGGTTCAACATCGTCGACAAGTTGTTCGTCGAGGACAAGCGAGTGGCCCCCGAGAACGACCCCGACTGGGTCTCCGTCCTCTATTTCGGCTCAGCCGAGACCGTCAAGTCCTCCAGCGTGAGTACGACGGTCGCAGCGTTGGCGCTCGTGGACCAGCAACCCAGTGAGATCGACAATCTGATCTCAGTCCCCCGGGTGGATGTCGGCCCGGAGACGCCGCCCGCGGATCGTCGGGAATCGAACCCCCGACGATCCCTTGGCGGGCGCCTGTTCGGACGCCGGGTTTCCCAGCGGACTGATGATCCGTCGGACCCCCACGAGGCGCTGGTGACCGCGCTCAGCAGGTTCGTCAATGAAGCCGGCGGCACGCTCGAGGTCCGTCTCAACGACAACGTGCTCTCGATTTCGAGCGATTCGGCGACGGTTGACGTGCGGGCCAGCACTCCGCAGGTCGAGTTGCCGACATCCTGAACCCACCATGGTGCGGCACGCAGGATGTGAGACTCCCGGCGATCAGCCGAACCAGGGGGGTTCGTGGCCCGGACGCCACTTGATGCTGCAGCCGATCGATGCCACCTGCGTCTCCGCCGGAACCGGATCACCTGCCAGGACCGCCCGAACTGCGGCGTCGAGTTCGTCCCCCGTCACGGGCACGTCGTTGCCGGGCGTGGACCCGTCGAAGCGACCCCGGTACGCCAGCAGTCCCGAGGCATCGAAGACGTAGAAGTCGGGGGTGCAGGCGGCGGCGAACGCGTGGGCGGCCGACTGTTCGGCGTCCACCAGGTACGGGAACGTCCACCCCCACTCGTCGGCGGTGGCGATCATCGCCTCCGGAGCGTCGTCAGGGTAGGCGTCGGCGTCGTTGGCGTTCACCGCCACCACGACCGCACCGGCCCGCTGCCAGTCCGCTGCCATCCGACCCAGGTCCGGTCCCAGGTGTCGGACGTACGGACAGTGGTTGCAGACGAACGCCACCACCAGCGCCGGGGCGCCGGCAGCGTCCCGGGCCGCCGACCACACCGCACCGGTGGGATCGGGGAGTTCGAGCGGGGGCAGGGGTGTTCCCAGGGGGAGCATCGTCGAGTTCACAGCCACCATGACGACAGTCTGCCCGTGCCGCCTGACCGGCCGCGTCGGGCGGCGCTCAGACCCTCAGGAAGCGACTGACGGCGATGCCGGAACCGATGGCTCCCGTCAGGGCACCCACGGCGAAGATGATCCCGATGGCCGACCACAGCTGGTTCGGCTCCCAACGGATCTGGTTGAGGAGTTCGAAGGCCACCTGGTTGACGAAGTTGCGCTTCCAGAGGGCGTCGAACCCCCAGGCGGCGAACGCCGCCAGCAGCGCCCCGAGCAGGCCGTGGACCAGCCCCTCGACCACGAACGGCAACCGGATGAACGAGTTGCTGGCACCGACGAGCCGCATCACCTCGATCTCCCGGCGCCGGGCGAACACGGCCGTGCGGATGGTGTTGAAGATCAACAGCACCGAGGCACCGATGAGCACCGCGCCGACGATCAGGACCCAGGTGTTGAGGGTCCGGACCGACCGCTGGACCTGTCGGGCGTACTCGGCCGCGTACTCGACCCGCAGCACCCCCTCCTTGGCCTCGAGCGTGTCGCCGAGCGCCGTGACCACGTCGGCGTCCGAGGACGACGGCTTGATCCGGAAGCTCTGCGGCAGGTCCTCCGGGGTGATCGTGGAGACCAGGTCGGGCTGCTCCTTGAAGAGCCGCTTGAACTCCTCGTAGGAGCGCTCCTTGTCGAAGAAGTCGACCTCTTCGACCTGCGGGCTGTTGTCGAGCTCGCGGTCGACGGCGTCGATCTGCTCCTGGGTGGCGGCCGGGTTCATGTAGACGAACAGCTGCACGTCGGACCGGAGGCCCAGGAAGCTGTTGTTGATGCCCTGGCCGATCAGGTAGCTGGCGGCAACGAGTGCGAGCGACACGGCAACGGTGAGGATGGCGGCGAAGGTGAGCGTGAAGTTCCGCGCCAGGTTGGAGCCGGTCTCCTTGAGCACGTAGTCGAGTCGGATCGCCATGTCAGCTCACTCGTAGACGCCGCGGGCCTGGTCGCGCACGACCCGACCCCGGTCCAGTTCGATGACCCGCTTGCGCATCGTGTCGACGATGCCGCGGTCGTGGGTCGCCATGACCACGGTGGTCCCGGTCCGGTTGATCCGGTCGAGGAGCTTCATGATCCCCACCGATGTGGCTGGATCCAGGTTCCCGGTGGGCTCGTCGGCCAGGAGGATGAGCGGACGGTTCACGAAGGCCCGGGCGATGGACACCCGCTGCTGCTCCCCGCCGGACAGCTCGTCGGGCATGTTGTCCGACTTCTGCGCCAGGCCGACCAGTTCCAGGATCTGGGGAACGGCCTCCTTGATGTGGGCCCGGGGCCGGCCGATCGCCTCGAGGGCGAACGCCACGTTCTCCGACACCGTCTTGGACGGGAGCAGCTTGAAGTCCTGGAAGACGCTGCCGATGTTGCGACGGAGGTACGGGACCTTGTAGCCGGGCAGTTCCGCGATGTCCTTGCCGGCCACGAAGATGTGGCCCCGCTCGGGCTTCTCCTCACGGTTGAGCAGCCGCAGGAACGTCGACTTGCCGGAACCGGACGGACCGACGAGGAACACGAACTCGCCCTTCTCGATCTCCACGGTGGCGTCACGCAGGGCGACCATCTCGCCCTTGTAGATCTTGGTGACGTTGTCGAGCTTGATCACTCGGGACCTTCCCGGGGGCGGGTGGAATGTTCGGCCGACTGCGGGTGCGCAACGACCGTCCGGGCGGGACGGGGGGCGCCGGACCAATCTGACGTTAGTGCCCCGCGACCGCTGATCCGTGGCACTCCGACGGGGGCGCTCCCCCGCCGCCGCGTGCCGGGATCGGCGGCGATCAGCCCACGCCGGCGGACTCCGAGCGCTGCCAGGCCAGGTAGGCCTCCATCAGCTCGTCGAGGTCGCCGTCCAGGACGGCGTCGGGGTTGGTGAGCTCCAGGCCGCTTCGGAGGTCCTTCACCTGCTGGTACGGCTGCAGGACGTAGTTCCGGTCCTGGCTGCCGAAGTCGACCGCCGACGACTCGCCGGTGATCGCCGCCAGCTCGTCGCGCCGCTTCTGGTGCTCGAGCTCCAGCAGCTTGGACTTGAGCATGGTCATGGCCCGGTCCTTGTTCTGGTGCTGGGAGCGCTCGTTCTGGCAGCTGGTCACGAGCCCGGTCGGGAGGTGGGTGATCCGAACCGCCGAGTCGGTCACGTTGACGTGCTGGCCGCCGGCGCCCGACGACCGGTAGACGTCGATGCGGAGGTCCTTGTCGTCGATCGTGATCTCGTCGTCGACGTCGTCGAGGAAGGGCGAGACCTTCACCGACGCGAAGCTGGTCTGGCGCCGGGCGTTGTTGTCGAACGGCGAGATGCGGACGAGCCGGTGCACCCCGTGCTCGGAGCGCATCCACCCGTAGGCGTTGCGCCCCGACACGATGAACTCGGCCGAGGAGATCCCGGCCTCGGTCCCCTCGTGGACGCTGTCGAGCTCGACGTCGAACCCCCGACGCTCGGCCCAACGTTGGTACATGCGCAGCAGCATCTCGGCCCAGTCCTGGGCGTCGACGCCGCCGGCACCCGAGTTGATCTCGATCAGGGCGTCGCGCTCGTCGTACTCGCCGGTGAGCAGCGCCCGGAGCTCGAGCGAATCGAACTCCCGCTCGAGCGAGGCGAGCTCGTTCTCGATCTCGGGCTCGAGCGACTCGTCGGACTCCTCCCGCGCCAGCTCGGCGAGGGTTGCGGCGTCGTCCAGCCGCCTCGTCATGCGGTCGAACAGGCCCAGGTCGTCGTCGACGGCGGCGAACTCGCGCTGGAGCTTCTGGGCGGCCTCCTGGTCGTCACACAGGTCGGGGCGCCCCAGCTCGGTCTCGAGCTGGGGTCGACGAGCGCGGAGCGCGTCGATGCGCAGGTAGCCGGCCGCCTCGTCGAGGCGGGTGCGGATCGCTCCGATCCGGGGGGTGAAGTCCTGCACCGGTCTCCCTCAGGCCCCGTGACAGACCTTGAACTTCTTGCCGCTGCCGCAGGGACACGGTGCGTTGCGAGGGGTCTTCTCCCAGTCGGTCCGGACCACGGGCTGCTGGGTCTCCTCGGCTGCGGGGGCGGCGGCGGCCTGGTCGTGGGCGACCTCGGCGGCCGCCACGGGCGGCACCGCACCCGCTCCGGGGGCGTCGCTGTCGGGAGCGGTGTAGGTGAGCTTGGTCCCCGGAGCGATCGGGGCCTGCTGGGGCTGGTTCTGCACGAGTTGCACGTGCATCACGTACTGCACGTACTCGCGGTTGATGGTCTCCATCAGCTGCCCGAACATGTCGTAGCCCTCACGCTGCCACTCCGACAGCGGGTCCTTCTGACCGAGCGCCCGGAGGTTGATGCCCTCCTGGAGGTAGTCCATCTCCTTGAGGTGATCCCGCCAGCGGGCGTCGATGATGCGCAGCATCACCTGTCGCTCCACGTCCCGCATGACCTCGGGGGTGAGCTCCCGCTCGCGCTCCTCGTAGTGGCGGACCGCGTCGGCGGCGAGCGTCTCGTAGAGCGCGTCGGTGGACGCGGCCGTGGACACGTCCTGGGGCGTCACCGTGCACGGCCAGTAGGTGGCGGCGTCGGCCAGGAGCGCCTCGACGTCCCATTCCTCGGAGTAGTCCGACGAGCAGTGGTTGCGCACCAGCCCGTCCACCGACTCCGCGAGCGCTTCGAGCGTCTCGGCCCGCAGGTCCGCCCCCTCGAGCACCTCGTCGCGGCGGGCGTAGATGACCTTCCGCTGCGAGTTGCCCAGCTGGCGCGTCACCGCGGCCCCGTCGGC
>CAYMKW010000012.1:0-1202 GCA_964391365.1 uncultured Microthrixaceae bacterium | reverse complement strand
CCTGCCGCTGCGGGTGCATCACCTCGTCGTACTTGAGGACGTTCTTGCGGATCTCGGCGTTGCGCGACTCGACGGTGGTCTGCGCCTTCTCGATGGCCCGGGTGACCATCTTCGCCTCGATCGGGACGTCGTCGTCCCAGCCCTTGCCCATGACCCACTCGATGGCGCCCGTGGCGAAGAACCGCATGAGGTCGTCCTCGAGGGACAGGTAGAACCGGCTGGTGCCGGGGTCGCCCTGACGACCCGAGCGGCCACGGAGCTGGTTGTCGATCCGACGGCTCTCGTGCCGCTCCGTCCCGAGCACGTACAGCCCGCCGAGCTCACGGACCTGCTCGCCCTCGGCGACGCACTCCTCCCCGTACTTGGCGAGCAGTTCCTCGTAGCGGGCGATGCCCTCCTCGGACTCGGGGTCGAGCCCCTCCGAGACGACGCCGCGGCCGGCCATGCCCTCCGGGTTGCCACCGAGGAGGATGTCGACGCCTCGCCCGGCCATGTTCGTCGCGACCGTGACCGAGCCGATGCGACCGGCCTGGGCGACGATCTCGGCCTCACGGGTGTGCTGCTTGGCGTTGAGGACCTCGTGGGGCACGCCCCGCTTCTCCAGCATCCGGGAGAGCTTCTCGGACTTCGCCACCGACACCGTGCCCACCAGAACGGGCTGGCCGGACTCGTTGCGTTCCAGGATGTCCTCGACGACGGCGCCGAACTTGGCGTCCTCGGTCCGGTAGATGAGGTCGGCGTAGTCCAGACGGGCCAGGTCCCGGTGGGTCGGGATCGGCACGACCTGGAGCTCGTAGGTGGACATGAACTCGGCGGCCTCGGTGACGGCGGTGCCCGTCATTCCGGCGAGCTTGTCGTACATGCGGAAGTAGTTCTGCAGGGTGACGGTGGCGAGCGTCTGGTTCTCCTCCTTGATCCGCACGCCCTCCTTGGCCTCGACCGCCTGGTGCAGGCCCTCGGACCACCGCCGCCCCTCGAGCACACGGCCCGTGAACTCGTCGACGATCTTCACCTCGCCGTCCTGGATCAGGTAGTCCCGGTCACGGCGGTAGAGCTCCTTGGCCTTGATCGCGACCTGGAGCTGGTGGACCAGCGAGTTGGAGACGTCGTCGTAGAGGTTCTCGACGCCGAGCGCCTGCTCGACCTTGGCGATGCCCTCGGGGAGCGGGAAGACAATGCGCTTCTCCTCGTCGACCTCGTAG
>CAYMKW010000011.1:39695-44133 GCA_964391365.1 uncultured Microthrixaceae bacterium | reverse complement strand
TGGGGATGGGCGAGCCGCTGGCGAACGTCGACGCCACCTGGGGAGCCGTGCGGCGACTGCACGAGGACCTGGGGATCGGAGCCCGGCACCTCACCGTGTCCACGGTCGGGATCGTGCCCGGCATCCGGCGGCTCACCGCCGAGGGCCTGCCCGTCGGGCTCGCCGTGTCGCTGCACGCCGCCGACGACGAGCTGCGGGACGAGCTGGTGCCGATCAACCGCCGCTACCCGATCGCCGAGCTGCTCGAGGCCTGCGGCGAGTACCGGTCGCGGACCGGACGGCGGGTGACGTTCGAGTGGGCGCTGATCGACGGCGTGAACGATCGGTTCGAGGACGCCGAGCGACTGGTTCCCCTGGCCCGCGGTCTGGCGGCGCACGTCAACCTGATCCCCCTCAACCCCACGCCCGGCTACCCGGTGGTCGGATCGTCCCGCAACCGGGTGCACGCCTTCCGCGACCGACTCGCCGCCGGTGGGGTCGCCGTCACGATCCGGGACACCCGGGGCCGCGACATCGACGCCGCCTGCGGACAGCTCCGGGCGGGACACGCCGTGGCGGTCGAGATCGCCCGGGTCGACACCACCTGATCGGTTCCGGCCGGAATTCCGACGGAGCCGTCAACCGATCGCGGGGGCCGGTCGTTGACACCACTGACGGCAGGGAGCAGGACGGAGGGGGTGGCGTGCGAGGTTCCGGCGACGAGGAGTTCCGGGTGTTCTACGAGCGCATCCACGATCGTGTCACCGCCACGGCCGTCCGGATGGTGCGCGACCGCTCCACCGGCGAGGACCTGGCAGCGGAGGCGCTGGCCCGGGCATTCGGCCACTGGCGTGTGGTGCGTTCACACCCGAACCCCGACGCCTGGCTGATGGCGGTCGTCGGGAACCTGGTGATCGACCACGTGCGCCGGTCGGGGCGGGACGCAGCACGCCGGTCGCAGCTCGTCACCGATGGCCGGGATCCGGGCCCGCCCGACCAGGTCGCGATCCGCCTCGATCTCGCGAACGCCCTGAACAACCTCACCGCCCGCCAGCGTGACGTCGTGTTGATGCGGCACTACGCCGACATGAGCGAGAAGTCGGTCGCCGAGGCGCTCCGGATCTCGCCGGGCGCAGTCAAGACGCACCTCCACCGGGCGACCGCCCAGCTCCGAAGCGAACTCGGAGTCGGACGTCAGCCCGAGAGCGCCGAACCCCCGACCGATGTGGTCGTACTCGAACCGGAGTCCCCCCATGCCATCGCCTGATCCGAACGCAACCACCGTGACGGCGTCACCCCCCGCAACCCGTTTCCCCGCCGCCGTCGATCCCGATGCCCGCTACGCCGCCGTCGTCTCGAGGGGTCGGACGATCCGACGGCGGCGTCTCGCCGGCCGGGGCGGCGCGCTCCTCGGGGCATCGGCGCTCGCGGCGGTCGCCGTGTTCGCGTTCGTCCAGCCCGGCGATCCGCCCACCACCGTCGTCTCCGAGGCTGAGCGCAACCTCCCCGCTGCAGAGTCGCGGTCCCGGACGGCCACCACGGTCGACGTCCCGCCCCCGACGACGCTCCCGACGACCGGCTGCACCCCGCCGGACCCGACGTGCGAGGTGGCCGTTGCTGCAGCGAGTGCCGCGGCGCCGGAAGGCACTGAGGTCAGCGGCCAGGCGTTGAGCGGCGGAGCGGAAGCGCCGGCGTCGGCGCCGCCACCTGTTCCGGAAACACCGGTCCCGCCGACATCGTTGGCGTTCTCCGATTCGGACCAGATGCCGCCCCCGACGAACACCCTCGTGATCGGCGACCTCGTCGACGGAGCGATCCGGATCACCGACCCGCAGGTTCCCGACACCGGCGAACCGGGCGAATCCATCTGCGTGAACCTGAACATCGACTATCCACGCCTGCCGCTGGCACAGAGGGTCTCGACCGGGGGGTGCTCCTCGAGCCCGGACGGGGGCGACCTCCTGCTTCAACCGTGGGACGCCTCGATGCGGGTGTGGGGCTTGATGGCCACGACTGGCCCCGTCAGCCGTCGGCTGTCGATCGACACGACACTGCGGATCACCGACGACTGGGTCGCCGTCGCCCGTGACGCCGGCGTGGCACTCGAACCCGGTGATGTCGTGACACTCACCGTGTCTGCCAACAGCGGCGACCCCGCACATCCGAGTTCCAACAGCGCCGGTCGCAGCTTCACCCTCACGGTGCCGTCACCGACCCCGCCAGGGGCGCCGGCACCGTGAGACCGTCGGCGCGGATCACCTCGACGAGGTGCTCATCGGGGCCGACCTCCGACCCGGCCCAGACCACGGACCGCTCGACGGTGCCCGCCACGACCGCTCCCTCGCCGATCACCGACTCGCCGCCCGAGACGATCAGGTTCGCTCGCAGGTAGTCCGACGGCGTCCCGCAGTCGACGACGGGGCCGTCACCCTCGGCCACGTGGACGGTCTCGGCCCGGCCGGCGTCGATGGCCGGGCTCCAGACCTGCTCCCAGAGTCCGCTCGGCTCCGGAGCGCAGCGATCGACGGCCCAGCGGGGCAGCAGCGAGGCGACGACCCCGCTGCCCGGGCCGAACGGCCCCGCGGTCGGCGTCAGCAGACGCACCCGCTCGCCGTCCCAGTCGTGGACGAATTGGCGCAGGTCGACCCGGTGCCACGTGTCGGCGTTGACGACCAGCGCCGCCCGGCCGTCGAGCCAGGGCCGCAGCCGCCCGATCGCCCCGGCGGTGCCGAGGGCCGGGGGCTCCTCGAGCGAAACGTGCACCGACGGGTGGCGCGCCGCCAGATGGGCGAGCATCCGATCCGGGTGGTGGCACACGTTGACGGCCAGGTCCGACGTCGCGCCGGACAACGCTTCCATCGCCCAGTCGAGCAGCGGCCGGTTCCCGACCGGACACAGGGGCTTCGGCAGCAGGTCCGTGAGGGGGCGGAGTCGGGTGCCGGCACCAGCGGCCAGGCAGACGCCTGCCAGACTGTCAGCCATGAACGAACGCCGGTGGTTCAACAGCCGACAACCGCAGACGCTGGTGATCAGCCAGTTCCTCCTGTACTTCGACGCGGTCTTCCTGGCGCTGGCCGCACTCGGATGGGGTGACGACTACGGGATCCCCAGCGACGGGATGATCGCCCGGCTGGTGTTCCTCGGAGCTGCGGCCGCCACGGCGTTCGGTGCGTTCGGTGTCGCCAACGAGATGAAGCGGGGCTACCAGGTGGCCGTCGCTGCGTCGTTCCTGCCCATCGTGGTGCGCTTCGTGATCGTCGTCCTCTACGGATCGATCGTCGGCGACGCCCTGTACTTCCTGCTGCCCGGCGGGATCCTCAACGCGATCTTCGTGTACGCCCTGATCGCACTGCTCCTGCACCGTCAGTCCAAGGACTACCAGCGCCTCTACTTCACCTGAGGGCGACGCACCTCGGGGCGCTCCGCTCGCGGACGCCGCCAGCAGGCTCGCCGGTGACGGTCGGGTTGGCCGGGGCGAGCGCACCGCTGCCATGATCGCGCCATGACGACCACCGTGAACGGCATCGCAGGACTCACCGAGCTCGTCGGCTCCCACCTCGGGTACTCGGACTGGCTGGAGATCACCCAGGAGCGGGTGAACACCTTCGCCGACGCCACCGGCGACCACCAGTGGATCCACGTCGACGTGGAGCGGGCCAAGGCCGAGTCGCCCTTCGGCGGGCCGATCGCCCACGGCTACCTGACGCTCTCGCTGGGTCCGGTGCTGATGCCCCAGATCCTCACGGTCTCGGGCGTGAAGATGGGTGTCAACTACGGCCTGGGCAAGGTCCGGTTCGTGAACCCCGTGCCGGTCGGCTCCCGCCTGCGGCTCGGGGCCGCGCTCGACGA
Organism: uncultured Microthrixaceae bacterium; assembly: GCA_964391365.1. Taxonomy (GTDB): domain Bacteria; phylum Actinomycetota; class Acidimicrobiia; order Acidimicrobiales; family Microtrichaceae; genus SXMI01. Next base: position 40,305 of record CAYMKW010000011.1, on the reverse strand, counting down.
GGTGAAGTCGCTGGACGGCGGCTGGGCGCAGATCCACATGACGTTCACCTTCGAGATCGAGGGCGCCGACAAGCCGGCGTGCGTCGCCGAGATCATCTTCCGCTACGCCGAGTGACCTGACCCCCAACGCCCCAGCGCCCCCAACGCAGGCAGGAGAGGCAGGGGGGGTCGACACGGGCGACGGACCAGAGCGCCCTACGCTCCGGGCGTGCCGACCGCCTCGCCCACCCGAGCCCGAGCGGGCCGCAGACACCGCCCGGCCCTGGTCGGCATCGCTGCTGCGCTGGTCGTGGCCACGGCGGCCGCCGGTTGCAGCGCGACGTTCGACGACCGGAACGCGGCCACGACCGCTCCGAGCACGACCGGCACCACGGCGTCGCCGACGACCACCGCGGCGGACCCACCGGAACCCGTTTCCGCCAGCGGATTCCCCAGCGACTGGACCCCGCGGCCGCTCGACTGGGCTCCCTGCTCGTTCGACGAGACGATCGACTGCGCGACCCTGACCGTCCCGCTGGACTGGTCGGCGCCGGAGGGCCCGACGATCGACCTCGCCCTGGGTCGGATCAACGCGACCGGCGACCGGATCGGCTCGCTCGTGACCAACCCG
>CAYMKW010000011.1:0-39685 GCA_964391365.1 uncultured Microthrixaceae bacterium | reverse complement strand
GGGCGGGTCGGGGCTCGAGTACCTGGCCGGACTGCCACTGACCGCCGAGACCGGTCGCCGCTTCGACACGGTCAGCTGGGACCCACGGGGCGTCGGTCGCTCCCGCGTCGTCGACTGCGACAGCGGCGTGGACGCGTTCCAGTCGCTCGACTCCGGACCCGACGACCAGGCCGAGCAGGACGCGCTCGACCGCGCCGCCGCCGCCATCAGCGCCGAGTGCGGCCGTGACCATGCCGACGTGCTCGCACACGTCGGGACGGCGGACGTGGCCCGCGACCTGGAGGCGATCCGCCGGGCGCTCGGGAACGAACCGCTCAACTACGTCGGGTTCTCCTACGGCACCCGGATCGGCCAGGACTACGCGGCACGGTTCCCCGGGGAGATCCGGTCGATGGTGCTCGACGGGGTGGTCGATCCGACGCTCGGCTTCACCCGGTTCCTGACCGACCAGGCGGTCGCCTTCGAGCGGGCGTTCCTGGCCAACTCGACCGAGTGCGCCGCCGCCGGGCTCCAGGCCTGCGGCGTCGACGATCTCGTGGGGTCCTTCGACCGGGTCACAGCCGCCGCCGAGGCTGGCCGCGTCCCCGGAACGGGCGGCCCCATCGGCCCGAGCGACGTCGTCGTGGCCGCGACGTTCACCGGCTACCTGAACGACGGGTGGCGCGAGCTCGGTCCGGCGCTCGCCGCCGCCGAGGCGGGTGACGGCGACGCCCTGCGGGCCCTCGCGCAGAGCTACTGGGACTTCGGGGGCTACCCGGCGTACGCGGCGGTGGTCTGCACCGACGACGCCCCGCCGGCCGACCCGGCGGCATTCCGGGAGTTCGCCGCAGCTGCTGCCGCCGCCTCACCCCGATTCGGGGCTGCGGTCGCCAACGAGATGCTCCCCTGCGCCACGTGGCCGGTCGAGGCCACGGACGAGCGGCGCCCGGAGTTCAGCCCGACGCTCCCACCGATCGTGGTCGTCGGCAGCACCGGCGACCCCGCCACGCCGTTCGACAACGCCGTTGCGGTGGCCGAGCGGATCCCGAACGCGGTGCTGCTCACCGTCGAGTCCGACGGACACACCGCCTACGGCGGCACCACCTGCGTCGACCGGGCCGTCGACCGGTACCTGGTCGACCTCGTCGTGCCCCCGGCGGGCACCACCTGCTGACGCACACCGACGACCCGGGGGCGCGAACACCCGGACCCAGCGGAGGCAGGCGCCACCGGCCGCGTGCGGGGCGCCCCGGAACGCCGCCGTAACATGCCCGAGTCCAGAGGATCGATCCGGGGGGACCGACGTGGAGTACAACTTGGCCGCCGTCCACGAGTTGGTCGAGGAGGCCGTGCCCGACCGCGAGTGCGTCGTCGCCGGTGAACGGCGCCTCACCTACCGACAGATCGGCGACCGGTCACGTCAGCTGGCCAATGCGCTGCGGGCCCGCGGGCTGGGCCGGGTCGTGGAGCGTGACGGACTGGCCGGCCACGAGTCCGGACAGGACCACCTGGGCCTGTACCTCCACAACTGCCCCGAGTACCTCGAGGCCATGCTCGGCTCCTACAAGGCCCGGGTTGCTCCGTTCAACGTGAACTACCGCTACGTCGCCGAGGAACTCGAGTACCTGCTCCGCGACTCCGGCGCCAGGGCCATCGTCTACCACTCGACGTTCGCACCGGTGCTCGACGAGGTGCGCGGGCGGCTCGAGGACCTGACGGTGCTCCTGCAGGTCGACGACGGCAGCGGGATCGGGCTGCTCGACGGCGCCGAGTGGTACGAGGACGCCGTCGGCGAGCAGCCGCCCACCCTGGACGACGAGCTGCGCGCCTCGTGGTCGCCCGACGACCTCTACATCCTCTACACGGGCGGAACGACCGGCATGCCCAAGGGAGTGTTGTGGCGGCAGGCCGACATCTTCGTCGCCGCGCTCGGCGGCCGACGGCTCGACGACCAGCAGGAGTGGGCCGGCGAGGACGACCTGGTCGCCAACACCGCCAACGGCGGGACGCGGCTCATGCCGGCACCTCCGTTCATGCACGGGGCGGCGCACTGGATGGCGTTCAACGCGTTCACGAACGCGAACACGATCGTCCTGCCGCTCGTCACCGACCGGTTCGACGTCGACGACACGCTCGCCGGCGTCGAGGGCGAGGGCGTGAACGTCCTGCTGATCGTCGGCGATGCGTTCGGACGGCCGCTGGTGGACGCGATCGAGTCGACCGACCGCGACCTGGCGTCGCTGCTCGCCGTGGTCTCCGGCGGTGCAGCGCTCTCACGGGGCGTCAAGCAGCGGCTCCTGAGCGCGCTGCCGTCCATCATGCTGCTGGACGGGCTGGGGGCGTCCGAGACCGGCCAGCAGGGCAGCCAGCTCACCGCTGCGGGACAGGACGTGTCGACGGGCGACTTCACCCCGGGCCCCGGCATGGAGATCCTGTCCGAGGACCTGACGGTGGTGCTCGAGGCCGGACACGACGAGACCGGCTGGCTCGCCCAGGCGGGCCGGGTACCGCTCGGCTACCTCGGTGACGCCGAGAAGTCGGCGCGCACGTTCCCGACGGTGGCCGGGATCCGCTACTCGGTCCCGGGCGACCGGGCCCGGTTGCGGGCCGACGGGACCCTGGAGCTGCTCGGACGGGACTCGGTCACGATCAACTCCGGGGGCGAGAAGATCTTCGCCGAGGAGGTCGAACAGGCGATCCTCCACCACCCGGCCGTCGTCGACTGCCTGGTCACGGGGCGGCCGTCGGAGCGGTGGGGGTCCGAGGTGGTGGCCGTGGTGCAGCTCGCCCCGGATGCGGCCGCCGCCGACGCCGACCTGCTGGAGGAGGCCGGCCGGCACATCGCCCGGTACAAGCTGCCGAAGGCGATCGTCCGCCGCGACCGGATCGAGCGCTCGCCGTCCGGCAAGGCCGACTACCGCTGGGCGGCGGCGCAGGCGCTGGAGGGCTGAGCCGTGGCCGGGCGGGTCGTCGTGTTCGACCTCGGCAACGTGCTCATCCCCTGGGACCGGCGCCGGGCCATCGCCCGGTTCGTGGACGACCCGTCCGAGGTGGAGCGCATCGCCGAGGAGGTGTTCGACCTCGAGGCGAACCTCCACCTGGACCGTGGTGCGGCGATCGACGTCGTCCGGGACCACGTGGAGTCCCGGAATCCGGGCCACGGCTGGGTGGTCGACGGATACCTCGAGCACTTCCTGCACTCCCTGGGCGAGGTCGACGCCGGGACGGAGGCGATCCTGGACGACCTGGCCGCGGCCGGTGTGCGTCGGTACGCCCTGTCGAACTGGTCGGCGGTGTGCTTCGACGGGATCGGCGAGCACTACCCCGTGCTCGATCGCTTCGACGGCGTGCTGATCTCTGGTGAGGTCGGGACCTGCAAGCCGGATCCGGCCATCTACCGCCACTGCGAGGACCGGTTCGGCTTCACCGCCGCCGACGCCGTCTTCCTGGACGACAACGCCGACAACGTCGCGGGAGCGATCGCCGCCGGCTGGGATGCGTTCGTGTTCACCGAGGCCGCTCCCGCCCGGGCCGAGCTCGCCGCCCGCGGACTGTTCGACGGGGGTTGACCCCCGGTCGTCGCCCCGCCGGGGCCGGAGGGTCCCACGTCGCAGCGGGGCGTATGTTGGTTTCGTGACGACAACTCCCGAGTCGCTGATCCCGCGCCCCGACGAACCGCTTCCGACCGGAGCCGAGAAGACCCGCTCGGTGCAGGCCATGTTCGATGTCATCGCCCCCCGCTACGACCTGGTCAACCGGATCATGACGTTCCGCATGGACGTGGGTTGGCGTCGTCGGACCGTCGGCTCGCTGGGGCTCCGGCCCGGTTCGCTGGTCGTCGACCTGGCGTGCGGAACCGGTGATCTGGCCCGGGAGCTGGCCGGCCGCAGGTTGGTGCCGCTCGGCGCCGACCTGTCGTTCGGGATGCTGGCCGCAGCGCCGGTCCCGTTCGACCGTCTGCAGTGCGACGGCTCGGCCCTACCCTTCGCCGACGGGTCGCTCGACGGCGCCACCTGTGGCTTCGCACTCCGCAATTTCACGGATCTGCAGGGCACGGTCGACGAGCTGGCCCGCGTCCTCCGGCCGGGTGGACGCCTGGCCGTCGTCGAGGTGGCCGAACCGCCCAACCCGGTCCTGCGCGCCGGCCACTCCGTCTACTTCGGCCGGGTCGTGCCGCTGATCGGCGGGCTGCTGTCGAACGCCTCGGCCTACCAGTACCTGCCCCGGTCGGTGGCGTACCTGCCGGGGTGGCCGGAGCTCCGGGCCGTGATCGAGCGAGCCGGGTTCCGGGACGCCGACCGCACCCTCCTGTCAGGTGGGATCGCCCAGCTGATCACGGCGACCCGGGACCCGTCGCCGGTCGGCGCGTGAACGGCGGCCTCCCCGTCGTCGTGACGGAACCCGACGACCGGAGCGACGCCCCGGCGCCCGGCGACGACCTGGTCGCCTTCCGTTCGGCCGACCGGGGACTCTGGGGCCGGGGCGTGGCGGTGCGCATCGAGCTGCCGGCCCCGTGGACCGACCATGTGGGGGTCGTGGGTCGGGTGCTGGCCGACCTGGCGGGCGGTGCACCCGCCGACGCCGAACCCGGTACGGGCCCCGTCGCCTTCGCTGCACTCCCCTACGACCGCACCGCGCCGGCAACGTTCATCGTCCCGAACGTCCTCCACGGACGTTCACCCGACGGTCGCCGGTGGAGCACCCGGATCGACCTGCCCGACACGGACGGAGCCACCGACCTCGGGAGCGGCCCCGCCCTCGAGGCGCCGCGGCAGGTCGGGGTGCGTTCGGCCCGCGACCCCGAGGACTGGTGCGACGACGTGCGCACCGCCACCAAGCGCATCGCCGACGGCGAACTGACCAAGGTGGTCCTGGCCCGGGAACTGCTCGTCGAGGCCGACACGCCGTTCGATCCGGCGACCGTCCACCTACGGCTCGTCGAGGCCGCGCCCCACGCGTACTGCTTCTGCGTCGACGGGTTCGTCGGTGCGTCGCCCGAACTGCTCGTGTCGCGCATGGGCGAGGTGGTCCGGGCCCAGCCCATGGCGGGCACCGCCCCCCGGAGCGGCGACGACGACCTGGATCGTCGGGCGGCGGCGGAACTGGCGGCGTCGGCCAAGAACCGGATCGAGCACCAGATCACGATCGATGCCGTCCACGAGGCGATCCTGCCGTGGTGCTCCTACCTGGACGCCGAGCCCGAACCGAGTGTGGTCGCCGCCGGACCCGTCCAGCATCTCGCCACGACGGTCGAGGGTCGCCTCTCCAGCCCGGTCCCGTCCGTGCTGGAACTGGTCGCAGCACTGCACCCGACACCGGCGGTCGGCGGCTGGCCCCGTGATGCGGCCCTCGCCCTGCAGCGGCAACTGGAACAGGCCGACCGGGGCCGCTACGCAGGTCCGGTCGGGTGGGTCGACGCCGCCGGGAACGGTGCGTTCGCCGTGGGCATCCGGAGCGTCGAGCTGTCCGGCAACCACGGCCGGGTGTTCGCCGGCGTCGGCGTGGTCGCCGATTCGGACCCACTCGCCGAGCTCGACGAGACCCGGGCCAAGTCCCAGGCGGTGCTGAGCGCCCTGGCCCGGACCTGAACGACCCCGGCGGAGGGATCAGTCCGGCGAGCGTCGCGATCCCACGGGCGACGCCGTCTCCGCGGCCCACACCTCACGCAGCCGACCCAGGACCGCTTCGACGTCGGCGAACCCGGCGAAGTGACCCTCGCCGGCCCGGACGTGCAGCTCGCCCCGGGGAACCCGCGACGCCTGGTGGTGGCCGTGGCTGGGCGGGACGATCGTGTCGGCGAGCCCCTGCCAGACCACGACCGGCGGCTGGACCTCGGTGAGCGAGAACCCCCAGTGGCGCGAGAACAGCGCCAGGTCGTGGGCCGCGGCCCGGAGGTCGTCGGCGGTGAGGAGATCGTGCAGGAACATCGCCTTGAACTGCGGATGGCCGAGCACGCCGCGATCGGCGAAGCCGAGCAGCGCCACGTAGATGCTGAACACCGGGTCGGCGAGCGGATCGGCGATCCGCGCCACCGACGACAGGACGGTGCCGAGCGGACCACGGAGTGTCTCGAGCACCGGGGCGGCCAGACCGAGGAGCCGGGTGTAGCTCAGGACGGCATCGGGACCGCGTGTGGGACCGAAGCCGCCGAGGAGCGAGGCCACGACGACCCGGTCCGGCAGTTCGTGCGCCACCGCCAGGGTGTAGGGACCGCCGCCGGAGAGCCCGACGACGGCGAACCTGTCGATGTCGAGGGTGTCGACGACCACCTCGACGTCGCCTGCGAAGTCGACGATCCGGTGGTACCGGTGGTCGCTCGAACGGCCCGTGCCCGGACGCTCGATCGTCACGACCCGGAAGCCGGAGCGGAGGGCGACCTCGTCGACGAGCGGCGGGACCTGGAACCGGGCGCCGGGCGTGCCGTGGAACCACAGGACCGGATCACCGTCGGGGTGGCCGAACTCGGCCCAGGCCAGCTGGCGTCCGTCACGCAGCTCCACCTCACCCACCCGCCGGGGTACGGGTGCGGCGACCAGACCGTCCTCGAGCCCGGCGAGCGCCTGGTCGAACGGCCGGGGCCGCCCGTCGGGTTCCGCTGCCCGCTCGCCCGCTGCCTCGGGGTGCTCGTCCACGTTCCGTCCCGTCGTCGTCGCCGGGCGCTCGCCGGCGTCGACGAGGACGCTAGCCGCGGCGCGGTCGCGCCGATCAGCCCGACAGGTCGCGGGCGAGCGACGCAGCGACCGCCTCGACGAGACGGGCGTGCACGGCGACGTTGCGGTCCCGGTCGCTGTCGACGACGACGACCCGGACGCCGCCCCGGGCGCGTGCCCCGGCCAGGGCGGCCTGCAGGCCCGCTCGGGACCGGACCCGCTCGGCGGGCAGGCCGTGCGCCCCGGCGAGTGCGACCAGATCGGCCCCGTGCGGCGTCCCGAAGAGTCGTTCGAACGCCTCGGGCTCCAACACACCGCGCTGGGGCAGGAACGAGAAGATTCCGCCCCCGTCGTTGTCGACGACCACGACGACCAGGTCCACCTCACGTTCCCGCAGCGCCACGAGTGCGGTCGAGTCGTGGAGGAACGCCAGGTCGCCCACCACCACCGTGGTCGCCCGGCCCGTCGTGGCGACACCGAGGGCCGTCGAGACGACGCCGTCGATCCCGTTGGCACCCCGGTTCGACCACACCCATGCGTCCGGGCGGGGCGGGGCGAACCACTCCAGGTCCCGCACGGGCATGGACGACGCCACGACCAGCGCCCCGCCGGCGGGCACGGATGCGAGCACGTCGACGGCGACCGAAGGCTCGCTCGGGTCGGGGTCGGCGTCGATGCCCGCCCGCACCGCTCGGCGGGCCGACGCCTCGGCCGCAGCCCAACGCTGCGACCAGTCGCGGGACGCCGGGGTCGGACGGAGACCCGCGAGCTGCGCCGCGACCACCGCCGGGTCGGCCACCAGGGACCGGCTGAGCTGCCGGTCCGGGTCGGGCACGCGATCGGCCCGGTCCAGTCCGACCTGCAGGGCCCCCGATGCCGCCAGCCACTGGCCGAGCACCTTGGATGCGAGCAGCCCGCCGGTACGGATCACCACCTCGGGTCGCAGGATCTCCGCCGCGGCCGGGTCACGGAGGATCAGGTCGGCGCACGCCACGACACCCGGAGCGTCGTTGCGACACCCCGACAGCGCATCGCAGATCACCGGCCACCCGAGGGTGTCGGCCAGCTGGTGGATGGCCGCCGACTCGGAGGCGTTCCGGGCGGTGCGCACCCCGGCGACCAGCACCCCGCGCCGGTGCGAGACCGCTCCGGCGAGACGGCCCAGCTCCTCATCGGTGAGGCCCCACTCGGCGCCGTCGGGTGGCAGCGCCGGCCCCTCGGCCGCCCGTTCCGGCAGCTCCGAGGGAACGCCGACCAGCGGCTCCCGGAAGGCCAGGTTCAGGTGCACCGGACCGGGGACCACGCCCAGGGTCCGGCTCAACGCGTCCCGGGCCAGGTCGCGCCACCAGGGCGATCCACCGGCCTCGGGCGGGCCCGGTTCGCAGTACCAGCGGACGGCATCGCCGTAGAGCCGCCGCTGGTCGATGGTCTGGGGGGCCCACACTCCCTGCAGCTCGGGCGGACGGTCCGCCGTGACCACCAGCATCGGGACCGCCGACTGGTGCGCCTCCACGACGGCGGCATGGAACTCGGCCGCAGCGGTCCCGCTGGTGCACAGCACGAGCGCCGGTACACCGGTCGCGGCCGCCGCACCCAGGGCGACGAACGCAGCGGCCCGTTCGTCGAGCACCACCTCCACGCGCAGCCGTCCGTCGGCCAGCAGGGCGAGCGCGAGCGGGGTCGACCGGGAACCAGGTGCGACGACCGCGTGGCGCAGACCGAGCGCCACCCACTCGTCGACGAGGGTCGCGCAGTAGGTCGCAGCCAGGTCACCGGCGGAGGGCGTTGGAGGTTGCGGGTCGTCGGTCATGGGCACGGGGAGCCTACGGTGGGACCGTGGGGACAGCCACGGGGGACGATCGCGGTGCCGGGCCGATGCCGCGCGCCCTGGCCGCCGAGCTCGTGGGTGAGGACACCGGCCGTCCTCCGCTGGTGCTGCTCCACGGGTTCACCCAGAACCGGCGCTGCTGGGGTCCTGTCGCCGAGGACCTGGGACGGGACCGGCACCTGCTGGCCGTCGACCTCCCCGGTCACGGCGGGTCCACCGCAGCCGGGCAGGCGTCGGTCGACGAGTCCGCAGCGCTCCTGGACGCCACCGTCCGGAGCACGTTCGCACCCGACGTGCAGGTGGACGTCCTCGGCTACTCGATGGGCGGTCGGATCGGACTGGCCTGGCTGTCGGCCCACCCGGAGCGGATCCGCCGGATCGTGACCATCGGGGCCACCGCCGGCATCGAGGGCCCGGACGCCCGGGCGGCCCGCCGCGATCAGGACGAGGCGCGCGCCCGACAGCTCGAGTCCGAGGGGATCGACGCCTTCCTCGACTGGTGGCTGGATCTGGACCTGTTCGCCGGGCTCCCCGACTGGGCCCGGTTCGAGCGCCAGCGACGGTCGAACACGGTCGAGGGGCTCGCCGCATCGCTCCGACACGCCGGCACGGGGAGCATGCCGCCGTTGTGGTCCCGACTGGCAGAACGGCGGGACCAGGGGGTCCTCGGTGATTCGCTGGTCCTGACCGGGGCCCGCGACGACCGCTTCATCGAGGTCGGAACCCGTCTGGGGCGGTGCCTGGGCGGTCGGAGCGAGACGGTGGCGGGCGCCGGTCACGCCGTCCACCTCGAGGCACCCGAGACGACCACCGCGCTGGTGCGCACCGCCCTCGACGACGCCGCTCCCTGATCCGGGGCGTCAGCCGCCGACGAAGAGCCCCACGGCGACGAGCACGCAGGTCACCAGCTGCACGCGGCCCGTGCCGGCGAGCACCGGGATGAGCGCGGGTCCGGCTGCGCCGCTCAGCACCGTGATCACCGGCCGCCGGGCGAGCACCACGCCCACCAGGCCGAGTGCCGCGAGGGGTCGACCGCCGGCTCCGGCCACCAACGGGATCAGGATGAACGGCAGGACGACGAGCGCCACGTAGAACACGCGGGTCCGGTGGTCGCCCAGCCGGACGGCCAGTGTTCGCTTGTTCGCCCGGGTGTCGCCGGGGATGTCACGCAGGTTGTTCACGACGAGCAGCGCGGTCGCGAAGGACCCGACGGCGACACCGGCGACGACCGAGATCCACGGGACCCGTTCGATCTGGACGAAGGTCGAGCCCACCGTCGCGACCAGCCCGAAGAAGACGAAGACGAACAACTCGCCGAACCCCGCGTAACCGTAGGGACGGGAGCCGCCGGTGTAGAACCAGCCGGCCGCCATGGCGGCCAGGCCGACCAGCACCAGCCAGGGCTGGACGAACACGACCAGGGGCAACCCGCACAGTGCCGTCAGGGCGAAGGCCACCACGACGGCGCGCTTCACCTGTCCGGCCGTGGCCAGCCCGTTGCCCACCAACCGGGGCGGGCCCACCCGCTCGCCGGGGTCGTCGGTCCCGCGGACACCGTCGGAGTAGTCGTTGGCGTAGTTGGTCGCGACCTGCACGAACACGGCGACGCCCAGAGCGCACAGGGCCACCCACACCGTCAGCCCGCGCAACGCCCCCTCGGAGGACGGCCCGGCCGCGGCGGCGGTCCCGACCAGCACGGGAGCGACCGCTGCCGGCAGCGTGCGGGGGCGGGCTCCCAGCACCCAGGTTCGCCAGTCGGGCGACGGCCGGTCGGCGTGCTGGGAGGTCGTCGGTTCGGCCACGGGCTGTGGAGCCTACGACGTCGACCCGGCGGGGTCCTCGAACACGAGCCGCTCGGCCACTCGTGGGTGCGAGGTGAGCTGGGAGCGCACCGCGTCGGCGGAGCCGCCGTTCCAGCGGGTGGCCGCGCCCACCCGGTGGTGGCGACGCAGGTGCTCCAGGTGCAGTTCGACCAGCTGCACCGGCCCGCGCCGGTGCACGACGACCGACTCGACCAGGTCCCAGTTCACGTCGAAGCCGACGACCAGGTTGCGGCACCGGATCCCTTCGGGGCCGAGCTCGGCCCGCTGCGTGGCGGCCCGCCGGGCCAGCACCAGCCCACCGATGATCGTGGCGACCGCCAGCGCCACCGGCGGCACCGGGTCCTCCGTTCCTACGGCGAGCCCCTCGGTGGCGACACGGAAGGCGACCAGCGCCACAGCGGCGATCGGCGCCAGGACGGCCAGCGCGATCCCCGGTCCCCCGACGCGCAGGACACCGTGGGCACCGACGGCCCCGGAGGGTTGCTCCCGGTCGTGCCGGTCGGGCTGGTCCGCTCCGGTGACCGGTCGCTCCACGGGTACCGACGCTACCGTGACCACGATGCCCCCCTCGGAGCGACGTCGTGCCTGAGCTCATCGGGGTGGCGCTGCCCGGCGGCGAGGCGTTCCTCCGTGCGGTCCTCGACGTCTGGGAGTCCGGCGACGCCGTGCTCCCCCTGTCGCCGGGCGACCCCGAGCCACACCGACGGGCGGTCCTCGCCGCCGCCCGGCCCGGCCGCCTCGTCGACGAGCACGGCACGCACCGGCTCGCCGATGGCCTCCCCGTCGAGGACGGTGACGCCGTGGTGGTCTGCACCTCGGGCACCACGGGTACGCCGCGGGCGGCGGTCCACACCCACCAGGGGGTCGAGGCCGCCGCGTTCGCCAGCGCCACCGCGCTCGGTGTGGCGGCGGACGTCCGGTGGCTGGCCTGCCTGCCCCTGCACCACGTCGGCGGCTTCTCGGTCCTGACCCGGGCACTCCACACGGGCGCCGGCCTCGAGGTCGTCCCGCGACCGGACCCGGCGGTGGTCGACGCCGCGGCGCTCCGCGGCTGCACCCACGTGTCACTCGTCCCCACCGTGCTGGGCCGCGTCGATGCGACCCGGTGGCGGTGCATCCTGCTCGGCGGTTCGGCCGCCCCGGCCGACCGCCCACCGAACACCGTCGCCACCTACGGATGCACCGAGACCTACGGCGGCGTCGTCTACGACGGCCTGGCGCTCAACGGCGTCTCGGTCCGAGCGGTGGGCGCACCCGGTTCGCACTGGAGCGAGCCGTCCCCCATCGAGCTCCGAACCCCGTCGCTCATGCGCTGCTACCGGGACGGCAGCCTGCCGGTCGGCGGCGACGGCTGGTTCCGCACCGGGGACCTGGGGACCGTGGACCCCGACACCGGCCGACTGCAGGTGTCGGGGCGCGCCGACGACGTCGTGGTCACCGGAGGGGAGAACGTCTGGCCGGACCCGGTCGAGGCCGCCATCGGCGCCGTCCCCGGGGTCGCCGAGGTGGCCGTCATCGGGCGGGACGACCCCGAGTGGGGCCAGCGGGTCGTGGCGGTGGTCGTCCCCACCGATGCCGGACGACCGCCGACCCTCGAGTCGCTCCGCAACGCCGTCCGGGCCGTACTGCCGGCCGCGTGCGCGCCCCGGGAACTCGAGCTCCGCGATTCGCTCCCCCGGACCTCGCTTGGCAAGATCGAGAGGTACCGGCTGCGCGCGGCGCAGGCCGACGACGGCCGGGCCGGCTGAACGCACGAGCACCGAACGCAGGAGCCCCGAGGACCCGATGAGCGCAGCGGCACCAGGCGACGGCACCCCGAGCCCGGCGGCGGTCTCGTTCGACCACGTCGCCATCGCCGTCGAGCAGATCACCGACCCGTGGCCCGTGTTCGCCGACGCCCTGGGTGGCCGCTACCGGGACCGGGGGGTCAGCTCCGGGTTCGGCTGGACCCAGCTGCGATTCGCCAACGGGTTCGTGATCGAGGGGATCCACCCCGAGGCCGGGGCCGACTTCCTCCGCCGGTTCCTCGACAAGTCCGGGCCGGGCCCGCACCACCTGACGTTCACGGTCCCCAGCCTGCAGGACACCATCGAGGCGCTCGCCGCGGCAGGGATCGACGTGGTCGGCGAGGACCGCCACGACCCCACCTGGATGGAGGCGTTCATCCACCCGTCCGCGGCCCACGGGATCGTGGTCCAGGTCGCAGAGAACTCCGTGGCCACGCCCCCGGAGCAGGAACCGCCCGAGGGGTTCCCGGCGCTCCCGTTCGACCATCCGATCGCTGCGCTCGGACGGGTCGTGCACGCGGTGGCCGACCTGCCGGGTGCGCTGAGCCTGTTCCGTGACGTGTTGGGCGGCCGGGTGACGGCGAGCGGGGCCGCGGTCGACGGGAACCACTGGGTCGAGCTGTCCTGGGGCGGACCGGGGCGACTCCGGCTCCTCGAGGCCGTCCACGGCGATCTGTCCGTGTGGCTGGACGGCCGGCCTGGCCGGCTCCGCCACCTCTACTTCAGCTTCGACGAACCGGCCACGGTGCCCGGGGCGACCGAGGTGGCCGAGGGCCGATGGGTTGTCGAGTCCGTCTGTGGGACCCGGCTCGTCGTCAGCTCCACCGCCCGCTGAACGGTCGCCGGCTCACAGCAGCATCCCGCCGTCGACCACCAGCGTCGTCCCCGTGATCCACGAGGCGGCGTCGCTCGCCAGGAACACGGCCGCGTTGGCGATGTCCTCGGGCTCACCCAGCCGCTGCAGGGGCACCATCCGGGCGACCCCCTCCTCGTTCCGCTCCCAGAGCGCCCTGGCCATGTCGGTCTTCACCAGACCCGGACAGATCGCCACCACCCTCACCCCGGGTGCCAGGTCGGCGGCCAGCGACCGGGTGAGGTGGATCAGGGCGGCCTTCGTCACGTTGTAGTGCCCGATGGACGTCTCCACCGACAGGCCACCGATCGAGGAGATGTTCACCACCACCCCGCCGTGCTCCTGCATGGACCGGCGCCAGGCCTCCTGGGTCCACACGAACGCGCCCCGGAGGTTGACGTCGTAGGTCTTGTCCAGACGCGGCAGGTCGATGTCGATCATCGGCCCCAGGTACGGGTTCGTGGCGGCGTTGTTCACCAGGATGTCCAGACGACCGAACCGCTCGACACAGGCCGCCACGCAGGCCGCCGCCGCCTCGGGATCGCCGGCGTTCGCGGCGAACGTGGCCAGCTCGGCTCCGTCGGCGGGCTCGATCCCGGCGACCGCCGCCTCCAGTGCGTCGGCCTTGCGCGACGACAGCATCACCGATGCCCCCGCCCGGGCGTACGCCGCCGCGATCGCCAGGCCGATCCCCCGGGACGCCCCGGTCACCAGCGCCACCCTGCCCTCGAGCGTGCAGTCCATGGCGGGGACGCTACCCGGCACCCCGCCCGCGCGGCACGGTGCCGAGAGGCGCCGACCGGCGCCGACCACCCTGCGGGTTAGCGTGCCGCCATGGTGAACCGCCTGGCCGAACAGACCAGCCCGTACCTCCGCCAGCACGCCGAGAACCCCGTGGACTGGTATCCGTGGGGGAACGAGGCGTTCGAGGCGGCGCGTCGTTCGGACCGGCCGCTGATGATCTCGGTCGGCTACTCGTCGTGCCACTGGTGCCACGTCATGGCGCACGAGTCGTTCGAGGACCCCGCGACGGCCGAGCTGATGAACGAGTGGTTCGTCAACGTGAAGGTGGACCGTGAGGAGCGGCCCGACGTCGACGCCATCTACATGGATGCCACCCAGGCCATGACCGGCCACGGCGGCTGGCCCATGACGGTGTTCGCGACGCCGGACGGCGAGCCGTTCTTCTGCGGCACCTACTTCCCGAACGAGCCCCGGGGCGGCCAGGCGTCGTTCACCCAGGTCCTGACGGCGGTCCACGAGGCGTGGACGGAACGACGGGAGGAGCTGCTCGACCAGGCGGGCCGGATCACCGAGTCCATCCGCAGCGCCGCGGTGCCGTCCGGCTCCGACCTACCCGGCACGGACGTCCTGGACGAGGCCACCATGGCGGCCCTGGCCGCGCTCGACGCCCAGTGGGGTGGGTTCGGGCACGCCCCCAAGTTCCCGCAGACGCTCACGCTGGACCACCTCCTGCGCCAGCACGTGCGCACCGGATCGGCGGCGGCGCTGGAGGCGGTCGTCACCTCGGTCGACGCCATGAGCGCCGGAGGGATCGTCGACCACCTCGGCGGTGGGTTCTCCCGCTACTCCGTCGACCGACAGTGGCTGGTCCCGCACTTCGAGAAGATGCTCTACGACAACGCACTCCTGGTCCGACTGCTCACCCACACCTGGCAGGTCACCGGCGCCGACCGCCACCTGCAGACGCTCACCGAGACCGTCGAGTACGTGCTCGGGGACCTGTCGCACCCGGACGGCGGACGGTACTCCGCCGAGGACGCCGACAGCCTGCCCGACCACGCTGCCGACCACGCCGAGGAGGGCGCCTACTACGTCTGGACTCCCGCCCAGGTGGCCGAGGTGCTGGACACGGCCGGCCTGGGCGAACACGCCGAGGCGGTCTGCGCCCACTACGACGTGACCCCGGCCGGCAACTTCGAGGGCGCGTCGATCCCGAACCGGATCCGCCACCGGGGCGACCTCGCCCGACCCCCACAGGTCGAGGCCGCCCGACGGGCCCTGCTGGAGGCCCGCCGCTCCCGCCCGCGGCCGGGACTCGACGACAAGGTGCTGACGGAGTGGAACGCACTGTTCGTCGCAGCGCTCGCCGAGGCGGCCGCCGCCACCGGCCGCGCCGACTGGCTGGAGCAGGCCGAGCGAACGGCGGAGTTCCTGGTGGACCACCTGCGGCGCGAGGACGGCCGCTGGCTGCGCTCCTGGCAGGCCGACGGGGCCGACGGCACGGGCCGGGCCCAACACCTGGCCTACGCGGCCGACCACGGTGCCCTGCTCGATGCGTTCCTGTGCCTCCACGAAGCGACCGGACGCCTGCGCTGGCTGGACGACGCCACCCGGATCGCCGAGCAGATCGCAGGCAGGTTCTGGGATCCCGACGGCGGCGTGTTCACCACGGGTGACGACGCCGAGGCGCTCCTGACCCGGCCGCGGGAACTGGCCGACGGGGCCACGCCCTCGGGTGCCAGCCTCGCCGCCGTCGGATTCCTCCGGCTCGAGGCGCTCACGGGCGAGACCCGCTTCGGCGAGCTGGCCCGGACACTCCTGCGCAACCTGGGTCCCCTCGCCGCCCGCCACCCGCTCGGCTTCGGTCTGCTGCTGTGGGCGGTGGAGCTGCAGGCCGTCGGCATCACCGAGGTCGTCGTCACCGGCGACCGACCCGACCTGGCCGACGCCGTCCGGCGCCGGTTCCTGCCGGACGTGGTCCTGGCGGCGGGGGAACGTGGCGACGGCCCCCTCTGGGAGGGCCGCGACGAGACCGGCCCCGACGGTCGCGCCTACGTGTGTCGGGACCGGACCTGTCTGGCGCCGGTCGACGACGTCGACTCGCTCCTGGCGGCCCTCGGCCGCTGACCCGGCCCGCCGTGCCGGCCAGCTAGCGCAGCGCCTCGGCGCTCGGTGCGTGGTCGGGCACCTCGATGAACGGGGCGTCCTCCACGTCGAGCATCCCCTTCGACACCCAGTTGCGCCGGTCCGCCCAGATCACGAGGGGCGGCAGGACGACCAGGGCGGCGAGCAGGGCGATGGCGACCTTGATCGCCACGAACAGACCGAAGTTCCGCAGCAGCGGGAGCGACGACGACGCGATGACGGCCACGCCGGCGATCGCCGTCATCGCCGAGACGATGAACGCTCGGCCGGTGCGGGCGGCGGTCACGTCGATCGCCGCCTTGGGCTCGAGTCCGCGGCGACGTTCCTCCAGGTAGCGCAGCAGGATCAGCGAGGTGAACTCCGTGCAGGTGGCGACCACCAGCGGCCCACCGACGGCGGTCATCGGACTGAGCTCGATGCCCAGCGCCCAGATGGCGATGGTGGCCACGCCTGAGGAGACGAGCACCGGCACCATGGACAGCAGCGCCCGGGTCAGCGAACGGAGTCGGATCAGGAGGAACAGGAACACCAGGCCGACCGCCACCCAGGTCAGCTCGACCAGGTTGGCCTCCAGGTTGGCGAGCAACCCGGTTCCCACGACCGCCAGGCCGGAGGGGACCACGGTCGTCCCGGCCGGCGGATCCACATCGGCCCGGATCCCGTCGACCACGGCGGACCGCTCCTCCAGGGGACCCGGCTTGGTCAGGAAGATGACGTTGAGCGCCGTGCCGTCGGCGGTGACCGTCGAGGACTGCACATCGGTCGGTGCGACCTCCCAGGCGGCCTCGACCGTCGCCGCCTCGGGCGCGACGGGCGCCGCCCCGGGGATGTCGGTCAGGTCCGAGATGGTCGCCACGATGCTGGTCGCCCCGTTGAGCACCTCGGGGTGGGCCGCCAGTTCCTCGCGCGTGGAGCGGTCCACGAAGTCGACCACCGGCTGGGTGAACAGGGACTGGTCGTCCGTCGAGCGGACGAACACACCCAGTTCGGCATCGCCACCCACCTGGTCGGACACGGACCGCAGGTCCTGGATGACCCGGTTGTCCTGACTGACCCAGTTCGTCGGGTCCGTCTCGAGCTTGATGCTCGGCTCGACCACGCTGCCGATGACGAACACGACCACCGACAGCACCGCCAGCGGGATCGCGGCCGCGGCCGGGAGGCTCCCCAACCAGACCACGAGCCGACCGAGCCGCCCCTCGCTGAAGTTCCGGCCGCGGGTCGGGCTCCGGTACTCGCGGATGCCCAGCGCCGCGAGCGGATTGACGATCGACGAGATGCAGATGGCGATGATGCCGACGGTGAGCAGCCAGCCGAAGTCGCGCACCATCGGCACGGCGGACAGCTGGATGGCAGCGAAGGCGAACACGGCGTCGAAGGTGACGACGAGCAGCGCCGGCCCGAGCCCCCGGGCGGCCTCCTGGATGGGGTGGGGCGAGTGGTCGACGATCACCTCCTCCTCGATCCTCGAGTGCATCTGGATCGCGTAGTCGATCCCGATGCCCAACATGACGGGCAGGCCGGCGATGGTGACGAGCGTCAGCGGGATGCCCAGGTATCCGGCCAGGCCGAACGCCCAGATCACACCGATCAGCACCACGAGCAGCGGCAGCAGCCGCCAACGGACGTTGAAGAACAGGAGCAGGATGACGGCCATGACCGCCACGGCGATCCCACCCAGGGTGAGCATGCCGCCCTGGAGGTAGTCGTTGATGTCCAGCAACAGCAGCGACGCACCGGTGGTCACGACCTGCGGGTCGCCCGGCAGGCGGAGGCCCGCGACGACGTCGACGACACCGTTGGCGGCGTCGCCCTCCTCCGCGATCGACAGGTTGCCGCCGAGCCTGGTGATCATCAGCGCGTGGCGGTCGTCGGGGAAGAACGTCCGCAGGGCCTTCCTGATCCCGCCCTCGTTGTCGTACAGGAGGAAGCGGACCCACTCCGGGTTGGTGAGGACCTGCTGTTCGGGCGGGATCGCCAGCAGCCGGCCGGCCGTCACCCCGATGTCGGCTCCCCGGGCCTCGGCGCTCGCCGTGTCACCGGCCGCCTCGGCCGCCGCCTGCGCCTCGGCCAGCGCCTTGGTGGCGATGGCGTCGAAGACCGTCCCGCCGGCGGGGGCCTGGATCAGCGAGTTCGAGAACTCGAGCGCCGTCAGCGGCGAGATGACCCCGTCGACGTTCGGGATGTCACGGACCTGCGCCGCGGTCGCCTCCATGGCGGCGATCCCCTCGGGCGTGAACAGCGAGTCGACCGTCGCACCGTCGGGCACCTCGATCGCCGTCAGGAGCGCCTGGCCACCGAAGAGCTCCTGGTACTGCAGGTTGTCCTGGGCGACCTGGTCGTCGGAGTTCAGGTAGCTGTCCTGACCGGTGGCGAACTCCAGCCGGGTGATCCCGAGCCCCAGGACGATGGTGAAGATCAGCCCGATGACCCCGACCAGGCCGGCGCGCCGGCCCAGGTTGACCGCCATCCACGACCAGAACCGTTGACTGCGAGCTCGCACCGGACCCCCAGTGGATTGCGACGACGCCGACTCGGCGACGGGGCACCCGACCCACGGGCACCGGCTCGCGCAACCTAGCGGTCAGGCCGACGTCGCCGCGTGTTCACCAGCCGCCCTCGTGGACGAACCCCGGACCACCGGGTCGGCCCGTGGCGGCCGATCGAGCCGGTTCGCGGCCGCCCGGTGCGGGCCACCCCAGCGCCACGGTCCCGACGGAACGGCAACGGTCGGGCACGCCGAACTCGGCGGCGACCGCCGACTCGTGGTCGAACTGACCGAAGAACAGGGCGCCGAGTCCCGCCGCCTCGGCGGCGAGCAGCAGGCCCATCACGGCCGCTCCCCCGTCCACGAACCAGTAGGGCACGGGCCAGTCGGCGGACTCGCGCCCCAGCCCGGTCGACGCCTTGTCGGCGGCTGCGTAGCGCTCCACGTAGGCCTGCGGGTCAACGACCACCAGGACGAGCACGGGGGCCCGGAGCAGCCCGGGCCAGCGGAACGTCGAGCGGCGGGGCTCCGGCAGGGTCACGTCCCAGTAGCGGGCCACGTCCGGCTCGCGGAGCACGACCAGGTGAAGTCCGTGGGTGTTTCCCGCACGGGGGCCGGCGAACGCGGCGTCCAGGATCGGGTCGAGCACGACCGGTGTGACGGGACGGTCGGTGAAGTCCCGGCACATCCGCCGGGATGCCAGTGCTCGGCCGACGGTCGGCGCAGCGTCGCCGTCAGCCGGGGTGCTCACCCGTACTTCAGCAGGTCCTCGGCCATGGCCCACCCGCACATGATCAGGTGGTCCCCCCGGTCCGGGTCGAGGTGACCGAACTGGGCGACGACATCGCCGTCGAGGGCGCCGGGCTTCAGCGACTCGTGGTCGAGCACCATCGGCAGGGAGCCGTCACCGGTGACGGTGAAGGCCTGCTCGTCGTAGGCGGAGGTCGGGACCTCGTAGCGCTTGGCCAGCCGCTTGCCCCACGCCCGCTCCTCGCCGGAGGCCTTGTGGCCGGGCCGGGGGACGATGTCGACGACGAGCCGGAAGGCCTCGGTGGCGTCCGGCGTGCCGAAGCGGGCGCCGACCAGGACGTCCTCGTCCGGGAACGCCATCAGGGCCCGACGGAAGTTCTCGGCCATGATCGACTTGAGGATCGCATCACGACGGGACGACCGCTTCACGACGGCCAGGGCGAACACGATGGAGGGGGTCCCGCCCAGCCGGACCAGCGACGACACGGAGAACCCGCGGAGGTGGTTGCCCTCGCGCACCCGGGTGACGAGGACCCAGTCGGGGTTGTCGCGAAGCTTGGACAGCGTGCCCACCTCGTGGGCCCAGCCGGCTTCGGCGCACAGGTCGGCGAGCTCCGCGAGCTCGGCGTCGCCCAGCGCCACGCTGTCCATTGTCGTCACCTCAAGGGCCATGCGTGCACTCCTCGATTCCTCGTCCGCAGCGGCGTTCGGCGCCGAAACGACCGCCCCTAGTCCAGCGTGTTCGCCGGACCGCCGCAACTCAGGCGCGGCACGGTCTCAGACAGTGACCGCGGCGTGGCCCAGGAGCGCCCGCAACTCACCCACGAGACCACTCTGCGTGCTCACCAGGAAGTCGTCCCCCAGTCGGACGACGTCACGGTCGTCGAGGAGGATGAGGACCTCGGACTCCCCGGGGAAGTCGGTGAAGAGGGTCCGGAGCCGCCCCAGCGTGGCGTCGTCCAGACGGGACGAGCTGAGCTGCAGCCGGAGTGGTGGCGAGGCGTCCACGACCGGCTCGAAGACCGACACCTCGAGCGGCACCAGCTTGGGGGTGTCGTCCCGCCGGTCGATCCGACCGCTGGTGATCACGATCACGTCGTCGGCGAGGAGGTGGCCGACCTCGGCCATCATCTTCGGGAAGACCATCACCTCGATGCTGCTGCGCAGGTCCTCGAGCGTGAACGTCGCCATGAGTTCGCCCCGCTTGGTCCACCGCTTCGACAGGTTCGTGACCACGCCGCCGATGGTGCGCCGGTCCCCGTCGGCGGCCTCCTCCAGGTCGGCGATGCCGCAGTCGGTCCGCTTGGCGAGCGCCTGCTCGGCACCCATCAGCGGGTGGTCCGAGACGTACAGGCCGAGCATCTCCTTCTCGAACACGAGCCGCTGCTTCTTGTCGAACTCCAGATCCGGAACCGGGACGCGCTCGTCGAACACGGGTCCGTCGTCACTGGCGCCGAACAGCGACATGACCCCCATGTCGTGCTCCTTGCGGCGGGCCACCGTGGCGTCGGCGATCTGCTGGAACACGGCGAGGAGCCCCTGACGGGGATGACCCATCGAGTCGAACGCACCCGCCTTGATGAGCGACTCGATCGTCTTGCGGTTCAGGACCTGGGTGTTGACCCGCTCGGCGAAGTCCTGGAAGTCGTCGAACGGCCCGTTGGCGTTGCGTTCCTCGACGATCATCTCGACGAGCGCCTCGCCGACGTTCCGCACCGCAGAGAGACCGAAGAGGATCTGCTCCCGTTCGACCCCGTCGTCGCCCACCGTGCTGATCGGCGTGAAGTCCGAGGCCGACCGGTTCACGTCCGGCACCAGCACCTCGATGCCCATGGCCCGGCACTCGGCCAGGTAGACGGCGGCCTTTTCCAGGTTGGTCTTGACGCTCGTCAGCAGCGCCGAGAGGTACTCCGCCGGGTAGTTCGCCTTGAGGTAGGCGGTCTGGTAGGCGACGTAGCCGTAGCCGTAGCTGTGCGACTTGTTGAACGCGTAGTCGGCGAACGGCTCGATGATGTCGAACCACTGCTCGCCGAGCTGCCGGCCGTACCCGGTGGCCTCGCACCCGTCGATGAACTTGACCCGCTCGGCAGCGATCTTGGCCCGGTCCTTCTTGCCGCAGGCCTTCCGGAGGTTGTCGGCATCGGCCAGCGAGTACGACGCGAATCGCTGGGCGATCCGCATGATTCCTTCCTGATAGATGCACAGGCCGTAGGTCTCGCCGAGGATGTCCTCGGCGTCGGCGTGGAGGTAGCTGACCTCCTGCCGGCCGTTCTTGCGGTCGGCGTAGTCGGTGTGCATGTTCGCCGCCATGGGCCCCGGCCGGTAGAGCGCCACGAGCGCGGCGACGTCCTCGAACTCGGTGGGGGCCAGCGAGCGGATCAGGTTCCGCATCTGGGTGCCCTCGAGCTGGAACACGCCGATGGTCTCGGCCCGCCGCAGGAGCTCGAACGTCGGATCGTCGTCGAGGGGGACCGAGTCGATGTCCACGTCCTCGCCGCGACGCTCGCGGATCAACTCGAGCGTGTCGGTGATGACGTCCAGGTTGCGCAGGCCCAGGAAGTCCATCTTCAACAGGCCGAGGTCCTCGACGCCGTGCATCTCGTACTGGGTGACGACGGGGGCGTCCTCGGGGTCCTGGCCGGCCTCGGGCTTGCGCTGGACGGGCAGGTACTCGGTCAGCGGCTCCCGGGTGATCACCACCGCTGCGGCGTGGATCCCGTCACCGCGGCGCAGACCCTCGAGCCCCCGGGCGACGTCGATCACCTCCTTGGCGTCGGGGTCCGAGGCGTACATCTCTCGCAGCTCGGCGGCCCGGGCGAAGCCGTCGGCGTACTTGTCGTCCTTCTCCAGGCAGGCGTGGAGGGGGGTGTCCCGACCCATGGTCAGGGGCGGCATGGCCTTGGCGACGCGGTCCCCCACCGCGTAGGGCAGGCCGAGCACCCGGGCCGCGTCGCGGACCGCCGCCCGCGCCTTGATGGTGGAGAACGTCACGATCTGCGCCACGTGGTCGCGTCCGTACCGCTCGGCCGCGTAGCGGATCATCTCGTCCCGGTAGCGGGAGTCGAAGTCCATGTCGATGTCCGGCATCGAGATCCGGCTGGGGTTCAGGAACCGTTCGAAGAGGAGGTCGTAGCGGATCGGGTCCAGGTCGGTGATGCGGAGGCAGTAGGCGACCGCGCACCCGGCGGCGGAGCCACGGCCCGGACCGACCCGGATCCCCGTGTTGCGGGCGTGGCGGATCAGGTCCCAGACGATGAGGAAGTACGAGCTGAACCCCATGTCGGCGATGACCCGGAGCTCGTAGACGAGCCGCTCGACGACGTCGTCGGCGAGCTGCTCGCCCCAGCGGGCCCGGGCGCCCTCGAACGTCAGGTGCTCCAGGTAGGCCGTGTCGTCGGCGAACCCCTCGGGCAGCGGGAACTAGGGCAGCTGCGGCTTGCCGAACTCGATCTCGAGGCCGCACCGCTCGGCGATCCACAGGGTGTTGTCGCAGGCCGAAGGCAGCTCGCCGAAGAGCGAGCGCATCTCGACGGCGGACTTCACGTAGTGCTGGTCGCCATGGAACCGGAACCGGTCGGGGTCGCTGCGCAGGGAACCGGTCTGGACGCAGAGGAGGGCGTCGTGGGCCACGGCATCGTGCTGGTTGACGTAGTGGCTGTCGTTCGTCGCCAGCAGCGGGAGCCGCAGCCGGTTGGCGAGCCGGACCAGCATGGGGTTGGTGCGCTGCTGATCGTCGATCCCGTGGTCCTGCAGCTCGACGAAGAGGTGGTCGCGACCGAAGATGTCGAGGAGCCGGCCCGCCTTCTCACAGGCGGCGTCGAAGCCCTCGTTCATCATGGCCTGCAGGACGTGGCCCCCCAGGCAGCCGGTCGTGACGATGAGCCCCTCGGAGTGCTGGGCGAGCAGGTCCCAGTCGACCTTGGGCTTGCGGTAGTAGCCCTCCAGGAACGCTCGCGAGGACAACTGGATGAGGTTGCGGTAGCCGGTCCGGTTCTCCACCAGGGTGGTCAGGTGGTAGTAGGCCTTCCTGCCGCCCTCCACCGCACCGCCGGAGTCGTCCACCCGGCTCCCCCGCTGCTGGAGCCGCTCGGCCCGGTCCTCGTAGGCCATGTAGAGCTCGCTGCCGATGATCGGCTTGATGCCCTGGGCGTTGCACTCCTGGTAGAAGTCGAGGACCCCGTACATGTTGCCGTGGTCCGTGATCCCCATGGCGGGCTGGCCGTCCCGGACCGCCGCCGCCACCACGTCCCCGATCCGGGAGGCCCCGTCGAGCATGGAGTACTCGGTGTGCTGGTGGAGGTGGACGAACGAACTCGGCACCCGGGGCTCCTCTCCGGCTCGGCTGGGATTCTTCCGGTGGTTGGGGTCAGCGAACCACACGGGTGTGATTCGGAGGACGAGTATCGCGCGCGTCGGCCGGGTCGCGCTCGGGGGATTCGGCGGTGATCGTCCGGGATCCCCGGATCGCCGGACCGGCGCTCAGTCCGGATGCCCGGCCGGGTCGTCGAGGTCGGCGAGGTACCGGCGGAGCAGCCCGAGGAGCGTGATCACGCTGAACTCCCGAACCTGACGGCGGCCCCCGGGCAGGCGGAGCTCCACGGACTCGACGTGCGGCGGCGGACCCTCGTCCGGTCCCCCAGCGCCGATCCGGGCGCCCGAACCGGGCTCCCCGACGACGACCGCCAGGCAGACGGTGCCCGCCGGCCGGCCCTCCTGTTCCTCGGGTCCCGCCACCCCGGTCGCCGCCAGGCCGACGTCCGCGCCGAGCGCCCGCCGCACCCCGTGGGCCATGGCCACGGCGGCGTCGGTGGTCACGACCGGACCCTCCGGCACCCCGAGCACGTCGAACTTGATCCGACTGGCGTAGGACACGACCCCTCCGACGAACACGTCGCCGGCCCCCGGGACGTCGCAGATCCGGGAGCCGACCATGCCTCCGGTGAGCGACTCGGCCACCGCGAGCGTGAGGCCCCGCTCCTTCAGCAGGTCGAGCGTGACCGACTCCATGGTGTCGTCGTCCACGCCGAACACGAGCGGGCCGAGCAGGGCCCGGACCTGAGCCTCCTCGTCGGCGAGCAGGGCGTCCGCCTCCTCGGCGGTCGGCGCCTTGGCGGTGATCCGCACCTTCAGGCCCTCGATGCCCGAGGCGAGGAACGCGAGTGTCGCACCGCCGGTGCGGTCGAGCTCGTCGATGCGACCGGCGAGCAGCTCGGCGAGCCGGGACTCCGACTCGCCCCAGGTCCGCAGCGTCCGGCTGCGGATCGCCGCCGTGATCCCCGCCCGGCGCTGCAGGTCGGGCAGCACGGTCCCGGCGATCATCTCGCGCATCTCCCAGGGCACTCCGGGCACGGCGTAGACGACCAGGTCGCGGTTCGTGCCGTCCGCCGCGGTCCGGCTGAGGGGACAGACCAGCCCCGGCGCCGTACCCGGCATCTGCTCGATGAACGACGCTCCCTCCGGCAGCTCCGCCTGACGCAGGTTGTTGGCGGGCATCGACCGTCCCCGACCGGAGAACAACCCGATGATGTGCTCCTCCATCGCCTCGTCGGACACCAGGGCCACACCCATCACCGTGGCGATCGCCCGGCGGGTCAGATCGTCCTGGGTCGGCCCCAGCCCACCGCAGCAGATGACGGCGTCGCTGCGGGACAACGCCAGCTCGAGCGCGTCCACGATCCGGTCCAGGTTGTCGCCGACCTTGGTCTGGAAGAACGAGTCGATCCCCGCCAGCGCCAGCTGCTCGCCGATCCACGACGAGTTCGTGTCGGTGATCTGCCCCAGCAGGAGCTCGGTTCCGATGGCGACGATCTCACAGCGCACGGCCGGACGCTACCCCGCGGCCCCGGACGCTCAGACCGAGCCGGTGGTCGAGGTGGCCCGTGAGCCGGCCCGGACGTACTGGGCGGCACTCAACCAGGCCACGACGACGGCGGCCCAGAGCACCGTGTCGGCCATCCAGGTCAGGTCGGTCGTGAGCGGGAACACCACGAGCGTGACCGATGAGAACTGCAGGAACGTCTTGACCTTGGCCACCTGCGAGGCCGGCACCGACAGGCCCCGGCGGCCCCAGTAGCTCCGGAACCCGCTGATCAGCAGCTCCCGCAGGGTGATGAGCGCCACGGGCACCCACCAGAACCGGCCGGCCACGACGACCGTCCACAGGCCGCCCAGGGCGAGCACCTTGTCGGCCAGCGGATCCAGGAAGGCCCCGGACCGGGTCGTCCCCTGCCGACGCGCCAGGTACCCGTCGAGGCTGTCGGAGGCGGTGATGGCGACCCACAGGACGAACACCCACCAGCCCGATTCCCGCTCGGCGATCAACCAGAACACCAGCGGCGCCAGCAGGAGCCGCACCAGGGTGATCGCGTTCGCCGGGGTCAGGAGCGCGGACGGCCCGAAGGTGGTCCCCCGGTCCGGCTCGGTGGCGCTCACGGCTCGGCCCGCAGGTCGGGTCCCTCGGCGGCGGTGACCCGCACCCGGTGGAAGCCCCCGACCTCGAGCGTCGCCGGGACGTGGATGACCCCGTCGATCTCCGGTGCCTCGCGGTGGCTCCGGGCCCGGCCGGGCGCATCGACCAGGACCTCGACCCGGGTTCCGACGAGCGCATCGCGTCGCTCGGCGGTGATCCGGTCCTGGACCTCGCCGAGCTCCCGCAGCCGCAGCCGGACCAGTTCGTCGTCCACCCGACCGTCGAGCCCGGCCGCGTGCGTGCCGTCCTCGGGCGAGTAGGCGAAGAACCCGCACCAGTCGAGGCGGGCCGCCTCCAGGAACCCGAGCAGCTCCAGGTGGTCCTCCTCGGTCTCGCCGGGGTAGCCGACGATGAAGTTGGACCGCAGCGCGGGGTCCGGGCGCAGGGAGCGGATCCGTTCGATCCGCTCCAGGAAGCGCTCGCCGTCGCCCCAGCGGCGCATGGCCCGCACGAGTGGCGCCGACACGTGCTGCAGCGACAGGTCGAAGTAGGGCACGGGCCCGCCGGCAACGAGTTCGAGGAGCTCGTCGGTGAGCTCCGACGGGTACAGGTAGAGCAGGCGGACCCACGGCACCTGCGCCGACACGGCCCGGACCAGTTCGACGATCCGACGTCCGCCCGGCTCGGCGGCCGTGCGGTCCCGGCCGTAGGCGGCCAGGTCCTGGGCGACCAGGACCGCCTCACGGATCTGCAGCCGATCCACCTCGGCCAGCACGTCGTCGATCGGACGGGATCGTTGGGGACCCCGGAACGACGGGATGGCGCAGAACCCGCACGCCTTGTCGCAGCCCTCGGCGACCTTCACGTAGGCCCACGGGGTCGACGACGGGCCCCGAAGGACGTGCGACAGGTCGAGCGCCGGTGTCGACGGGACGGCCGGACCGTCCGCACCGCTACGGCGTCGCACCGGTGCGGCGACCGACGTCGCGGCTGCGGCAGCACCGGTGTCGTGCCCTCCCCCGAGGGCGACCTGTCCGGCGAAACCGACCACGGCGTCGACCTCGGGGAGGGCGTCGGCGAGTTCCCCGCCGTAGCGCTCGGCCATGCAGCCCGTCACCACCAGTCGGGCCCCGTCACGCCGGCGGTCGGCCAGGTCGAGGACGACCGAGACGCTCTCCTCCCGGGCCGCCTCCACGAAGGCGCAGGTGTTGACGACGACCAGGTCGGCCTCGTCGGCGCTCCCCGCCCGTTCCAGACCGTCAGCCCGCAGCGACCCCTCGATGACGTCGGAGTCCACCTCGTTCTTGGGGCACCCCAGTGTCTCGACCCAGTACGACGGCACGGTCGGGAAGGTTACGGGTCGGCGGGTGGGACCGGGTGCCGCTCGGAGCCGAACGACGCCGTCGGCCGCTCAGCCGCGAAAGCCGCTGCGCTTGTGGGAGCCGTCGCAGACCGGCTTGCGTCCCGATGCTCCGCACCGACACAGGAACACCCGATCGCCGGCCGCGAGCAGGTTGCCGTCGGTGTCGAGCACCCGGACGGGGCCCGTGACCGCCAGCGGACCATCGGGCTTGACGTGGACGGTGAACGCGCCCTCGGCGAGGTCGGCCGACGCCCCATCGGTCCCGTCGGCATCGCGACGGGCGCCGGGGCCCTCCACCCCGCCGTCGGACCGGGTGTAGGTCAGCGCCCGACTGGGGCACTGGTCGACGGCGAGGGCCAGGTCGTCCGCCGGGGTGTCACCGGGCTGGATCCACGGACGGGCCGCGGTGTCGAAGACCGCGGGCAGGGCCCGGATGCAGTTCGCCGAGTGGATGCAGAGGTCGCTGTCCCAGTGGATGACGATCGACCCGGCTGTGTAGTCCTTCTGCGGCACCTGGTCCCCTCAGAACGGGTCGGACTCGAGCGAGTCCCCGGCGGTGTCGACCGGAGCCGATCCGCCCCGCATGGCCGCGAGTTCCTCGGGGGTGATCAGCACCGCCCGCGCCTTGGAACCCTCGGACGGACCGACCACGCCGCGCTGCTCCAGCAGGTCCATGAGCCGGCCCGCCCGGGCGAAACCGACCTTCAGGCGCCGCTGCAGCATGGAGGTCGACCCCAGCTGCTCGGTGACCACCAGGTCCATGGCCTGCTCCAGCAACGTGTCGTCGTCACCGGCTCCCCCACCGCCGGACCCGCCGCCCTGGCCGCCACCCGGTCCGGCGGCGTGCTGGTCACCCTGGACGTCGTCGGTCACCGCCGCCTCGACCGCCGGCGCCTGACGGCGCCAGAACGCGGCGATGGCCGCCACCTCCTTCTCGTCCACCCAGGCGCCCTGGATCCGGTGCGGAACCGACGATCCGGAGCCGATCAGCAGCATGTCGCCCTTGCCCACCAGCCGCTCGGCACCGGGCGTGTCCAGGATCACCTTGGAGTCGGTGGCGGAGGCGACGGCGAAGGCCAGCCGCGCCGGGATGTTCGCCTTGATCGTTCCCGTGATGACGTTCACCGACGGCCGTTGCGTGGCGATCACCAGGTGGATCCCCACCGCCCGGGCCTTCTGGGCGATGCGGCAGATCGCATCCTCCACGTCGCGGGGCGCCGTCATCATCAGGTCGTTGAGCTCGTCGACGACGATCAGGATGTACGTCATCCGCTGGAACTCGCGCTCCTCGCCCGGACCCGGCTGCAGCTCGCCGGCGTCGAAGGAGGCGTTGTAGCTGCCGATGTCCCGGGCGCCGACGTCGGAGAGCACGTCGTAGCGACGGTCCATCTCCTTGACCGCCCAGTTCAGGGCGTTGGAGGCCTTGCGCGGGTCGGTCACGACCTGGGTCAGCAAGTGCGGGATCCGGTTGTACTGGGTGAGCTCCACCCGCTTGGGGTCCACCAGGATCAGGCGCAGCTGGTCGGGCGTCGAGCGCATCATCACCGAGGTGATGATCGAGTTGATGCAGCTCGACTTGCCCGCACCGGTCTGACCGGCGATCAGCAGGTGCGGCATCTCGGACAGGTTCATCATCACGGCGCTGCCCGTGATGTCCCGGCCGACACCGACCTCGAGCGGGTGCGTGGCCGACCTGGCCTCGGGAGAGCTCAGGATGTCGCCGAGGTTGACCACCTTGCGGTCCTCGTTGGGGACCTCGATCCCGATCGCCTGACGACCCGGGATCGGCGCCAGGATGCGCACGTCCGGCGAGGCGAGCGCGTAGGCGATGTCCTTGGCGAGCGTCGTGACCCGGGCGACCTTCACGCCGACACCCAGTTCGAGCTCGTAGCGGGTGACCGTGGGACCGACGACCATGCCGACCAGCCGGGTCTCGACCCCGTGCTCGGCGAGCGCCGCCTCCAGCTGATGGCCCCGCTGCTCGACCGCCTTCGTGTCCACCGTCGCCCGGGGCGACAACGACAACGAGTTCGCCGGTGGGAGCTTCCACGACGACCCGGCGGCACCCGGCGGCAGGTCGATCTCGAGCTGCTCGGCCGGACCGGTGGGCACGGGCACGCTCGGGCCGGGGGCGACGGCGGCCGGCGCCGACGGGGCCGGGGCCGCATCGGCGTCAGCGGTCGTGTCCTGATCGTCCGCGCCGGCGTCAGCACCGGCGTCCGCCGCCGGGGTCCGGCGGGCGGGCCGGCGACGGGGCCCGCCCCCGGCAGCGTCCTGGTCGTACAGGCTCACCGCCGGTGCGGCGTCGTCACGCGAGCCACCGACCACGAACAGCTGGCGCAGCCACGACACGACCGCCTCGACCGCCGGACGGAACCCCCGGGCGGCCTGCAGGGCCAGCTGCCGGACGGGCCGGCCGCTCAGGAGCGCCACGGCGAGCACCGCCAGGGCGACGAGCACGGCCCAGGCACCCCACTGGCCGACCACGCTCACGAGCGGGACGCCGATCGCAGCGCCGAACAGTCCACCGGCACCGGCGAACGCGTCCATGCCGTCGGCCTCGACCGTGAGGTCCTGGCCGGCGAGCAGGTGTGCCACACCGAGCAGGACGACGGCGGCCAGCACGGCACCGGCCACCCGGGCCGGGGTGCGGTCGACCGGCAGGTCCATCACGGCGGTGCCGTCGGCGTCGGTCGGCTCCGCGTCCGCCGACGCGGCGCTGCGACGCCCGCTCCGCTGTGGGGTCGTCGGACCCTGCGGCTGGCGGCCCCGGATGAGCAGCACGCCCACGATCACCAGGACGACCGGGACGACGACGGCGTACACGCCGACGAGCCCCAGGGTCAGCGTCTCCAGGCCGGCGCCGAGGGGGCCGGCCGCACCGAGCCAGACACCGAGGGCGACGAGGACGGCGACGAGCAGACAGGCGACCCCGAGCACGTCGTGGCCGTGGCCGTCGAACAGGAGGGCCCAGGGTGTCGACGTGTTCCGGGCGACCGCCGTCCGGGACCTGGACGACGTCGAGCCCTTCGACGGCTTCGCCGACCGGGTGCCCGACGACTTCGAGGTCGGACGCGACGAGGACCGCGGGCGTTGAGGGTTCGAACGGGTCGACCGGCCCGAACCACTGCGGGAGGATCGACTCGACGACCGGGCGGACTGGGGGGTTCTGGTGGCCACGGCTCCCCCACGCTACCGGCCGGCACGCCGGCGGTGGCGGAACCAGTCCGACCGACCACCCCGAGTGGGCGCCGGCCCGGAGCGACGCCCGATCCGTTGACGGGGCAGGGCCCCTCGACCGGTCAGCCGACCGGCTCGAGCTCCCGCTCGCCGACCTGCGGGTCGTCCGGCCCGGCGTCGTCAGCCTCGGCGTCACCGTCACGCACCGTGGCCGACTCGGCCGGCCCCTCGACGTGCAGGGTCGGCAGCAGGCGGTCCAACCACTTCGGGAGCCACCAGTTGCGATCCCCGAGCAGTTCCATCGTCGCCGGGACGAGCAGCAGGCGGACGATCGTGGCGTCCAGGAGGACCGCCAGGGCCAGACCCAGACCGAAGAGCTTGATCGGGCGGGCCTCCTCCAGCAGGAACGAACCGAAGACGAACACCATGATCGCCGCGGCCGCCGTGATGACCCGGGCGGTGGCCGCCAGGCCGTCGGCGACCGAACGACTGCTGTCGCCCGTGCGGAGCCACTCCTCCCGCACCCGGGACAACAGGAAGACCTCGTAGTCCATGGACAGGCCGAAGACGATGGCGAACAGCATCATCGGGATGAACGGCTCGATGGGCGCCGGCTCGACGCCGACCAGCCCCTTCAGCCAGCCCCACTGGAACACGGCCACCAGCACGCCGTAGGCCGCACCGATGCTCAGCAGGTTCATGACGACCGCCTTGAGCGGCACCAGCAGCGACCGGAACACCACCATGAGCAACAGGAACGACAGGGCGAGCACGACGGCGAAGAACAGGACGAGGCGGCCGGCCAGGTAGTCGGCGAAGTCGACCGTCACCGCCACGAACCCGGTGACGAGCACCTCGGCTCCCGTCGACCCCTCGGCGGCCGGCAGCACGTCGCTGCGCAGGCGCTGGACCAGTTCGGTGGTGGCGGCGTCCTGGGGGGCGGTCGTCGGGAACACCCGCCACACGACTGCCGTCGGAGCCGCCGGATCGTTGGGGATGGCCGGTGTGGCGAAGGCGACACCCGGGTCGGCTGCGACCGCAGCGCTCACCTCGGCCAGGTCCTCGGGCGTGGTGCCGTCGGGAAGTTCCGCCACCAGCGTGAGCGGACCGTTGAACCCCGGGCCGAACCCGGCGGCCAGCAGGTCGTAGGCCTGACGGGTCGTTGCGTCCGGCGGATCGTTGCTCTCGTCGGCGAAACCCAACCGGAGTCCCAGCACGGGGATGGCGAGGATGAGGAGCACCAGCGTGGCGCCGGTCGCCATCAGCCACGGCCGGCGCTGCACCAGTCGGCTCCACCGGTAGGCGACGGTCTGCTCGAGCGGCTTGGGGGCCGGGGTCGGCACCTCACGCTTCAGGAGCGGGACGAAGAAGCCGGCGATCAGCACGATCACAGCCAGTGGGAACCCGACCAGCAACGGCTGGACCGAGAGACCGGCGCCGATGAGTCCGACCGCCACGAGACCGGCCGCGATCAGCCCACGCCAGTGCGTCCGGTTCACCCGCTCGCCGGCGAATCCCAGCAGCGCCGGGAGCAACGTGAGCGAGGCCACCATCGTCACCGTCACCACCACCGCCGCACCCACACCCAGGCCGGTGACGAAGCTCACGTTCATCAGCAGCATCCCGAGCAGCGAGATCACCACGGTCAGACCGGCGAACGTCACGGCCCGACCCGAGGTGTCGATCGCGATCGACACCGCCTCGGTCACCGAGTGCCCCTCACGGAGCTGCTCCCGGTAACGGGTGACGATGAACAGGGCGTAGTCGATCCCGACGCCGAGCCCGATCATGATCCCGAGCGTCGTCGCGAAGTCCGGCATGGACATCACGTTCGACAGGAGCACCAACAGCACCGACCCGACGCCGATCCCGCCGAGCGCCACGCCGATGGGGAGCCCCATGGCGAGCACCGAGCCGAACGCCAGGATCAGGATGACGATGGCGAACGCCAGACCGAGCAGCTCCGATGCGGGCGGCTCGAACTGGGCGAACATGGCGCCACCGAACTCGATGCGGAGCCCGTCCACCTGGGGGGCCAGCTCGGCGATGCGGGCGCCGAACTCCTCGGCCTCGTCCCGGTCGAGTTCGCCCTCGACCTCGACGGTGGCGAAGGCGATCGTGCCGGCCACGCCGGGCACCGGCGAGATCTGCACCTCACCGCCGGGGGCGAACGGCGACACGACGGTCGTGCGGTCCAGGGCGGCGACGCGGTCCAGGAACTCGGTGGCGGCCGCCCGCTCTGCGTCGGAGAACCCGTCGGTCGACTCGAAGACGATGTTGCCGGTCTCGCCGGCGCCCTGACCGCCGAAGGACGACTGGAGGATGTCGAACCCGGCCTTGCTCTCGACGTCCGGCAGGCCGAACTCGCTGCGGAAGTCGTCTCCCACCGCGCCACTGGCGGCACCGCCCAGAACGAGCACCACGACCCACGCAACGACGACCCAGCCGCGACGCCTCACACAGAACTCACCGAGTCGAGCGAACACCTGCGCCTCCGAGGGTCCCGGCCGGACGTGTCGGGTCGGACCGCGGGCCCTCAGGTTCCCCCACGGGGACCGTCGACGGCCACCGTTGCCAACGTGACATCCGTCGCCCCCCCTGCCTACCGCCCTGCCCACTGCCCCGCTCTGTGGTGCGAGCGGGGCGGGGGCGCTGTCAGCTGCGGAGGACGACGGGGACGATCACCGGTCGACGCCGGGTGCGATCCGAGACGAACGACCCGGCCGACCGACGGATCACCTTGGCGAGCTCCTGGTCGTTCGGCCTGCCACTGGCCAGTGCGTCACGCACCGCGCCGCCCACACGCTCGGACAGCTCGGCGATCAGCGCCGCCGAGTCGCCGGAGTGGACCCAGCCCCGGGTCGCCACCTCGGGTCCGGCCACGAGCGCCCCCTTCCGGTCCACGCACACGATCACCGACACCAACCCCTCCCGGGACAGCACCTGCCGGTCGGCGAGCACGTTGGTGCTCACGTCGCCCACCGTTCCGTGGACGTACACGTAGTCGGCCGGGACCGTGCCGGCCTTGCGCAGCCCCTCGTCGTCGAGCACGAGCCGGTCGCCGTCCTCGGCCACCAGGATGTTCTCGCTCGGCACGCCCATGAGCTCGGCGATCCGGGCGTGGGCCACCAGGTGGTGGTACTCGCCGTGGACCGGAACGAACCACTCCGGCTGCACGATCGACTGGTAGAGCTTCAGCTCCTCCCGCTTGGCGTGGCCGGTGGCGTGGACGTCGGAGATGCCGGAGTGCACCACGTCGGCGCCGAGCCGGAACAGGTTGTCGATCACCCGGGTCACGGCGTGCTCGTTGCCGGGGATCGGGTGCGAGCTGAGGATGACCGTGTCGTCGTCCGTGAGGGCCAGGAACCGGTTGTCGCCGGTGGCCAGCTGGGCGAGCGCCGACATCGGCTCACCCTGGGATCCGGTGCAGATCACCATGACCTTGGCGGGGTCGTGGTCACCGATCTTCTCGGCAGCGATCAGCGCCCGGTCGGGGATCTGGAGCAACCCGAGCTCGCGGGCCATGGTCACGTTGCGCCGCATGGACCGGCCGAGCGGGGCGATGACGCGACCGAACGCCACTGCGGCGTCGGCGAGCTGCTGGATCCGGTGGATGTGGCTGGCGAAGCACGCCACGACGACCCGACGGCCCTCCTGGTGGTGCATCAGGTTGTAGAGCACCTCGCCAACGCTCGACTCCGAACGCGAGTGCCCCGGCTGGTCGGCATTGGTGGAGTCCGCCAGGAGGAGTCGGATCCCGTCGGTGTCGGCGAGGGCGCCGATGTGCGCCAGGTCGGTGAGCCGGTGGTCGACCGGCGTCAGGTCGATCTTGAAGTCGCCCGAGTGCAGGATCGTCCCCTGGGACGTGTGGTACGCCGTGGCGAACGCCTGGGGCACCGAGTGGGTGGTCGGGATGAACTCGACGTCGAACGGGCCGATCTCCCAGACCTCGCCGTCGGCGACCGGCGTCAGGTCGGTGCGCTTGAGCAGCCCGGCCTCCTCGATGCGACCTCGGGCCAGGCCCAGGGTGAGTTCGGAGCCGAACACCGGGAACTCGGCCTCTCGCAGCAGGTACGAGAGCCCGCCGACGTGGTCCTCGTGACCGTGCGTGGCGACGCAGCCG
This sequence comes from uncultured Microthrixaceae bacterium, assembly GCA_964391365.1. Lineage (GTDB taxonomy): Bacteria > Actinomycetota > Acidimicrobiia > Acidimicrobiales > Microtrichaceae > SXMI01. The sequence goes on along the minus strand of CAYMKW010000011.1, from coordinate 5,563 downwards.
ACGATGTCGTCGGCCCGCTCGAGCAGCCAGGAGAAGTCGGGCAGGACGACGTCGACACCGAGCATGTCGGTGTCGGGGAACATGATCCCGCAGTCGATCAGGAGGAGCGACCCCTCCTGCTCGAGCACGGCGCAGTTGCGGCCGATGTCGCCGAGACCGCCGAGGAACGTGACGTGGACCGGTGCAGCCATGGTTCAGCCCAACCCGTCCAGGACGGCGCGGGCCCGGGTGGCGAGCCCGTCGGGCGCCGGGCCCATCGGCGGCCGGCACTCGCCGACCCGCAGTCCGAGGACGCCGAGCAGCGCCTTGGTCGGGATCGGGTTCGGGGCGTCGTCGCCGGTCTCGAAGTCGAATGAGGGGACCAGCGTGGCGTTGATCCGCCGGGCGGCGGCCAGGTCACCCCGCTCGGCCGCGTCGAACATCTCGCCGAACTGCCGGGCCACCCAGTGCGATGCGACGGAGATCACCCCGACGGCGCCGACGGCGATCAGCGGCAGCGTCGCGGCGTCGTCGCCGCTGTACAGCTCGAAGTCGCTGCGCACCTGCGCCATCAGCCGGGCGGTCTCGGCCGGGTCGCCCGCCGCATCCTTGACACCCACCACGTTCGGGACCTCCCGGGCCAGTCGGACGAGCGTCTCCGTCGCCACCTTGCGCCCCGTGCGGACGGGGATGTCGTAGACGACGACCGGCAGGTCGGTCGCTCCGGCGACCGCCCGGAAGTGCGCCTCGATCCCGGCCTGCGATGGTCGGTTGTAGTACGGGGTCACACTGAGGACCCCGTCGACACCGGTCTCGGCGGCCATCCGGGTGAGTTCGACGGCGTGCGCCGTGGCGTTCGACCCGGTCCCGGCGAGGAGCGGCACGTCGACCGTCTCGCGCACCCGGCGGAACAGGGCGAGCGCCTCGGCATCGCTCATGGTCGGACCCTCGCCGGTCGTTCCGGCCAGTACGAGCCCGTCGGAACCGGTCGCGACCAGCCAGTCGGCCAACTCGGCGGCGGCGTCGAGGTCGAGTTCGCCCCGCTCGTCGAACGGGGTGACCATGGCGGTCACGACCCTTCCGAACCGGGCGCTCACGTGACGACCTGCCGGGTCGTCGGGTCCTGCGGTCCAATTGCGTTCACGATCACTCCTGGGTCTCCCCGGCTTCCCGGCTGCGTTCCTGACTGCGCTCCCGGCCCAGCGTGGCCAGGAGGTCCTCGTGCAGTTCGAACCACACCGTGTGGTACGAGTCGATCGACGGGGCGGTGATCCACTCGTGGTCCCCGGCCCGAACCCGTTCGTGTGCGGCACCCAGCCGCTCGGTGTAGCCACGGAACCGCCAGAGACTACCGGCCAGCGACCGGGTGACCGGAACGACCTGCTCGTGGACCCGGTCGAGGCGGTCCAGGACGGCTGCGTCGCGTCCCGGATCAGCGTGGTCGTTGACGACCGGACCGTCCGCCGTGTCGACCACCTGCCAGTCGGTGCAGATCGCCAGCAGCTCCGGGTTGAGTCCGAGGAAGGCCTCGTAGTCGGACTCGACGGAATCCCGGGAACCTGACAGGTCGAGCTCGCCGGCGAGCAGGGCCTGGCCGTGGGTTCGCCCCGCCGACGTGAGTCGCCAGCCGCTGAACCTCCCGTCCCGGTGGGCCGCCCAGCCGGACCGACTCAGTTCGTCGAGACAGGCGGCGACCCGGGCGGGGTCGAGCGTGAAGCGCGCCGCGATGGCATCGACCTCGGCCAGGTTGCGCAACCGCAGCGCGTGGAGCACGAGGAGCGTCTCGGCCGGCGCCCTGCTGGCACCGGCCTGTCCGGTCGGTTCGCTCACGGGCGGACCCTAGGCGCGACGACGCCGGGTCCGAGGACCCGGCGTGTCGACTGGAGTTGCCGGCCGAGGCGGCTCAGTGGGCGACGGCGCCGATCTCGTTGCCGAGGGCGAAGTTCTCGTACTCGTCGGAGGTGTCGACCCAGTCCTCGAACTGGATGACACCGATCTCCTCGAAACGGTGACGCAGCCACTGGTCGTTGCGGTCCAGGAGACCGAGCTTCTTGCAGTTCGGCACGATCTTGGAGAAGAGCATCATCTGGAACAGCTGACGCGTCGGCGTCCGCATGACGAGCTCGATCGCCTCCTGGACGGGCACGTCCATGCGCTCCCAGACCTCCTGCTGGAGGAACCGGTCCCGCATGCGGACCGCGGCCTCGAACGCGAACTGCTGCCGCTCGAACATCTCGGCGTCGGTGAGCTGCTCGTAGAACTCCTTGAGCGAGAGCACGCCGAAGGCGACGTGGCGGGCCTCGTCGCTCATCACGTAGCGGAGCAGCTGCTTGAGGAGCGGCTCGGTCGTCATCTGGTGCATGAAACCGAAGGCGGCGAGCGCCAGACCCTCCACCATGATCTGCATGCCCAGGTAGGTCATGTCCCACCGGCTGTCGGACACGATGTCGTCGAGCAGCATCTTCAGGTGGGCGTTCACCGGGTAGTAACCCGACAGCTTGGTGTCGAGGTACTTGGCGAACACCTCGACGTGACGGGCCTCGTCCATCACCTGGGTGGAGGCGTAGTACTTGGCGTCGATCCACGGCACGGTCTCGACGATCTTCGCCGTGCAGATGAGCGCACCCTGCTCACCGTGCATGAACTGGCTCAGCGTCCAGTTCTGCGACTCGATCCCGAGCTGGATCCACTGCGACTCCGTCCAGGACTCGAACGGCGTGCCGGACACGTCGAAGTCGGCCAGTCCCAGGCCCTGCGCGGCGTTCTGCTCGGCATCGGCGACGATGAGCTGCTCCTGGTCCACCTCGGTGTCCCACGGCAGGTCCGTCTCGCCGTTCCACATGGAGACCTTGGCCTTCTCGTAGAGCTTGTCCAGGGACGGTCGGGCGCCCTTGGTGTAGTCCCAGGTGAAGATCGCGTCGGAGTTCTGCCGGACCGTCGAGATGACCTCGTCACGGTCGGTGTTCGTCACGGCCAGGATCGCCTCCAGGTCGTTGACGTCGGCTCGGCCGATCAGCTCCTCGTTGGTCAGTTCCTCGTTGATGCTCACGGGTGGACCTCCTGGGACGGCGGGGTGCTCGCCGGGTCGGTTGTTGGTGGATGGTTGGCTGTCCCCTGCGGGGCGAACCCGGGCAGGAAGAAGTCGTGGACGAGCGGCCCGGCGACGTCGGGGTCGCCCAGGTCGTCGGCGGTGGGGTCGGTCAGGTACGACACGAGCAGGCGGGCGGCCCACACCGAGGCGGCGGCGCCGCGTTCGACCGAACCGGCGAAGGGGGCGAGCGCCGACCCCATGGCGCCGGCGGCGGCGTCGAGCACCTGGTCGAAGCTGCCCAGGGCCAGTTGCGCCTGCACCGATGCGGGGTCGTGCTCGAGGAGGAGCTGGAGCGCCTCATCGTCGGAGAGGAACCGGCGGGCGGACACGATCGCCCGGGTGAGGGCGTCGCCGAGGTCGGTGGCCTCGTGCAGGTCGGCGGCCACGGCATCGGCGAGCTGGGTCACCATCCGGCGGGTGCCGGCCTGCACCATGGCGACCTTGCCACCGGGGAAGAGGCGGTAGAGGGTGGCTCGGGAGATGCCCGCTGCCCGGGCCACGTCGTCGACCGTCGTCTTGGACAGACCCCAACGCAGCACGCAGTCGAACAGGGCCTCGAGCGCTCGGTCCTCGTTGCTGAGCGGGGCGTCGACGGACGGGAGGGCCTCGTCGATCAGTGCGTTCGACTGGTCGGTCCCCCCGACGGCCACGGTCACGGTCACGGGTGGAACAATAAGACCGAATCCGTCTCACTGACAACGCGCCCTGTCTGTGACATCCGTCGCCCCGGCCCGCCGCCTCCAGGCCCTCCGGTGCGTTCGGCGCCGCATGTGGAGCCGAACGCACCGAGACGCGTCAGGAGGGGACGATGCCGCCCAGGAACTGGGTCCGCACCAGGTCCGTGGTGGCCGACCGATCGGTCAGGTCCACCCCGGCGGGGCTCGCCAGCACCGACAGCGTCATGCGGGTCAGGTAGTCGGCGGCCCGGTCCAGGTCGACGCCTGCCCCCACTCGACCGTCCGCCTGCTCGGCGGCCAGGAGCCGTCGCAGCTCGTCACGGATGACCCCGTGCACCAGTGGGTCGGACGGTCGGAGCGCCACGGCCAGCTCCTCGAACTCGGCCTCGCCGAGCCCGGCCATGATCCGACTCCGGGCGATCATGTCGGCGCCGACCATGATCCCCGTCACCAGACGATCCTCCAGCGTGGACTCGCCGGCCACGGCCCGACCGACGCGCCGCCAGAACCGGGCCACCTCCCAGGTCGCGGCCTCCTGGACGAGCTGGTCCCGCCCGCCGGGGAACTGCCGGTAGATGGTCGTGCGGGACACCTCGGCCTCGGCGGCGACCTCCTCCAGCGAGAATCGACGCACGCCGCTGCGCTCGGCGCACCGGACGGCGGCGGCCATGATCCGGTCGCGCACCGGCGGCGGCGGTCGCTCGGCGTCAGTCGACACCGGCCGCACCTCCGCCCGGGGCGACCGCACCGGTCACGTCTCCGCCGACCCCACCATCGGGAGCGTCGTCGTCGACCGGGGTGGCTCCGCCGGCGGCATGGGAGCGGGCCTGCCGTCGGAGCACCAGTACGTACCCGCCGGCGGCGATGGCGGCGAACAGCCACCACTGGAACATGTACGACATGTTCTGGCTGGCCGACGGCACCTCGACGGCCACCCGGGCGGGCAGCGGCGTCGCCTGGGTCGGGTCCTGGGCGTCGAGCAGGACCCACGCCGGCTCCAGCGGGTAGGGCAGCTGGGCGGCGAGCCGGGCGACGTCGACCCGGCTCAGGACCTCGAGGCGACCCTCGGCCGGGTCCGCGGCGCCGAAGCCGCCCTGGGTCTGGGCGAACTGCAGGACGCCCGCCACCGACACCGGGCCCGTCGGCGGTTCGGCCCCGGGGAACGGCGGTCCGGGCGGGTCGGGGTCGACCGTCGGGATCCACCCGCGCACCACCGCCAGCGCCGTGCCGTCGGGCTGCACCAGCGGCGTCAGCACCCACGACCCCGGGGCGCCGCCGTAGGAGCGGTTGCGGATGTACACCTCGGCGGATGCATCCCAGGTTCCCGTCGCACTCACCCGGGTGAACTCGGCGGACGCCGGCAGCGAACCGGCGGTCGCTCCCGGTGGCACCACCTGGTCGAGCGGACCCGGTTACCTGGTGGGACTCAACTGGTCGCCGCCGTCGCCCGGGGGCGCGGATAGCTACCGGGTCATGTCCTCGGCCGACGGGTACACGACGCCCATTTACGTGGGAGCGTTAAGCGGGTTCACCCACACGGGGCTCGCGCCTGGAGCCGCCTATTCCTACGAGGTTTGGGCGCAGAACCCCGACCTGGAAATGTCCCCGGGATATGCTGGCACCAACGTGCTCACCGGCAAGCCGGATTTTTCGGCCATCGTCAGCCTGTCCAACGCGTCGTTGGCCGGGAATCCCCAGGCCATGACCCCGGGTACCACCGTTACCATCGTGGTCGATTGCCAAAACACGGGTGTGGGACCGGCTCTGGCTGCGCAATTTGTGAAAGCGATGCCCAGTCACCTGAAGCTGTTGTACC